>CAZMLX010000041.1:0-7398 GCA_964567275.1 uncultured Thiopseudomonas sp. | reverse complement strand
TGGCCATTGTGCAGGATATCGTCAATGCCCTGCATGGCCAGCTTGAGTTGCAGGACAGCGAGCTGGGCGGGTTGCTGGTGAGTGTCCGCCTGCCGCTGGTCGGGCCACTTCCTCCACCAGCGGCAAGGTATTGAGTCAGGCAGGGCGAGGCCGGAGCAAAGTATCAGCAACAGGATTGAAGCGTGCTTCGAGGCTGGCAGTGTAGCTTTGCGCAGCGCCTCACCCTGCCGGCCACACCGAAGCCAAAATCAAACCGCCTCCAGCTTGGCAAACGACAGCATCAGCCATTTGCTGCCTTCGCTGGCGAAATGCACCTGCACCCGGGCCTGGGCGCCGGCGCCTTCGAAGTTGAGAATCGCACCTTCGCCAAACACCGGGTGGCGTACGGCCTGGCCCAGGCTAAAAGGCGTGTCCGGTACGCTGCTGCCCTGGAACAGGTTGCTGACCGGTTTGCCGAAGGCAGGGCTGCGGCTGCTGTTGCTTTGCATGCGCACCGCCTGCACCAGCTCTGCCGGAATTTCGCGGATAAAGCGTGATTGCGGGCTGCTGTTTTCGGTGCCGTGCAGCCAGCGCACTTCAGCGCAGGTCAGGTACAGCTGCTGCATGGCACGGGTGATGCCCACATAGGCTAGCCGGCGTTCTTCCTCCAGCCCGTCGGCGCCGTCCATGCTCATCTTGTGGGGGAACAGTCCTTCTTCCATGCCGGCCATGAATACCAGCGGGAACTCCAGCCCCTTGGCGCTGTGCAAGGTCATCAGTTGTACGCTGTCTTCGTGTTCTGCGGCCTGGGCTTCGCCGGCTTCCAGCACGGCGTGGTCGAGGAAGGCGACCAGCGGCGGCATGCTTTCTTCATCATCCGGTTCCTGGCTGAACGCCTGCGCGGCATTGACCAGCTCGTCAAGGTTCTCCACCCGTGACTGGCCTTTTTCGCCCTTTTCCTGCTCGTGATAGCTGAGCAGGCCGCTGTGCTCAATCACATGACGGGTGCACTGATGCAGCGGCAGTCCGGTAGTGGCGATTTCCAGCTGATCCACCAGCAGCATAAAGGCCTGAATGGCATTGCTGGCGCGGCCGGCCAGCAGCTTGTGCTCGGTCATCTGCTGCATGGCCTGCCACAGCGAACAGCTGTGCTCGCGGGCAAAGTCGCGCAGCTGTTCCAGCGTTTTGCTGCCAATGCCGCGGGTGGGTACATTGATGATGCGCTCAATGGCACCGTCATCGTGACGGCTGCGCAACAGGCGCAGGTAGCCCAGCGCATTCTTGATTTCCAGACGCTCGAAAAAGCGCTGGCCACCATGGATACGGTAGGGAATGGCCGCCCGCAGCAGCGCTTCTTCCAGCACCCGCGACTGGGCGTTGGAGCGATAGAGAATGGCAATATCCTGGCGTTGCAGGCCGTCCTGGCGCAGTGCTTGTTCGATGACCTCGACAATGTAACGGGCTTCATCCTGCTCGTTGAAGGCCTGATAGAAACGGATCGGCTCGCCGTCGGCATCGCTGGTCCACAGGTTCTTGCCCAGCCGGCCGCTGTTGTGGTCGATCAGCGCATTGGCCGCCTTGAGGATGGTGGCGGTGGAGCGGTAGTTCTGCTCCAGACGGATGGTCTGGCTTTTCGGGAAGTCCTGGTTGAACTGCTGGATGTTCTCGATGCGTGCGCCGCGCCAGCCATAGATCGACTGGTCGTCGTCGCCGACGATCATCAGGCTGGAGGCGTTGGCGGCCAGCAGGCGCAGCCAGGCATATTGCACGGCGTTGGTGTCCTGGAACTCGTCGACCAGGATGTGACGGAAACGGCGCTGATAGTGCTCCAGCAGGCCGGTGTTGTCACGCAGCAGCTCCAGCGTGCGCAGCAGTAGCTCGCCGAAATCCACCGCGTTCTGGCGGGCGCAGGCGTCCTCATAGGCGGCATACACCTGCGCCATGGTGGTCAGGAACAGGTCGCCGGCCGGCTGGATATGGCGTGGGCGCAACCCTTCGTCCTTCTGGCCGTTGATGAACCACTGCGCCTGCTTGGGCGGCCAGCGCTTGTCGTCCAGCCCCAGCTCGGTCATCACCCGCTTGACGATGCGCAACTGGTCATCGCTGTCGAGGATGCTGAAACCGTCCTGCAAACCGGCCTCCTGCCAGTGCGCCCGCAGCAGGCGGTGGGCCAGCCCGTGAAAGGTGCCGACCCACATGCCCTGCGGGCTGCGGCCGAGCAGCTGGCTGATGCGTTCACGCATTTCGGCGGCGGCCTTGTTGGTGAAGGTCACTGCCAGAATGCTGTGCGGACCGGCATCTTCCACCTGGCACAACCAGGCGATGCGGTGCACCAGCACCCGGGTCTTGCCGGAGCCGGCACCCGCCAGCACCCGTTGCTGGCCTAGCGGAGCGGCTACCGCCTCGCGCTGGGCATCGTTAAGGTCGTTGAGCAGGCAGGAAACGTCATCAATCATGGTGGGAAGGTCTAACCAGTATAAAAATGGAGTGACAGCTTTTGCGGGCAAGAATCAGGGCGTTTTATGGCCAAAGATGGCGTTTTGAGGGTATTCAGTCACAGGCAATGCTGGTTTACTCACGAATCGCCGCTGGCAGCAAGGTGCTTGATGCGGCACAACTATAGAAGGGATGGAGCCAATACTCAATGAACAGGACTCCCGGGTTGTACGCCAGTCATGCACAAGGCGAACTGTATTACCGGACCCAAAAGCTCTATACACGGTCATGGCTGCCGCAGGTCGGGCTGGTCATGTTTTGCCTGTGTCTGATGCTGGTGTTGTTCCCCGTTGTCCCCCTGCCCGTCTTGGCGGCTACCGGTTTCTGCCTGGCGGGGTTGTGGCTGGGGCGCAGCTGGGCGTCGCACCGTTTTAGCCGCCTGCAATCGCCGCAAAAGCTTGGGTGGTGGTATATGCTGGCACTGTGCGGGGCTTTGCTGTGCGGGGTGCTGCAGGCGGCAGTGCTGGTTTATGGTCTGCTGCATGCCGACGTGTGGCAACACACGCTGTTGCTGGCGGCACTGCTGCTGTCGCTGCCGTTAACCGGGCGGGCCACCTCGGCCTGCTGGGCCAGCTTTTTGGCATATACCGCTCCGGTTGTGGTTGCCCTGTGTGTGTTGTGCTTTATTGTCCCGGGGCAGCAACAGGGGCAACCGCTGGCCTTGCTATATCTGGCTGCCTGGGCAGGACAGTTGTGGGCCCGCTATTGGCTGGCTGCTGCAGAGCAGCAGAGCCGGTGGCAGCAAGCGCCGGACGGACATGCTGGCGCAACGGAACATATGGCGAGTCTGGCAGAATCGTCACAGGTGTCAGTTACCCGCAAACAGCTGGAATATCTGATGCGTCATGATGGCCTGACCGGGCTGATGAATCGCGGCCTGTTCCGGCAGACGGTGCAAGAGCGGATTGCCGGGCTGGAACAGCAGGGCCAGGGATTGCTGGTGCTGATGTGTCTGGACCTTGACCGTTTCAAGGTGCTGAACGAAAGCCTGGGCGGCAATGTGGGTGATGAAATTCTGCGTCAGGTCAGCCGGCGTTTGCAGCACTTGGCAGCGCCGGTACAGGCCATGGCCCGCTCGGCCGGCGACGAGTTCATGCTGCTTTGGACCGGTTTGTCATCGCAGGCTGAAGCCGAGGCAGCCGCCGAGCGTATTTTGCAGGGCCTGCGCCAGCCATTCATACTGGAAAGACAGGAGTTGCTGCTTAGTCTGTCGATGGGGCTGGCGCTGCTGGAGCCGGGGCGACGGGTTGATGCCGATGTTCTGCTGAGTCAGGCCGGTCAGGCGTGGCGGCACGCCAAGTACCTGGGTGGCGACCGCTATCAGTTGTATCACACCGACTTGCCATTGGTTGGCGCAGAACGGCTGGTGCTGGAGCAGCAGATGCGACGGGGCCTTAAAGAGGGTCATTTTCAGGCCTTTTATCAGCCCAAGGTGCGGCTGGTGGATGGCCTGCCTTATGCAGTGGAAGCCTTGGCACGCTGGGTGCATCCGGAGCGGGGCATGATTTCACCGGCGGAGTTTATTCCACTGGCCGAAGAAACCGGCCTGATTGGTGAACTGAGTGAGCAAATTTTTTTCCAGGCGTGCCGCCAGGCGCAAAGCTGGCATGCGCAAGGCATGCCGGTACAGGTTTCGGTCAACCTGTCGGCCCAGCATTTGCGTGGTGGCAGCGTGCTGGGACTGGTGCGGCGCATTCTGGAAGAAACCGGGTTGCCGGCGGCCCTGCTGGAACTGGAGCTGACCGAAAGCCAGTTGCCGGATGACCTGGAGCAGTTGGTGCATATCCTGAAGGTGTTTCATCTGATGGGTGTGCAGGTTGCCATTGACGATTTTGGCACCGGCTATTCGTCACTCAGTTATCTGAAGCGGCTACCGGTGAGCGGCCTGAAAATTGATCAGAGTTTTATCAGGGAAATGACCACCGGCTCCAGGGATGTCACCATCGTACGCTCCATCATCAGCCTGGCGCATAGTCTGGACCTGCATGTGGTGGCGGAAGGGGTGGAAACCCGGGAGCAAATGCAGCTCCTTAAAACCATGGAGTGCGACGCCATTCAGGGCTATTACATTGCCCGGCCCATGCCGGCGCAGGAAGTGACCGTGTTGTTGAACAGACAACTGGTCCATGCCGCTGACAAACCGGCCTCCGGGTAAAGCGCATCGGTTTAGGTTTGGGGCATGGGGACTGGGCTTTACCCGCTGTTACTGGTGTAGGGGCCGGGTGAGACCTGCGTCAAGCTGCGCTTCCCGTGTCGAAGCAAGCTTCGTCCCGCACGCTGAGGCTTTTGCAGGTCTCACCCGGACCTTTATGCGTCGTATATTGCCTCGCCCGTGGTTGCCCGCTGCATTACCGTTATCGTCCGACGAATCACCATCCTGTCGTTGCCCGGCTTGAGCGGGCAACCGCCCGGTTCCGTTATTTCGCACCTGGCGCAGTTGCGGAATCCAGTGACCTGAAGTGGCTTGCTTAGAAATTGCGCATCAGCAGTGCATAGTCCAGGTCGATTTCCTGCGGAACGGGCAGGTACAGCACATGGCCGTCGCCGGGCGCTACGTCACGGCCAGCGCCTTTTTTGTCTTCCAGGTGCTTGAGGTCGAAGGTCAGGTTGCCTTGAGGGGTCATCAGTTCCAGGCTGTCGCCGATGCTGAAACGGTTTTTGATGATAACTTCGGCCAGATCGCCTTTGCGCTCGCCGGTCAGCTCGCCGACAAACTGCTGCTTGTCGGACACGGAATGGCCGTATTCGTAATTCTGGTATTCATCGTGCACATGACGGCGCAGGAAGCCTTCGGTGTAGCCACGGTGGGCCAGTGATTCAAGGGTGTCCATCAGTGACATGTCGAACGGCTTGCCGGCCAGCGCATCGTCCATCGCCTTGCGGTACACCTGTGCGGTGCGGGCGACATAGTAGTGGGACTTGGTGCGGCCTTCGATTTTCAGCGAGTGCACGCCCATCTTGATCAGACGCTCGACGTGCTGCACGGCGCGCAGGTCCTTGGAGTTCATGATGTAGGTGCCGTGCTCGTCCTCGTAGGCGGACATGTATTCGCCGGGACGGGTGGAGTCTTCCAGCAGGAATACTTCGTCGGTTGGTGCGCCCACACCCAGTACCGGTTCAATCTGCTGTACGCCGGCGATGGGCTCGTATTTATGCACGATGTCGCCCAGTTCGTTCTCTTTGGCTTCGTGGGTTTTGTACTCCCAGCGGCAGGCGTTGGTGCAGGTGCCCTGGTTGGGGTCACGCTTGTTGATATAGCCCGACAGCAGGCAGCGGCCGGAGTAGGCCATGCACAGTGCGCCGTGCACAAAGACTTCCAGCTCCATGGCCGGTACTTGCTGGCGGATTTCTTCGATTTCTTCCAGCGACAGCTCGCGGGACAGAATGGCGCGGGTCAGCCCCTGCTTGTGCCAGAAGTCGACACTGGCCCAGTTGACTGCGTTGGCCTGCACTGACAGGTGGATGTCCTGCTGCGGGAAATGCTTGCGAACCAGCATGATCAGGCCGGGATCGGACATGATCAGCGCATCCGGCTGCATTTCGATGATCGGCTCGATGTCCTTGATAAAGGTTTTCAGCTTGGCGTTGTGCGGGGCAATGTTGACCACCACATAGAATTTCTTGCCTTGCTGATGGGCTTCGTTGATGCCCAGCGCCAGGTTGGCGTGGTCAAAATCGTTGTTGCGCACACGCAGGCTGTAGCGCGGCTGGCCGCCATACACGGCATCGGCACCGTAGGCGAAGGCGTAACGCATGTTTTTCAGGGTGCCGGCGGGGCACAGCAGTTCGGAACGAAAAGGGGTGGTCATGGCGGACTCGTGCAAAGGGATACTACAAAAGTCGGGTATTTTAGCGGGTTTGCATGGGGCTGTCTGTACACTGTGCAGCTATTGCCTGGGTCGGGTAGGAGAACGTTATGCAACAGGTATTGTCTTTCTGGTTTACAGAGTTGACTGCTGACCGGTGGTTTAAGGGCAGTAGCCAACTGGATGAGCAGATAAGCGGGCGTTTTAGCGCATTATTGAAACAGGCAGCGGCCGGTGAGCTGGCGCACTGGCGTGAAACGGCTTTGGGACGGCTGGCGGAAATCATTGTGCTGGACCAGTTTTCCAGAAATATCTACCGCAACCAGGCGGGTGCTTTTACCCAGGACGGCATGGCGCTGGTGCTCAGCCAGGAGGCGGTACGCAGCGGCGCCCTGCAGCAGCTTGCGGATGAAAACCAGCGCAGTTTTTTGCTGATGCCCTACATGCACAGTGAGTCCGCACAGGTGCACGAACAGGCCGTGGCGCTGTTTGACGAGTTTGCCAGTGTCGGCTCGTACCGGTTTGAGCTGCTGCACAAGGCGATCATTGACCGCTTTGGCCGCTATCCCCATCGCAATGCGGTACTGGGGCGGGAGTCTACTGTTGAAGAACTGGAGTTTTTACGGCAGCCAGGGTCGTCGTTTTAAGGCTATGCCGCCTCTCCCGCCGCATGCCCGCTGGCCCAGGCCCATTGAAAGTTGAAGCCGCCCAGATGGCCGGTGACATCCAGCACCTCGCCAATAAAGTACAGGCCGGGCTGTTTTCGGGACTCCATGGTTTTGGATGAAATCTCGTCGGTGTTGATGCCGCCCAGAGTGACTTCGGCGGTGCGGTAGCCTTCGGTGCCGGCCGGGGTAATTTTCCAGTTGCACAGTTGGCCGGCAATGGCGTCGAACTGGCTCGGACCGTACTGGCGCATGGGACGGTTGTCGATGGCAAAGTGTTCCAGCAGGGCGCTGGCCAGTTTGCGGGTGAAGCGTTCGCCAAGCAGGGTTTTCAGTTCGCTGTCAGGACGTTGGGCCTGTTGTGCCTGTAGCCAGTCCAGCCCGTTTTCGGTGCCGAACAGATTGAGCTGCAGGCTGTCGCCAGCGTTCCAGAAGGACGAAATTTGCAGCAT
>CAZMLX010000040.1:0-14050 GCA_964567275.1 uncultured Thiopseudomonas sp. | reverse complement strand
CCGGCTGGCGCATGACGCCATCCAGCACCAGCAACAAGGGCGGCTCGGTGGCACGCTCCAGCAGCTCGTCGAGCATGTTTTCGCCCCAGATCTGGCTGGGGCTGACCATGGCCAGCACGCCCTGATGCACGCCATCCACCTTGTCATCCAGCTCGCTGCGCTCGATGTCCCGCACTTCAATGCGGGCGGCATGCGCCTGTTCACGCAGGGCATCAACGCTGGCATCCTGTCGGCCACGGGCCAGCCACAGCTGTTTGACCCGTTTGGGATGGTGGGCCAGCAGGGCGCTGACCGCATGGATGCCATATACCTGTTCCAGATCACTCATAGTAGCCAGACTTCCTCGATTTGCTCACGGCCTTGCGTTTTTTGCCCTTGTCTTTGGCAGACTTGGCTTTTTTGCCGGCCGTTTTCTTGGCAGGTTTATCCTCGGCTTTTTTGGCCGGCTTCTTGCCGCCTTTGCCTGCAGCCGGGGTTGTCAGCGCCGTTTTATGGGTCACCGGTGCGGACTGTTCAGCGACGCTGAGCTCGAAGTCGATCTTGCGCTCGTCCAGATCCACCCGGGCCACCACCACTTCAATGCTGTCACCCAGCCGGTAGCTGCGGCCACTACGCTCGCCCACCAGACGGTGGTAGACCGCTTCAAAATGATAATAGTCGGCCGGCAGCGCCGTGATATGCACCATGCCTTCGACATAGATGTCATCCAGCTCGACAAACAGGCCGAAACCGGTCACCGATGTCACCACGCCGCTAAAGGTTTCGCCTACCCGCTCCTGCATAAACTCGCACTTGAGCCAGGTCACCACATCACGGGTGGCCTCGTCGGCCCGGCGCTCGGTACCGGAGACAGCCTCGCCAATAGCTTCCAGCCGTGGCAGGTCATAGGGGTAAATCTTCGCCTTGGCCAGCGGGCCGGCACCGGCCCGTTCAACATGCGGCGACTGCCGGCGCGAGCGGATGATGCTGCGCACCGCCCGGTGGTTAAGCAGGTCGGCGTAACGGCGAATCGGCGAGGTGAAGTGGGTGTAGGAATCGTAATTGAGACCAAAGTGGCCGATGTCTTCGGGGTTGTACTCGGCCTGGCTGAGCGAGCGCAGCATCACCGTTTGGATCAGTTCGAAATCCGGCCGTTCGCGGATTTGCTCCAGCAGGCGCAGGTAGTCCTTGGGCGTCGGCGCCTGCTTGCCCTTGTTGAGGGTCAGGCCAAGGGTGCCGAGAAAACCCTGCAGTTTTTCCAGCTTGGCTTCCGGCGGACCGTCGTGAATGCGGAACAGGCCCGGCAGTTTGTGGCTGTGCAAAAAATCGGCCATGGCCACGTTGGCACTGAGCATGCACTCTTCAATCAGCTTGTGGGCATCGTTGCGCTCGGTCGGCAGGATTTCGGCAATCTTGCGGTCGTCGCCAAACACGATATAGGTTTCGCGGGTTTCAAAGTCGATGGCGCCGCGCTGATGACGCTGTTTGGCCAACGCCTGATAGAGCTCATACAGCTGCTGCAAGTGCGGCACCAGTGCTTTGCGCTTTTTGATGGCCGCCTTGCCTTCAACGCTGTCGGGATGCTCCAGAATATCGCTGACTTCATCATAGGTCAGCCGGGCATGGGAGCGGATCACCGCCTCAAAGAAGCAGTAATCCTGCATCTTGCCGTTACGGGACAACTGCACCCGGCACACCATCGCCAGCCGGTCCACATCGGGATTGAGCGAACACAGGCCGTTGGACAGCTCCACCGGCAGCATCGGAATCACCCGCTCGGGGAAGTACACCGAGTTGCCCCGCTTGGCCGCTTCAGCATCCAGCGCCGAACCCACCTGTACATAGTGGGACACGTCGGCAATGGCCACATAGAGCTGCCAGCCACCCAGCGCCGGTTCACAATAGACGGCATCGTCAAAGTCGCGGGCATCCACGCCATCAATGGTGACAAAGGGCAGGTCGCGCAGGTCTACCCGCTTGAGCTTGTCCTTGTCGGCCACCTCGTCCTTGAACTTGCCTGCTTCTTTAAGCACCGCCTCCGGCCATTCGTGGGGAATGTCGTAGTTGCGGATGGCCACGTCGATTTCCATGCCCGGCGCCATATAGTCGCCCAGCACCCGGGCCACCCGGCCCTGCGCCGGCATGCGGCCGGTCGGCCAGTGGGTAATTTCCACCTCGACCAACTGGCCGACGGTAGCGCCGCCGGCCATGCCGGGGCTGATGATGATTTCGTGCTGCATGCGCACGTTGTCGGGAATCACAAAGCCGAGGCCGTTTTCTTCGTTGTAGCGGCCCACCAGGCTGTCACGGGCACGTTCGACCACTTCGGCAATCACGCCTTCCTTGCGGCCACGCTTGTCGAAACCGGACACCCGTACCAGCACCCGGTCGCCATGGAATACGCTGCGCATCTGTACCGGGCTAAGAAAGATGTCCTCGCCCTCGCCTTCGGGCAGCAGCCAGCCAAAGCCGTCACGGTGGCCCTGCACCCGGCCGGCAATCAGGTCCAGCTTGTCAATGGGGGCATAGGCGCCACGGCGGGTATAGACCAGCTGGGCATCACGTTCCATCGCACGCAGGCGGCGGCGGATGGCTTCAATATCGTCTTCGCTGCTCAGGCCGAACTCGGCACAGAGCTGTTCGCGGGTGGCCGGCGCACCACGCTCGGCCAGGTGTTGCAGGATCAGCGTCCTGCTGGGGATGGGGTTGTCGTACTTTTGCGCTTCTTGTGCGGCTTCGGGGTCATGCCCCTGCCAATTGGATTTCAAAATTGCTTTGTCCTTTTTAATGAAAAACCCGGTCGTCTGAAGATTTTTTTAGCCCAGGGCTTTACAAACGATTTCCGGAGACGTATATTCTCGCCCGCACCACGTCAGCGTTGCAATGAAAATTGTAAAAATGATTGATGTATGTGCCCAGGTGGTGGAATTGGTAGACACGCTAGTTTCAGGTACTAGTGGCCTCACGGCTGTGGAAGTTCGAGTCTTCTCCTGGGCACCAAATCATTATTTAACTTTTTTGGCATTTGACGTTTTGCTCTGCCCAGGTGGTGGAATTGGTAGACACGCTAGTTTCAGGTACTAGTGGCCTTACGGCTGTGGAAGTTCGAGTCTTCTCCTGGGCACCAATTCTGAAAAACCCTCAAGCTTCGGCTTCGAGGGTTTTTTATTGCCTGCGTTTTAGTAATTCGGGGTCAGAGTCACAATTCGTAGAATTGTGACTCTGACCCCGAATTACTCTGACCCCGAATTGGCCAACAGCCTACCTGGCCTTGCGCTTCTTGCGGTATTCCATTTCTTTCTTGCGCGCCATCAGACGCTTCTTCTTGTTGACCTGTCGATCGGTCAGCGTGTTTTTCTTGTCAGCATAAGGATTGTCACCGCCTTTGAACTCGATGCGAATCGGCGTGCCGACCAGCTTGAGCACCCGCCGGTAGGTGTTTTCCAGATAACGCACATAGGCTTTGGGCACATGGTCGGTCTGGTTACCATGAATCACGATCAGCGGCGGGTTGGCACCGCCCAGGTGGGCGTAGCGCAGCTTGATACGCCGGCCATTGACCATCGGCGGCTGATGCTCCTGCACGGCAGCCAACAGAATGTTGGTCAGTTTGCTGGTGGGCCAGCGGGTAATCGCCGAAGTAAAGGCCTGCTCCACCGAGCCATACAGATGACCGACGCCGGTGCCATGCAGGGCTGAAATAAAGTGGATGTCGGCAAAGTTGACGAAATACAGCCGGCGCTCCAGCTCGACCTTGACGTAGTCCCGTTCAGACGGCTGCATGCCGTCCCACTTGTTGACCGCCATTACCAGCGCTTTGCCGGACTCCAGCGCAAAACCGAGCAGGCTCAGGTCGTGCTCGACAATGCCTTCGCGGGCATCGACCACAAAGATCACCACGTTGGCGTCCTTGATCGCCTGCAGGGTTTTCACCACCGAAAATTTTTCCACGTCCTCATGGATACGGCCACGACGCCGCACACCGGCGGTGTCAATCAGGGTGTATTTGCGTTCTTCACGCTCAAACGGAATATAAATGCTGTCACGGGTGGTCCCGGGCTGATCGTAGACCACCACCCGCTCCTCACCGAGAATGCGGTTGACCAGCGTTGATTTGCCAACGTTGGGGCGGCCAATCACGGCAATCTTGATACCGTCCTTTTCGCTGGGGCCAGGAATGCGTACCGGGTCTTCTCCTTCGGCCAGCTCAACAAACTCCTCTTCCGGCTCAGGCTCGATATCGCCCAGCGCAGACTCCATCAACTGTTGTACGCCACGGCCATGAGAGGCGGAGATGCCCAGGGTCTCGGTCACTGCCAGCGGGCTGAACTCGGCCCGGGCAATTTCCACGTCAAGGTTGTCAGTCTTGTTGACCACCAGCAATGTACGCTTGTCACGGCGGCGCAAGTGTTCGGCAATATGCTGGTCGGCCGGACAGAGGCCGTCACGGGCATCCACCAGGAAAAACACCAGATCAGCTTCTTCAATGGCCTGCAACGATTGCGCCGCCATTTTGGCGTCAATGCCGGCCTCGTCACCGGAGATACCGCCGGTATCGATCAGAATGTAATCACGTCCCTGCCATTTGGCAGTGCCGTACTGACGGTCACGGGTCAGCCCGGGAATATCACCAACAATGGCATCCCGGCTGCGGGTAAGACGGTTAAACAGGGTGGATTTGCCAACATTGGGCCGGCCCACCAGGGCAATAACGGGAACCATGGGCTCCTCCGGATAAAGGCCCCGGCCCGGCCGGAATCCGGCGGCAGGGGCTGAAAATAGTGGTTCAGTAAAAACGCAAAGGCCGCCATCGTCAACACGACAGCGGCCACATCGGCAAACAGGCAGGCTTATTTGATGGTCAGCGCCACCAGTTTGCCGCCATTGCCGTAGACATACAGCCAGCCGCCATCAACCAGGGGGGCTGCCCGCATGCCTTTGCTGTCAATCCGGGTACGACCCACAAAGCGGCCATCCACCTGGCTCAGCAGGTGCAGGTAACCTTCGAGGTCGCCCACCGCCACATAGGTGGAAAACACGCCCGGCGCAGTAGGCTGGCGGTTGAGCAGTTTGTCGTTGCTCCACAGCACTGCACTGGAACGGCCATCGATACCTTCAATCACGCCGGAGTCCAGGCTGACATAGGCGTTGCCATACCCCTGGGCAACACCGGCATGGCTGGAGGCTTCACGCTGCCACAGCACCCGGCCGGTTTCGGCATCCAGCCCGGCCACATGGCCGTTATAGGCAGAGGCATAAAGCACGTTGTCACGCAGCACCAGGCTGCCGTCAACATCAACCATGCGGTCCAGCTCGGTACGGCCGCCCGGTACCGCAATGCGCTGTTCCCACAGCGGCAAGCCATGCTCCAGCTCAAGGGCAATCACCTTGCCGGTCGACAGGCCGGCAAATACCACATAATCGGTTACCAGCGGGGCACTGGTGCCACGCAGGGTCAGCACCGCAGGCGTGCTTTCATGAATCCAGATGCGGTTGCCGCTGTAGGCATCCAGCCCGATGATGCGGTCATCCTGGGTTTGCACCACCACGACTTCGCCGTTGGTGCCCGGCGCCGACAGCACTTCGCTGCCGACCTGGCTACGCCACAGTTCGTCACCGGTTTCGGCGTCCAGTGCCAATACTTCACCAGCCATGGTACCCAGCAGCACCATGCCGCTACCCACGCCGACACCGCCGGTAATTGTGGTTTTCTTGAACTTGCGCTGCCAGGCTTTTTTACCGTCATAGCGGTCCAGCGCTGTCACCACACCAGCAGCATCCGCTGCGTAAATGTGGCCGCTGTCGATGGCAGGCTGCAGACTGGTCCAGAGTTTGCCCTGGCCGTCACCGACCCGTGCACTCCATTCGGTCTTGAGTACCACCTCGGCATCCAGCTTTTCCAGCGCCGCCGGAGCCACTTCCTTGCCGGAGCCCTTGCCACCGCAACCGGCCAATACCGCCGCTGCCAGTACTGCACATACAGGAATAATGCGTCGCATGTCAGGCATCCTTCTGGCTCAGGTCGTCCAGTTTCATCATCAGGGTTCCGGCAGCACCTGTGTCTGCCATGGCATCACGGGCCTGCTCGTAAGCAGTACGTGCTTCGTCCAGTCGGCCCAGCTGTACCAGCAGGTCGCCTTTCAATTCTTGGCGGGCGGCCACAAAGGCCGCCGGCGCCGTGCCGCTTAACAGTGCCAGGCCTTGCTCGGGCTCACTGGACGCCGCCAGCACCCGGGCCAGCCGCTGGCGGGCAATCTCGCCCAGCTCGGCGGTGGCCGGTTTGTCGACAATCTGCTGCAGCTCGGACGCCGCATCGGCCAGACGGTCTTCATCCACCGCCAACCGGGCGACCAGCAGGCGGCCATATTGGGTATAGGCATGATTGGCATCCTGCTTGACCAGCTGCTCCAGCAGGCTGACCGCCTCTGCCGTTTCCAGGCCAACCGGGGACATCGCCTGCTCCAGCAGCTGCTGATAGAGCACCGACAGCTGCTCCGAACGGGTACTCTGACTCTTCTGCCAGTACTGCCAGCCAAACACCAGCACCAGCGCCAGGCTGGCACCGGTCAGCAGCGGCTTGCCGTTACGACTCCACCAGTCTTTGAGCTGGGCAATCTGTTCTTCTTCGGTGTAATTACTCACAGGGGGCTCCCGTCAGGCTGTGGCAAACAGCGCATCCAGATAACCGGTCAGGTTTTCCAGGGCGATGGTTTGCTGTTCGTGATCGTTACGCAACGGCTTGAGGCCAATGCTGTGATTGTTCAATTCGTCATCACCCAGAATCAGTGCATAGGCCGC
The DNA here is from genome assembly GCA_964567275.1 of uncultured Thiopseudomonas sp. Taxonomy (GTDB): domain Bacteria; phylum Pseudomonadota; class Gammaproteobacteria; order Pseudomonadales; family Pseudomonadaceae; genus Thiopseudomonas. The sequence goes on along the minus strand of CAZMLX010000040.1, from coordinate 7,273 downwards.
TGTACTGCGATCGGCCTTTTTGAACTGGCTCTTGAAGCTGCCACCGCCGGCATTGACCTGCAGGCGCAGGCGGGGGATGGCATCACGGATGCGCTCGGCCCACTGCACCGCCGCCAGCTCGGCCGCTTCGCCAAAGGCACAAAAATAGACATCGACTTGCTGTTGCAGCTCGGCCGGGACCTTGTCGAGGGTTTCCAGCATCAGCAGCAAGCGTTCAACGCCCATGGCAAACCCGACACCGGCAGCAGGCTTGCCGCCCATCTGCTCGACCAGCGCATCGTAACGGCCACCACCGCACACGGTTCCCTGGGCACCCAGCTTGTCGGTGGTCCATTCAAAAACGGTTTTGCTGTAGTAATCCAGCCCGCGCACCAGCCGGTTGTTGAGCACATAGGGCACACCGGCGGCATCCAGACGGGCACGCACACCAGCGAAATGGCTGCGCGATTCTTCGTCCAGATAGTCTTCCAGTTTGGGCGCTTGCGCCAAAATGGCCCGGGTTTGTTCGTCTTTGGAGTCCAGCACCCGTAGCGGGTTGGTACCAACCCGGCGCTGGCTGTCTTCATCCAGCTGGTCAAAATGGCCGTTCAGGTATTCGACCAGAGCAGCACGGTAGGCAGCACGGGATTCGGAAGTACCCAGACTGTTCAGCTCCAGCGTGACGCTGTCGGCAATGCCCAGCGCATGCCACAACCGCCAGGTGAGCAGGATCAGTTCGGCATCAATGTCCGGACCGGGCAAGTTGAATACTTCCACGCCCACCTGGTGAAACTGGCGGTAACGGCCCTTTTGCGGACGCTCATGGCGAAACATCGGACCGGCATACCACAGTTTTTGCACCAGACCATTGTTGATCAGGCCGTGCTCCATCACCGCCCGCACACAGCTGGCTGTGCCTTCGGGGCGCAGGGTTAGCGAGTCGCCGTTGCGATCGTCGAAGGTATACATTTCTTTTTCGACAATGTCGGTCACTTCACCGATCGAGCGGCGAAACAGCTCGGTAAACTCGACAATCGGCATGCGGATCTGCTGATAGCCATAGCTGTCCAGCACACCAGCGACCTTTTGTTCAAAATAGCGCCAGAGCGGGCTTTGCTCCGGCAGAACATCGTTCATGCCACGAATGGCTTGCAGGGTCTTGCTCACAAAAATTCCTTGATGACTCAGCTGCGGGCAATCACTGCCGCTTCTTGGGCCAGTTTGACAGCCGCACGATCACGGATCATGCGTTCCAGTTCATCGACCAGTTGTTCGTTGTTCAGTTTGCTGGCGGGGGTGCCGTCGATATACACCAGGTTGGGCGAGCCACCGGTCAGGCCCAAATCCACCTCTTTGGCTTCGCCGGGGCCGTTGACCACGCAGCCGATCACCGCCACATCCAGCGGTACCAGCACATCTTCGAGCCGCTCTTCCAGCTCGTTCATGGTTTTCACCACGTCGAAATTTTGCCGCGAGCAGCTGGGGCAGGCAATAAAGTTGATGCCCCGGGTACGCAGGCGCAGCGACTTGAGAATGTCGAAACCGACCTTGATCTCCTCGACCGGATCAGCCGCCAGCGACACCCGGATGGTGTCGCCAATGCCCTCGGCCAGCAGCATGCCCAGTCCCACCGCCGACTTGACGGTGCCGGAACGCAGGCCACCGGCCTCGGTGATGCCCAGATGCAGCGGCTGCTCAATCTGTTTGGCCAGCTGGCGATAGGCTTCCACCGCCATAAACACATCGGATGCTTTTACACTGACCTTGAAGTCGGGAAAATTAAGCCGGTCCAGGTGCTCGACATGGCGCAGCGCCGACTCTACCAGCGCTTCGGGCGTGGGCTCGCCGTATTTTTTCTGCAGATCCTTTTCCAGCGAACCGGCGTTGACACCGATACGGATCGGGATGCCACGGTCACGTGCGGCGTCCACCACCGCCTTGATGCGATCGTTGTTGCCAATGTTGCCGGGGTTGATGCGCAGACAATCCACACCCAGCTCGGCCACCCGCAAGGCAATCTTGTAGTCAAAATGAATATCCGCCACCAGCGGCGCCTGCACCTGTTGCTTGATCAGGCCAAAGGCTTCGGCCGCTTCCATGGTCGGCACCGAAACCCGGACGATGTCGGCACCGGCCTGTTCCAGGCGGCGAATTTGCGCCACGGTTGCCGCCACATCGTTGGTGTCGGTGTTGGTCATGCTCTGCACGCTGATGGGGGCATCGCCGCCCACGGCCACATTGCCAACATGGATCTTGCGGGAAATACGGCGCTTGATCGGGGAAGGATTATGCACGTTCAGTCAACCCAGTTTGATGCGGGCAACATTGCCCCGGATGCTGTCCTGGAAGTCCACTTCCTGGCCTTTGAACAGAATGCGCATCCCCCGGGCATTACCCAGATGCAGCTCGAACGGACCCTCGCCGTCCAGCATCAGCGTGGTGCCGGCAGGCTTCAGCCCGCTGGTCAGCTCTTCGCCATGCACATCAGTCACACGAATCCAGCACTCTTCATTGAACACCAGCTGCAAGGTACTGACCGGCGGCAGACTGGCTGCCACCTGATCATCGGTCTCATGGCCGGCCTCATCCGCCACGTCATCTCCGGTGGCGGCCGAACTGGCTTCCGTCTGCGGCAGGCTGTCGCCAGCCTCATTCAGCTGCAGCGCATCCAGATTGATTTCAGCCACCGGCATCCGGGCGGTACGGGCATCCAGGTCATCCAGGCTCTGGACATGCAGGGTGCCATCGGCCCGCTCCATTTCCAGCCGCGAAAACACCGGCTCCTGTTCATCAGACTGCACAATTCTGCGGCTGCCCTGCTCTTCCAGCGCCAGATAACCGGCTACGGCAAGCGCCACCACAAACAGCACCAGCCCCAGCAGCATAAAGCGGCTGCGTGGACGACGACGGCGCTCAGGACTCAAAACCGGCAAGGGTTTCACCTGTGTCGTCGCCGAGGTTTCGCCATACTGCATCGCCAGCTGGTCAGCATTCAGGCCAAGCAACCGGGCATAGGAGCGAATATAACCCCGTACAAAGGTAACGCCGGGCAGCGCTGCGTAATTGTCGGCCTCAAGACTGTTGATCGCCGACTCGGTCAGGTTGAGCCGGTGCGCCACCTCGGTCACCGTTAACCCCTGCTGTAAACGTTCCTTGTGCAAGGTCAGGCCCGGCAAAGTTGGCTCGCCCTGCCCTTCGGTTACTTCCGCCTCTAACTCGCTCATCATTGCTCCATCTGAAAAGTTTTGTATTCGACACTGGCGGGGTACAAACGTTTCAACTGCAGTCCAAGGGTTGCAGCACGGTCACGATCATCAAAAACACGGGCCAACCGTGCGCCCAGCAACAAACTGCGGGCGTTCTGTTCGCCCAGCGCACTGAACATTTCGTAGTAATGACGGGCACTGACAAAATCCTGCCGGCCATACGACAGATAGCCCAGTTCCAGCAGGCTGGTCGCCTGCCGCGCATTCAGTCGCAGCGCCCGCTCATAGTAGTGCACCGCCTTGTCCGGCTGTTCCAGTTTCAGGGCCGTATTGCCCATGCTCTCGAACACCCAGGAACGGCCGCTATACATGGTGTCGCCGGCTGCCTCGGTGTAAATATCCATGGCTTTTTCATAGGCGCCCTGGTCAAACAAAAAAGCGCCATAGTTATTCAGCACCCGGGCTTCACGCTTGCTGCCCAGCGCCTTGCGAAAGTGCTTGTCGGCCAGCTCAGGCTCCATTTCGCGCTGAAACACCAGCGCCAGCACCTCGTTGGCCTCATGATCGGATGGATCGTCCTTCAGAACAGCCTGCAAAGGACGCTTGGCTTCGGCTGTCATGCCTTCCTGCAAATAGCCCTTGGCCAGATCAATCTGGGCCTGCCGGGCCTGGCCGCTTTTTGAAGACACCGGGGCCACACCACTCTGCACACATCCGGCCAGAGCCATTATCAATCCCAATGCCAGCGTTTTCTTTCGCCACATGGCGCTCTCCTTAATACGCACTCAGGCGTTCAACTGGCGCACGGCAATATAGCGCTCGCTGCGCCGGGTCCTGTCCTGAACCTGACCCACCAGCTGCCCACAGGCAGCATCAATATCATCGCCCCGCGGGGTACGCACGGTAACGTTGTAACCTTCGTGATGCAGAATATCCTGAAAACGACGAATGGCATTGTTGCTTGGCCGTTCATAACCGGAATGCGGGAAGGGGTTGAAAGGAATCAGGTTAATCTTGCACGGCACATCACGCAACAGGGCCGCCAGCTCGGCAGCATGTTGCGGCAGATCGTTGACCCCGGCCAGCAAGGTGTATTCAACGGTCAGGGCACGTTTTTCGCCCAGGCCGGTAATGTAGCGCTTGCACGAGTCAAGAATCACCGCCAGCGGATACTTCTTGTTGATCGGCACCAGCTGATTGCGCAACGCGTCATTGGGCGCATGCAGCGACAGTGCCAGCGATACGTCGATCACCTCGGCCAGTTTGTCGACCATGGGTGCCACACCGGCGGTGGACAGCGTCACCTTGCGCTTGGAAATGCCATAACCCAGGTCATCCATCATGATGCCCATGGCGGCGACCACATTGTCGAAGTTGAGCAGCGGCTCGCCCATGCCCATCATCACCACGTTGGTGATGGCACGATCCATCTTGGCGGGAATGGTGCCAAAAGACTTGTTGGCCACCCACACCTGTCCCACGATTTCGGCGGCGGTCAGGTCGCTATTGAAACCCTGCTTGCCGGTGGAACAAAAACTGCAGTCCAGCGCACAGCCGGCCTGCGAGGAAACACAAAGGGTGCCACGGCCATTTTGCGGGATGTATACGGTCTCCACACAACTGCCACTGGCCACACGGATCACCCACTTGCGGGTGCCGTCTTCGGAAATGTCTTCACTCACCACTTCCGGACCGCAGATATAAGCGGCATTTTCCAGCTTTTCACGCAACGCCTTGCCGACATTGGTCATATCGGCAAAGTCGTCTACGCCGAAATGATGAATCCATTTCATCACCTGCCCGGCACGGAAGCGTTTTTCGCCCAATTGCTCAAAAAATGCTTCCAACTGTGCCAGGGTCATGCCCAGCAAGTTGACCTTGGGGGTATGTACTTCTGTCATGGATTCACCTGTTTCGCCTGACTGCGTCCGAAATTAACGGATGCGGTCGCACAGCTCGGTGCTGGCGAAGAAGAAGGCGATTTCGCGGGCAGCGGCGGCTTCGGAGTCGGAACCGTGAACAGCGTTCTCGTCGATGGACTCGGCGAAATCGGCACGGATGGTACCGGCGGCGGCTTCTTTAGGGTTGGTGGCACCCATCAGCTCGCGGTTTTTGGCAATGGCGTCTTCGCCTTCCAGAACCTGAACGATGACAGGACCGGAGGTCATGAAGCTGACCAGGTCACCGTAGAAAGGACGAGCTTTGTGCTCGGCGTAGAAGCCGCCCGCTTCACGCTCGGACAGCTGAACCATTTTGGACGCAACAACGCGCAGGCCGGCTTTTTCAAAACGGGTGGTGATTTCACCGATTACGTTCTTGGCAACGGCGTCGGGCTTGATGATGGAAAAGGTGCGTTGTACGGCCATGGAGGACTCCAGTCATTAGGTTAAAAATCAACAAGTTGCCGTCAACCGGTTAAAACCGGAAAACGGCGGTATACAAGAGCGGGGATTATACGTGCTTTTACGGCAAAAGCGTAGCGGTCAAGGTGCCAGCATCTGGCGCCAGCGCCAGCAACAGGCACAAGACCGGCAGCCCGGCAAATGCTAATCAGACTGCGGCAACGCCTCAAGCCTGGCAGCCCAGTGCGCCTTGCGTTCCTCTTCGCCCATCAACCCGTACAGCCGGACCAGCTCACCCATGGCCGGTGCAAAACCCAGGCTGGCAGAACGCTCATACAGCCCCAGCACTTTCAAAGGGTCCAGCTCCACCCCCTCGGCATTCATATACATGGCTCCCAGATCATAAAGAGCACCCGGGTGATCGGTGGCAGCAGCCTTTACCAGCCAGTCACGTGCCCGGGCATAGTCCCGCTCAACGCCATGCCCATAGATGTACATCAGCCCCAGATTATACTGGGCCTCGCTGGCATGGCCCTCGGCGGCCTGCAACACCAGTGGATAAGCCTGCTGATAGCTGCCAGCCTGCAGCAGCGCCAGCCCCTGCGCCACCTGCTTATCCAGCCCGGCATCAGACATGGCAATACCGGCCAGGGTAAACTTGCCCGGCTTCGCACCCGGCCGGAAGGTAAAACTCAACTCGCCACACTCGGGGCAGCCCGCCAGATACTTGTAACCCTTGCCAGGCTCCCGACTGGCTTCCGCGCCACCCGGCATCCGGTACAGGTACTGCAACAACATCTCGCCCCGGCCGATGCGAGCCATCGCAGGCTGGCCGAACGCCCGCACCACATCGTCATAACTGCTACGGTCCACCCCAATGCCCGCCAGATCCGGCTTGCTCTTGATGATCCCGTTGCCAAAACCGGCACAGCCGGACAACAACACCATCACCGACACAACAAAAAACAGCTTCTTCATGTTCAACTCCTTTTAAAAAATAATAACTGCCAGGCAATCAGCTTACAGAGCCCCGGAAACCCATGACTCACGGCAAACACTCGGCAGACAGCCTGTAGTGGGCACTTCCACATGTTTCTATAGTCTTTTCTTCGTACATTTCCAAACAATCATCAACAGTGTTCCATACCAGATCGCCTCGTCTGTTGTAATAGGGATATTCTTTACTTTTACAGGCATCGCTGTAACCTGACATATATCTGTTATAACAGAAATCAAAGCTCGTACGCATCTTGCAGTAATGGCTATTCAATCTGCGCTCCACGCTGGGAGCAGGAATTTCAGCACCGGGCTGGCAGGCAGGAAGGTCTGGCCAGTTTCGGCACCACCCAAGAGGATTTGGCCTACCAGTGTAATAATCAACACGATCAAACCCAGCGCTTTCAACACACATAGTTATCATTGCACTCTCATTTATAGTTTGCACATGTGAGTCACCATCAGGAAAAGTTGCACCGCACTCCAGGAATTTTTTTCTTACATCAAGCTCTGTCATACCTTCCTTCCGCCATACTTTGTACTCGGGAGGAGACGGCTGAAACCACCTCTCAGTAGAGCAGCCACCCAAGAGCAATATTGCAACCAATAAAGACCTTTTCATTTGCGTTTCTCGTATTTAATTTCTATAGTTTTAGCAAAGCCATAAGCATCCTCACACCCAGGTTTTCCTTTTTCATAACAGGCATGAACAGTTGGCGAATCACCAAACATATTAATCCATTCTTTCAC
>CAZMLX010000039.1:0-14134 GCA_964567275.1 uncultured Thiopseudomonas sp. | reverse complement strand
ATCGCCAGCACCGCCAGCGTGACCATCAGTTCCACCAGGGTAAACCCGTAATTTGAGTGTTTGTTCAAGGCCCTGCTCTCCAGAGTTTGCTCTGATTGCAGCATGCCAAAGCCGGGGCTGGCTGTCGCCGGCCGGTCGATAGCCGGCCGTTGGCGGCGGACCAGCGGCCCGCCGGTTGGCAATACTGTGATGAAGGTCACTTTTCTTGCGGACTATAGGGCCGGGCAATGCTGACCTGGCCACTATGTCCCTTGCGTTCAAACTCGGCTTCCAGCCGTTGCTTGAGCACCTGGCGCACCGGCAGTTCGCCGTGTACCAGCCGTATCTGCTGCGGCCAGTGCTGCATGCCGGTGACAAAGCGCACCAGCCCGGCCTGGTCGGCATGGGCCGAGTAACCGCCCAGGCTTTCGATACCGGCACGAATCACCCGCCGCTGGCCGTTGATGTCAACGTAGCCGTTGGCCGGCCCGTAGCGCTGGATTTTGCGGCCCAGCGTGCCTTCGGCCTGATAACCGACAAAGAGCACGTTATGGCGGGGGTCTTCCAGCATGTGCTCCAGGTAATTGACGATACGCCCGCCCTCGCACATGCCACCACCGGCAATGACTATGGCCGGGCGGCCACTGCGGGCCAGAAACTGCACCATTTGCTGGTGGGCGGCGTGATCATCCAGCGTCAGCAGCTGCATGAAGTGCAAAGGGTCGCGGCCAGTTGCCAGCCGCTGGCGGGCCTCGTCGTTCCAGTGGCTGTGCAGGCGGCGGTAGGCTTCGGTAAAGCGGCTGGCCAGCGGCGAATCCAGAATCACCGGCACGTCTTCCCAGCGGGGTGGCCGGTCGGCATCCGGCTGGCGGGCAAACAGTTGCAGCGGGTCGGTTACGCAACTGCTGCAACCGGCATCGTGCAGAATGCCTTCCAGCTCATACAGAATTTCCTGGGTACGGCCCATGCTGAAAGCTGGAATCAGTACCGTGCCCTGGTCACGCAATGCGGTTTCAATCAGTTGTTGCAGGTGCTGGCGACGGTTGCGCCGGCCCGGGTGCAGACGGTCACCGTAGGTGCTTTCCAGCACCAGCAGATCGGCCCGCCAGGGTGATTTCGGCGGGCGCAAAATGGGCGCATGGGGTGCGCCCAGGTCACCGGAAAACACAATGCGGCGAGGCAGCCGGCTGCCGGCAGGCGGGGCCAGCTCAAGCTCAACCCAGGCCGAACCCAGAATGTGTCCGGCCCGTTGCAGGCGTAATCTGACCGCGGGATTAGGCGCTTTCAACAGCGGCAGCCACTGGTTGTAAGGCACGGCGATAATGCGTTTGCGCAGCAGTTTCAGGTAGCCGTCCACCAGCTCCCGCTCGCGGCTGACGCTGAGCTTGAACGCATCTTCCAGCACAATGGGCAGCAGTTCGGCGCTGGGCTCGCTGCAAATGACCGGGCCATCAAAGCCGGCATCCAGCAGCCAGGGAATGCGCCCCACATGGTCAATGTGTACATGGGTGACGATCAGCGCCTTGACCGTGCTGATGTCGAAGTCGATGCGGGTGCGATTGCCGGCACCCTGTTCCACGTCAGTGGTTTCCGCACCCTGGAACAGGCCGCAGTCAATCAGAAAGCTGGTCTGTTCATCCACAAACAGCTGGTGACAGGAACCGGTAACCCCGGCGGCGGCGCCGTGGTGGATGAGTTGCGGGTAAGCGTCGGGGTCTGCCATAAAACACTCCTTGTTCAGCTGGCCGCCGGCCGGGCTATCTGCCGCTGGCGGCTTCCAGGTTGGTCAGCATTTGTTTATGCAGCTGATAACAAAGCTCAAGATGCTCCTGCGGGATGTCGCCAAACACCTCTTTACGCAAACTGGCGGCAATGGCTTCGATTGCACGGATCTGCTTGCCGGCCTGCTTGGTCAGCACTACCCGCTTGATGCGCCGGTCTACGGTGCAGGGCACTCGCTGCACCAGTTCTTTTTCTTCCAGCGCATCTAGGGTACGGGCCAGGGTCGGGCTTTCAATGCCCAGCATGTCGGCCAGCTCGCGCTGGGTGGGCGGCTGATCGCAGCGCTGCAAGTACCAGAGTACCAGCCAGCGGGCCTGGGACAGCCCGGTTGCCTGCAAGCGGCGGTCCATTTCTGAGCGCCAGGCACGGGTCAGGTGGGCCATCAGGCTGGGAAAGCGTTGTTCATCGTACGGCATAAAGAAATTCCTGCACTACACAAACCTGTCAACCGGCTGCCTATAACCGGACTTTTTGCAGCAGTATACGCTGCGCCTGTCGGCTCTTGCCACTCAACTTCCTGTTAACCTGCCAGAGTGAAAGCCAGGCCTGCGGCAAAAAGACACTGGCCGCCGGCAAAGGCCGCCATTATGGCAGCTGTTATCATCTTAGATCAAAAAGCTATTGTCTGTATCCGGCTCCGGCCTTGTACCTTGCCGGCCTCGCACCGATAATACGGCCTCAAAATTCCGGGAGTTACTGGATCCTGCCATGAGCGAGCTGGTTCTTATTGCGCTGAGCGCCATTCTGGTCAACAACTTTGTGCTGGTGCAGTTTCTGGGCCTGTGCCCCTTTATGGGCGTATCGAAAAAAATCGAGACCGCCATCGGCCTGGCACTGGCGACCACCTTTGTGCTGACACTGGCGGCCATTTGCAGTTATCTGCTGCAAGCCTATGTGCTCAAGCCGCTGGAGCTGGAGTTTCTGCGCACCATCAGTTTTATCGTGGTGATTGCCGTGGTGGTGCAATTTACCGAGATGCTGGTGCAAAAAACCAGCCCGGTGCTGTACCGGGTGCTGGGCATTTTCCTGCCGCTGATTACCACCAACTGTATTGTGCTGGGCGTGGCGCTGCTGAATGCCAACCGGGTTGAATACGGTTTTCTGGCGTCCAGCATCAACGGCTTTGCCGCCGGTGTCGGCTTTTCGCTGGTACTGGTGCTGTTTGCCGCCATGCGTGAGCGCATCGCCCTGGCCGATGTGCCCAAACCCTTTCAGGGAGCGGCCATCGGCATGGTCACCGCAGGTTTGATGTCGCTGGCCTTCATGGGCTTTGCCGGGCTGGTCAAGCTATGAGTCTGGTGCTGGTTGCCGTTATTACGCTGGCGGTACTGTGTCTGATTTTTGGTGCCATCCTCGGCTTTGCCGCCGTGCGCTTCCGGGTGGAAGGCAACCCCATTGTTGACCAGATCAACAGCCTGCTGCCCCAAACCCAGTGCGGCCAGTGTGGTTACCCGGGCTGCAAGCCCTACGCCGAGGCGATTGCCAATGGCGACAAAATCAACAAGTGCCCGCCCGGCGGTGAAGCCACCATCCAGGCGCTGGCCGACCTGCTGGATGTCGAACCCGAACCCCTGGATGCCGTTGAAGGCGAAAAGCCGATTCAGGTGGCCTATATCCGCGAAGCCGAGTGCATCGGCTGCACCAAGTGCATCCAGGCCTGCCCGGTCGATGCCATTCTCGGCGCCGCCCGCCAGATGCATACCGTAATTGTCAGCGAGTGCACCGGCTGCGACCTGTGCGTGGAACCCTGCCCGGTGGACTGTATTGAAATGCGCCCGGTAACCGGCGACTTGCGCAGCTGGAGCTGGCAGCAGCCGTCGGCCGCTCCGGACTTGATGATTATCGCCACCGACCGGGAGGTTCAGGCATGAATACTGTTTGGCCCCTGCACCGGTTTCACGGCGGCATTCATCCGCCGGAAAACAAGGATCAGTCCACCACGCTGCCCATTCAGCAGACTGCCCTGCCGCAGTTGCTGGTCGTGCCCCTGCTGCAACACATTGGCCAGCCGGCCGAGCCCTGCGTCAGCGAAGGCGAACAGGTGTTCAAGGGCCAGCTGATTGCTGCGCCAACCGGCCCGGGTGCACCGGTACACGCCCCCAGTTCCGGCATCGTGCAGCGCATCGGGCCAGCCCCCTATCCGCACGCCTCCGGCCAGCCGTTTGCCGCCATTGAGATTGCCACCGATGGCAAAGACCAGTGGCACCCTGATATTCAGCCATGCAACCCCGACAACCTGAGCGATGACGAGCTGATGCAGCGCATCCAGGCAGCCGGCATCAGCGGCATGGGTGGCGCCGGCTTCCCGGCTGCCACCAAACTGCACCGGGGCCGCAAGGGCGCTGTCAACACCCTGATTATCAATGGTACCGAGTGCGAGCCTTACATCACTGCAGATGATGTGCTGATGCGCGGGCGGGCCGCCAGCATCCTGTCCGGCGCTGCCATTGTGCAACGTCTTTTGCAGGCGCAGCAGGTGGTGATTGCCATTGAAGACAACAAGCCGCAGGCGATTGCCGCCATGCGTGCCGCACTCGGTGATCGCCCCTGGCATGTGGTCAGCATCCCGACCCTGTATCCGTCCGGTGGCGAGCGCCAGCTGATCAAAATCATTACCGGGCTGGAAGTACCCTCTGGTCGCCTGCCGGCCGATATCGGCGTGGTGTGTCAGAACGTTGGTACCGTTGCCGCCGTGCACGATGCGGTGTACCTGGGCCGCCCGCTGATTTCCCGTATCACCACCCTGAGCGGTGCCGCACTGCGCCAGCCGATGAACGTGGAATGCCTGGTGGGTACCCCGGTTATCGAGCTGCTGGAGCAGGCCGGACTGGACCGCACACAGATGAACCGGGTGATTGTGGGCGGGCCGATGATGGGCTTTAGCCTGGCCGACCTCAATGCACCGGTGATCAAGACCACCAATTGCCTGATTGCCAGTAGCGAGCAGGAAATGCCCGCCCCCGAGCCGGCACTGGCCTGCATCCGTTGTGGCGAATGCGAGCTGGCCTGTCCCGCCAACCTGCTGCCTCAGCAGCTGCTGTTTTATGCCCAGGGCGGCGAGCACGAACAGCTGCAGGCCAACAACCTGTTTGACTGCATTGAGTGCGGCGCCTGCGCCTATGTGTGCTCGTCACGCATTCCGCTGGTGCAGTACTACCGTGCCGCCAAGGCCGACATTCGTGAGCAGCAGCAAAAACAGGCCAAGGCCGAACAGGCCCGGGTGCGTTTTGAGTTCCGCCAAGAGCGCCTGCGGCTGGAAGAAGAACGCAAGGCGGCCGAGCGTCAGGCCCGTGCCGAACGGCTGGCCCGCACCAAGGCCGCCCAGGAACAAGCCGCCGCCGAACAGCCGGCGGCAAGCAGCGATGGTGTAGCCGCCGACGAACTGAAAAAACTGAAAATCGCCGCCAGCATGGCCAAGGTGGCGCTGACCAAGGCCGAAAAACAGCTGGCCCAGCACGACACCCCCGAGCTGCACGCCCAGGTTGCCCAGCTGAAAGCCGCTGCCGAAGCCGCCCGGCAGGCGCTGGCCGAGGCAGAAAGCAAGGCGGTTCCGGCTGCAGCCTCGGCTGAAAAACCCGCCAAAGCCGACAAACCGGCGGTCAGCGAGTCTGTAAAAAAAGCCAAAATCGAACTGGCCATGGCCAAGGCCGCCCTGAAAAAAGCCGAGCGTGCCGAAGCCCCGGACGACGAGCTGGCCCCGCTACGTGACGCACTGGCCGGCGCCGAACAGGCACTGGCCGCTGCCGAACACAACGGCACCCCGGAGTAATCATGTTTTTAAGCCAAGTCACTTCACCCCATGTGGTGCGCCATGAACACACCCGCAACATCATGCGCCGGGTCATTTTGGCCACGGTGCCGGGCCTGCTGGTGTCCTGCTGGTTTTTCGGGCTGGGGCCGCTGCTCAACGTGCTGCTGTGCAGCCTGTTTGCCGTCGGCTTTGAAAGCCTGATCCTCAAGCTGCGCCAGCGCCCCATCGGTTTTTATCTGAAGGATTACAGTGCACTGGTTACAGGTGTTCTGCTGGGACTGGCACTGCCGCCCTGGGCACCCTGGTGGCTGCTGCTGGTCGCCACCGGCTTTGCCATGGTATTTGGCAAGCAACTGTTTGGCGGACTGGGACAAAACCCCTTCAACCCCGCCATGCTGGGTTATGTGGTGGTGCTGGTGTCATTTCCGCTGGACATGACCAGCTGGCCGGCACCGCATAGCGTTACCACCGCCGGCGGACTGGCGCACATGTTTGCCGGAGCGCCCTGGCCGGACGGCTGGAGCCAGGCCACCGTGCTGGATACCCTGAAAAACAATTCCGGCCTGACCCTGGAAGAACTCTGGCGCGGCTATAACGGCTTTGGCTGGCTGTCCAGCCTCGACAGCGAGCTGGTCAACCTGGCGTTTCTGCTGGGCGGGCTGTGGCTGTTGTATAAAAAAGTTTACAGCTGGCATGCCCCGGTCGGCATGCTGGCAGCGCTCTTTGTCATGAGCCTGGTGTTCTGGGGTGGTAGCGGTTCGGAATCCAATGGCTCGCCGCTGTTTCATCTGTTCAGCGGTGCAACCATGCTGGGCGCCTTCTTTATCGTCACCGACCCGGTCAGCAGCGCCACCAGTACCCGTGGCCGGTTGCTGTTTGGCATCGGAGTTGGCGTTCTGGTGTACATCATTCGCAGCTGGGGCGGTTATCCGGATGCCATCGCCTTCTCGGTGCTGCTGATGAACCTGTGTGCCCCCACGCTGGACTACTTCACCCGTCCCCGCAGCTATGGCCATGCCAAAGCCAGGCGTGGATTCAAGTCGGAGGACTCCTGAATGTCAGCAGACAGCATGAGCGGCTCCATCCGTAAAAATGCCACGGTACTGGGGCTGTTTGCCGCCCTTACCGTGGCGGTGGTCGCCCTGATTCAGCTGGGTACCGCCAACCGTATTGACGACGAGCGCCAGAAGGCACAACTGCAAGCACTGAGCGAGATTCTGCCGGCCGGCAGTTACGACAATAATCTGCTCGACAGCATGGTCATGACCGACCACCCCCTGCTGGGCAACCGCAGCCCGCAGCCGGCCTATGTCGCCACCCGGCAGGGCCAGCCCTCGGCCGTGATTCTGCAGGCCAATGCCCCCGACGGTTACAGCGGCAGCATTCGCCTGCTGATCGGCGTTATGGCGGACGGCAGCCTGGCCGGCGTACGGGTGCTGGAACACAAGGAAACCCCGGGGCTTGGCGACAAGATTGAAACCGCCAAAAGCGGCTGGGTGTACAGTTTTAACGGCAAAAGCCTGGCCAACACCGCCGCCGAACGCTGGACGGTTAAAAAAGACCGGGGCGATTTTGACCAGTTTGCCGGTGCCACCATTACCCCCCGAGCCGTAGTGACCGCCGTACACCGGGCACTGCAATACTTTGATGCCGAACACTCGTACCTGTTTGAGCAGGCGCTCAGCAGCCGTCCGGCGGAGGACCAGCCATGAGCGTGAACTACAAGGAACTGACCCTCAACGGCCTGTGGAAGAACAACCCCGGGCTGGTACAGCTGCTGGGCCTGTGCCCGCTGATGGGCACCAGCAACTCCACCGTCAACGCACTGGGGCTCGGTATTGCCACCCTGCTGGTACTGGCCTGCTCCAACGCCGCCGTCTCGCTGATCCGCAATGCGGTAACGCCGGCCATCCGCCTGCCGGTATTCGTGATGATCATTGCCGCCCTGACCACCTGCATCGAGCTGCTGATGCAGGCCTATACCTATCAGCTGTACATGATCCTCGGCGTATTCATTCCGCTGATTACCACCAACTGCATCATCCTGGGCCGGGCCGAAGCCTTTGCCGCCAAAAACGGCGTACTGGCATCGGCCTATGACGGCTTCATCATGGGGCTGGGTTTTGCGCTGGTGCTGCTGGTGATCGGCATGATCCGCGAACTGCTGGGCACCGGCCTGCTATTTGCCAACATGCAACTGCTGCTGGGCCCGGTTGCCGCCGGCTGGACCTGGGTGGTATTTGCCGACTACCAGGGCTTCCTGCTGGCCATTTTGCCGCCGGGTGCCTTTTTGGTGATGGGCCTGCTGATTGCCCTGAAAAACCACATCGACGCACTGATCCTTGAACGCAAACCGGTTGAAGTAACAACCAGCACCGCCGCCGACCGGCGAGTACGGGTGACTGGCGTAGTGGACTGATAGGCTGCTTTCAACATCAGCCTGCGCAAGTGCAGCACTCCAACGTATCTGTAACGTACCTGTGGAAGCGCAGTCCCCCACCGTCATCCTGCGGAAGCGCAGCGCACTCGCAGGATCCAGCATCCGCTTTGCGCAGCGTTCCCCCCGCCCTGCCACCACCGAAATACACAACACACTCACTGGATTCCGCGACTCCACTTCGCTACGCGCGGAATGACGGGAGTGTTCAACGCTAGCCCTGAGATAGCAAAACCACTACGTTGTGTGCGGAATGACGAAGGTGTTCGACTGCTAATCCCCTGGCAGTAAAACCACTACGCTACCTGAGGGATGACAGGAGTGTTCGACCGCCAACCCTGCGACAGCAGCCCGGTGCAGCCGGGCCACCTCCCCACCCCATCGGTGCGCCGCAGGGCAGGAGTAACCGGAGCAAAGCCTCAGCGGCAGGGACGAAGCCTGCTTCGGCACTGCCAGCGTCAGCTTTGCGCAGCGTTGCCCCCGCCCTGCCACCACCGAAATACACAACACACTCACTGGATTCCGCGACTCCACTTCGCTACGGGCGGAATGACACACCGGATCAGCCCGCCACCCGCGCCAGCGGAAACAGTCGTTTAAAGTTTTCGGTCGTTTGATCCGTCAGCTGCTCAAGCGGCTCGCCGCGCAGCTCGGCCAAAAAGGCAGCCACATCAGCCACATGACCAGGAACATTCTTCTTGCCACGGTGCGGTATCGGCGCCAGATAAGGCGAGTCAGTCTCAACCAGCAGACGGTCGGCCGGCACCTTCAGTGCCACCTCGCGCAAGGCATCGGCATTGCGGAAGGTAACAATGCCGGAAAAGGAAATGTAATAACCCAGATCCAGACAGGCCCGGGCCATGTCCCAGTCTTCGGTAAAGCAGTGCATCACGCCAGCCTGCGGCAAAGCCGCCTCGCGCAGCAGCGCCAGGGTATCGGCCCGGGCATCACGGGTATGCACCACCACCGGCTTGCCACTGTGCGCAGCGGCCTGCAAGTGCATGCGGAAAGAATCCTGCTGCAGGGCAGCCGTTTCGGTCTGGTAGTAGTAATCCAGCCCGGTTTCGCCCACCGCAACCACGCCCGGATGCTGCAGCTCGGCCAGCAGCCAGTCCAGCGTCGGGGCATGGCCCTGCTCCAGATCCAGCGGGTGTACGCCCACCGAACAGTCGACATCCGGGTAGCGGGCGGCCAGCTCCCGCACCACTGCCGCATTGTCCATGCTGATGCCGATACAGAGAAAGTGGCCCACGCCCCTGCTGCGGGCCGAGTCGAGTACGGCGTCAAGGCTGCCGCCAAAGGCAGACAAATCCAGACGGTCCAGATGGCAATGCGAGTCAACCAACATGGGGAGACGGTCTCTACATGGTGTGGGTGGGGCGGTCGGACTTGAGCGAGTCAACCAGAAAGCTCTCGATCTTGCTGCGCACGGCAACGTCATTCTCGCTGAACTGCACACCAATACCGGCGGCACGGTTGCCGTGGGCACCCCGTGGCGTGATCCAGACCACCTTGCCGGCAATCGGCAGTTTTTCCGGTTCATCCATCAGGTTGAGCAGCAAAAACAGCTCATCGCCAATCTGGTACGCCTTGTTGGTGGGAATAAACAGTCCGCCGTTTTTGATAAACGGCATATAGGCCGCATAAAGAACGGCTTTGTCCTTGATGGTCAGCGACAGGATGCCGTGTCGTGCACCCAGCCCGGGAGGTAGTCCCATGGTGTCTCTCCTCGAAAATAACCGTTCCCGGTCAGGAACGGACCAGCGCCAGCCAGCGGGTCAGCAGGCTTTCCAGCAACAAATCCTGGCGCAGCGGCGCCCGGCGCATCAGTTTGTAGCGGCGCTCGTGGATCCAGTCCTGTAGCGAAAACACCGCCTCGGGACGGGCAAAACGTGCCATGTATCCTAGCACAGGCTGCATCTGTGCCACACCGCAGGCTTCTTCATTTTCTGCCAGTTGCAGCCGCACCAACCCTTGGCACCAGCCGGAAAACCACTCCAGCACCATGACCGGTGCCATATCTTTCCAGCGGCTGGCCAGCTCGCTGGGGCCGGCTTCACGCTTGAGCAGCTGTTTGACCCCTTCAATGACCTGGTCATAATGTTGCAACACGCCCGACTCAAGGTAGTTGTGCGCCCGCAGCGGCGAACCGGCGGCCAGTTGCAGCGCCAGTTGCCGCTGACCAGCATCGGTACCGGGCTGGCAGTCCGCCAGCCACTGTTCGGCTTGCTGCGCATCCGGCCTGGGGCAGGCCTGCAACAGGCAGCGGCTTTTGATGGTGGGCAACAGCAGGCCCGGTTGGTGGCTGACCAGCACAAACACGGTGCCGGCCCCCGGCTCTTCCAGACTTTTCAGCAGCGCATTGGAGGCTTCCACCGTCATCGCTTCGGCCGGTTCCACAATGACCACCCGGCGGCCACCCTGCTGGGCAGTCTGCTGAATGGCGGCAACCAGCTCGCGCACGGCACCAATCAGGATGCCCTTGCCCGGCTCTTCCGGTTGCAGCAAAAACAGGTCGGGATGGGTCTGCGCCAAAAACAGCTGACAGGCACTGCACTGGCCGCAGGCCTGCCCGCCCGGCTGACGGCACAACAGCCACTGGGCAAAGCGGTCGGCCAGCAACCGTTTGCCGCTGCCGGCCGGGCCATGCAGCAGCCAGGCATGGGACGGGCGCTGACTGGCGGTCAATGCCTGCCATTGCGCCTGCTGCCAGGGGAGCGGCATCTCAGCCATAGAGCAAGCCTCCAATGCGGGGCAGCGCCTTTTCCAGCTGCCGCTGGACCTGCTCCAGCGGCTGGCTGGCATCCACCACCAGAAAGCGTTGCGGCTCCTGGCTGGCCCGCTGCAAATAGGCCTGGCGCACTGCCTCGAAGAAGTCCTGCTGTTCCTGTTCGAAGCGGTCCAGAACACCCCGCTCGCGGGCCCGCTCCATGCCGACAGCTACCGGCAGATCAAACAGCAGGGTCAGGTCCGGACGCAGATCGCCCTGGACAAATTGCTCCAGCCGGGCAATGCGCTCGGCCGGCAAGCCCCGCCCGCCGCCCTGATAGGCATAGGTGGCATCGGTAAAGCGGTCGCAAATGACGATTTTCCCGGCCGCCAGTGCCGGCCGGATCAGCTGGTGCAGATGCTGGCACCGGGCAGCAAACATCAGCAGCAGCTCGGCATCACTAGCCATCGGCTCGCTGTGGGGTTGTAGCAACAGATCACGGATTTTTTCCGCCAGCGGGGTACCGCCCGGCTCGCGGGTCAGCACCACGTCATAACCCATGGCCTGAAGACGGGTCGCCATCCAGGCCCGGTTGGTGGTTTTGCCGGCCCCTTCCGGGCCTTCAAGGGTAATAAACAGCCCTTTTTGCATCAGCGGCTTTCCTCTGCGGGGGGCGGACTGGAGCGATAGTCGGCCCGGCGTTTCAGCTGGTATTGGCGCACCGCCCGGTTGTGTTCGTCCAGGGTGCGGGAAAAACTGTGGCTGCCATCACCCCGGGCGACAAAATACAGGGCATCGCCCGCCGCCGGGTGCAGAGCGGCATGAATGGCCTCGCGTCCGGCCAGGGCAATGGGTGTCGGTGGCAGGCCGCTGATGACATAGGTGTTATAGGGCGTCGGGCGACGCAAGTCGGCCCGGGTAATGCGGCCACGGTAGTTGTCGCCCATGCCGTAAATGACGGTCGGGTCGGTTTGCAGCAGCATGCCCTTGCGCAGGCGGCGCACAAACACGCCGGCAATGTCGGGACGCTCGCTGGCCATGCCGGTTTCTTTTTCAACAATAGACGCCATGACCAGCGCTTCATCGGCGGTTTTATAGGGCAGGTTGTCGGCCCGTTGCTGCCATTCCTGTTCCAGCACCTCTTCCAGCCGCCGGTTGGCCTGGTGCAGGATATCCAGGTCGGACTGGCCACGGTTGAACTGGTAGGTGTCAGGGAAAAACCGCCCTTCGGGGTGCTGGCCTTCACGCTCCAGCGCTGCCATCAGCCGGGCATCGCTGAGTTCGGTGGTGTGCTGCTCCAGCACCGGGTTGGCGGCCAGGGCCTGCCGCACCCGGGCAAAGGTCCAGCCTTCAATCAGGGTAATGCGGTGGCTGATGCGGTCGCCGGTTTGCCATTTGTGCAGCAGATCGGACAGGGTCATGCCGGGCGTCAGGGCATACTCGCCCACCTGTACCGCCGGCACTTGCTGCTGCATGCGCCAGCTCATGCGCAGCCAGAGCACCCCGCGGATCACGCCCTGCTGCTCCAGCGCTTGCAGCAGCTGGCCGGGCGTACTGCCGGGCGTGACCTGCTGGGCCTGTTCCTGCTCCAGCTGCAACGGCTGCTGCAAGCTGTCCTGGTACATCCACCAGGCACCACCAGCCACCAGCACCGAAGTGAGGAAAAATCCGGCAACCGTCAGAATCAACGCTCTAAGCATGCAGCAAATACTCGTTCAATTGGTGTTGCAGGGCACGGGTGACCGGCCCTGCCGGCCAGTGCTGACCGCTGTATTCAAGCACCGGCCAGATGCCATACAGGCTGTTGCAGACAAAGACCTCCTGCGCCTGTTGCAGTTCAGTCAGGGTCAGTTGTTTTTGTTCAGTGGCCAGCCCGGCGGTGGTTGCCAGCTCCAGCAGCAGGGAGCGCATCACCCCCGCCACACCGCAGCGCTGCAAACAGGGCGTTTGCAGCCGGCCCCCGCTGACAATAAACAGGTTGCTGAACACTGCCTCGACCGGATGGCCATCGCTGTCGAGCATCAGCCCTTCGGCATAGGCCGGATCAGTCCACTCGGCACGGGCCAGTACCTGTTCCAGCCGGTTGAGGTGTTTGAGGCCGGCCAGCGCCGGTTGCAGCGCCAGACGGGTTTGGCAGGGGAACAGTCGTACGCCGTCCCGGCCATGAACCGGCGGCCACTGGGGCAAGGCTGAGGCCTGCAAAATAATGCGCAGCGGCTGGTCAGCCGGCGCAGCATAGCCACGCAGACCGTCACCCCGGGTGACCACCAGTTTGCAGACGGCTGCCGGCAGGTCATGACAAAAAGCATGCAGTTGCTGTTCAAGGGCGGCGCTGTCCAGCGACAGACCCAGCCGCCGGCATCCTTCAGCCAGCCGCTTCATGTGACGGGGCAGCAAGGGAATTCGACCCTTGCTGACACGCATGGTCTCGAACAGGCCATCACCATAGGCCAGGCCCCGATCGGCCAGCGGCACGTGCTGTGCCGGCTGGCCGTCGACCCAGGATTTCACCCGTTGAACCGGGTAAAGACCAGACTGCCGTTGGTGCCACCAAAGCCGAAGGAGTTGGACAGTACAGCATTGATGCTGCGCTGGCGGGCCTGATGGGGAACGAAATCCAGATCGCACCCTTCGTCCGGCTGGTCAAGGTTGATGGTGGGCGGAGCCACCTGGTCACGCAGCGCCAGCACACTGAAAATGGCTTCAATGGCACCGGCCGCACCCAGCAGGTGGCCGGTCATCGACTTGGTCGAGCTGACGCTGAGGGTATCGGCATGGGCACCAAACACCGACTTCACGGCCCGCACTTCGGCCAGGTCACCGGCCGGGGTAGATGTGCCGTGGGCGTTGATGTAGTCCAGCCCGCCCGCATCCAGCCCGGCGTCATAGAGGGCATTGCGCATGCAGCGGGCAGCGCCGTTGCCGTCTTCGGGCGGCAGGGTCATGTGGTAGGCGTCAGAACTCATGCCAAAGCCGGACAGCTCGGCGTAAATGCGGGCGCCACGGGCTTTGGCATGTTCCAGCTCTTCCAGAATCAGCGCACCGGAACCATCCGACAGCACAAAGCCGTCACGGCCGGCATCCCAGGGCCGGCTGGCAGCCTGGGGATCGTCATTGCGGGTGGACAGCGCACGGGAGGCGGCAAAACCGCCCAGCCCCAGACCACAGGTGGCCATTTCCGCCCCGCCAGCGACCATCACGTCAGCATCGCCATACATGATGATGCGGGCTGCCGTACCAATACAGTGGGTACCGGTGGTACAGGCGGTGGCAATGGCCAGGTTGGGGCCCTGCAAGCCCAGCTGCATGGACAGCACGCCGGACACCATATTGATGATGGAGCCGGGTACAAAAAAAGGTGAAATGCGGCGCGGGCCCTTGTCGAACAGGGTCTGGCTGGTTTCTTCGATATTGCTCAGACCGCCAATACCCGAGCCCATCAGCACGCCAATGCGTTCGCGGTTGGCATGCTGAT
>CAZMLX010000038.1:8498-14711 GCA_964567275.1 uncultured Thiopseudomonas sp. | reverse complement strand
ATGTCGGCCTGTTCGGTACCGTATGGGGCATCATGAACTCGTTTCGTGGTCTGGCACAGGTCCAGCAAGCGACCCTGGCAACGGTTGCGCCGGGCATTGCCGAGGCGCTGATCGCCACCGCCATCGGCCTGTTTGCCGCCATTCCGGCGGTGGTGGCCTATAACCGGTTCGCTGCCCGCAGTGAAGTGATGATTGCCCGTTATGAAACCTTTGCCGAAGAGTTTCATGCCATTTTGCACCGTTCCGTACACACCAAAGCCTGACGGAGGGGTGAATTATGCGCGTGCGCAATCGTAAAAAGCCCGTTGCCGAAATGAACGTGGTGCCCTACATCGACGTGATGCTGGTGTTGCTGGTGATTTTCATGGTCACCGCCCCCATGCTCAACCAGGGGGTCAAGGTGGAACTGCCGCAGGTCAGCAGCGAGGTACTGCCGCAAGACAACGATTCGGTGATTTTGACCGTGTCGATCAAGGAAGACAAAAGCTATTACTGGACCACCGGCACCGAGGTGGATGTGGAGACCGTGGACGAGTCGGCGGTCAGCCTGGATACCATGGTGCGTGCTGCCACGGCGGTGCTGGAGGCGAACAAGGCCCAGGGCAAAAAAGTCCAGGTCTATGTGCGGGCTGACAAGCGGGTCGATTACGGCAGCGTGATGGAAGCCATGGGCGGCCTGCAACAGGCTGGCGTTACCGATGTCGGCCTGATTACCGAGGCTCCCTGATGCGTCAGCCGCAGCCGTCACAAGGGTATTTCTGGCCGGTAGTCTGGGCGCTGTCCATTCATGCGCTGCTGCTGGCTTTTCTGTTTGTCAGCTTTGCGTCCATACCGGAGTTGCCGCCCTCCCGCCCGGTGGTCAAGGCAACCCTGTACCAGCTTGAGTCACAAAATTCGGCGACCAGCCAGACCAATCAGAAAATCGCCGGCGAAGCGGAGAAAACCCGCACGCCCAATTATGACCAGGAGCAGCTGGAGCAGAAAAAACGGGAACAAGAGCGTGAAGCGGCCGCCCGCCGCCAGGCTGAGCAGGAACGCAAGGTAGCCGCCCAGCAAGCCGAGGAGCAGAAAAAGGCAGTCGCCCAGGCCGCAGCCCAGAAAGCGGCCGAAGAGAAGAAAGCCGCCGAGCAAAAGCTGGCCGAGCAAAAGAAACTGGCTGAACAAAAAGCGGCCGAGCAGAAAAAACTGGAGCTGCAAAAAGCGGAAGCGGCACGTCTGAAAGCCGCCGAGGAAGCTAAAGCGAAGGCCGAGGCCGAACGCAAGAAAGCCGAAGAGCAAAAGAAAAAAGCAGAAGCCGAGCGTAAACAGGCCGAAGAGAAAAAACGGGCCGAAGAGCAGGCACGCCAGAAAGCCGAGGCCGAGCGCAAAAAACGGGAAGCCGAACAGGCGGCCAAGGCTGCTGCCGACAAGGCGCGTGAAGCCGAGCGCCGGGCTCAGGAAGACCGCAAGGCAGCTGCACTGGCCGACCTGCTGGGCGATGGTGAGCCCCAGTTCCAGCGCAGCGTGGCCGACCGCCAGGGGGCCCAGGATATAGGGCGGCTGGATGACCTGATTGTGCAGCTGGTCAGTGAAAACTGGAACCGGCCGGAAAGTGCCCGGCGTGGCATGCTGGTGGAACTGCAGGTCGAGTTTTTGCCGGATGGCACCATCAGCCAGGTCTCGCTGGTGCGCAGCAGCGGCAATTCGGCTTTTGACAATTCGGCCATTGCGGCCGTCAGAAACGTGGTGCGAGTACGCGAAATCCAGTCGCTGGACCGGGCCGCCTATGAGCGCGACTATCGCAAACGCAAGATGGCCTTCCGGCCAGAGGATTTAAGTCTGTGAGCAAACTGATTCGTCTGTTGATACTGCCTTTGCTGGTGCTGTCGGCACTGGCCCAGGCTGCGGATACCCTGGTTATCACTCGGGGTGCGGACCGTGCCATGCCGATTGCGGTGGTGCCCTTTGGCTGGGACGGCAGTGCCCTGCCCGAGGACGTGGCGGCGATTATCGGCAATGATCTGCGTAATTCGGGCCTGTTTGAGCCACTGGCCCGTTCGCACATGATCAGCATGCCGGCCCGCCCGCAAGAAGTGATTTACCGTGACTGGCGGGCGGTCAATGCCCAGTACGTGCTGATCGGCGATGCCCGTCCGTCGGCTGATGGTCGTATCAGCATCAGCTACCATCTGCTCAATGTGGCCAGCGAGCAGTCGGTAGCCTCGGGCACTGTCACCGGCACGGTGCAGCAGTTGCGTGACCTGGCTCACCATATTGCCGACCAGGCCTTTGAGAAAATTTCCGGCACCCGTGGCGCATTTTCCACCAAGTTGCTGTTTGTAACAGCTACCGGGCCGGTCAATGACCGCCGCTACGTGCTGTACCGGGCCGACTACGATGGTGCCCGGGCAGTCAGTCTGCTGCAGTCGCGCGAGCCAATCCTGTCGCCGGCCTATGCACCGGACGGCAAGCGCATTGCCTATGTGTCGTTCGAGCAAAAGCGGCCACGGATCTATGTGCAGCATGTCGAAACCGGTGCCCGCGAGCAGGTCACCAATTTTGAAGGTCTGAATGGTGCGCCGGCCTGGTCGCCGGACAGCAGCAAGCTGGCCTTTGTGTTGTCGAAAGACGGCAACCCGGAAATTTATGTAATGGACATGGCCAGCCGGCAGGTGCGCCGTGTTACCAACCACATGGCCATTGATACCGAGCCGTTCTGGGGCAAGGACGGGCAGACCCTGTACTTCACCTCCGACCGCTCCGGTCGGCCCCAGATTTACAGGGCCAATATCAATGGTGGTGAAGCACAGCGGGTAACCTTTACCGGCAATTACAACGCCAACCCGAAATTGTCGGCCGATGAAAAAACGCTGGTAATGATCCATCGCCAGGATGGCTACACCGTGTTCAAGGTGGCCACCCAGGATCTGCAGCGCGGTTCATTGCGCATTTTGTCGGATACCAGTCTTGACGAGTCGCCCACTGTTGCGCCCAACGGAAGCATGGTAATCTACGCCACGCGTCAACAGGGTAAAGGAGTGCTGATGTTAACTTCCATCAATGGCCGGGTGCGTATTGCACTGCCGGGTGTTGAAGGGGAAATTCGTGAGCCTTCATGGTCGCCTTTTTTAAACTGATTGAAACGCCAATTTGAACTCATTAACAACCAAGTGTTGGAGCTGTAAAAAATGGTAATGCTGAAATATGGCAAATTGACTGCCTTGTCCCTGGCGTTGTTGGTTGCGGTCGGTTGTACCTCCAAAGGTGGCAACACAGCGGGTAACGAAATGCTTGATCCCAATGCGGGTGGTGCCAACTCTGGTCTGGCAGGCGGTGCCGGCTATGGCAGCGAGTTTGACAGCAGCAGCGAAGCAGCACTGCGCGCCATCAAAACCTTCTACTTTGAATACGACAGCTCGGACCTGAAGTCTGACGCCATGCGTGCGCTGGATGTACATGCCCGTGACCTGAAAGGTAGCGGCAAGCGTGTTGTGCTGGAAGGCCATACCGACGAGCGTGGTACCCGCGAGTACAACATGGCGCTGGGCGAGCGCCGTGCCAAAGCCGTACAGCGCTATCTGGTGCTGCAGGGCGTGTCTCCAGCCCAGCTGGAGCTGGTGTCCTACGGTGAAGAGCGTCCGGTTATGGCTGGCAACTCCGAGTCCTCATGGGCGCAGAACCGCCGTGTAGAACTGCGTGACTAAGCCGATGCGCCGTTCGTTTGTCGCAAGCGCTGTGCTGGCGGCCATGCTGGGTGCTTCGGCACCCGGCTACGCCAACGACACCAGCGGGCTATCGTCGCAGGGGCAGCTGTATATGCAGTTGCAGCAAATGCAGCAGGAAATGGCCAGCCTGCGCGGCATGCTGGAAGAACAGCAACAGCAGATCAAACTGCTGGAAACCGAAAGCCGCGAACGCTATCAGGCACTGGATAGCCGTTTGAGTCATGGATCTGGCAATGCCGGCGAGCCAGCAGCGCAAACCGAATCTGCAGCCCGGCCCGTTCAGCAGCAACCTGCTGTGGCAGCCGGTGATCCTGCCCGCGAGCAGGAGTATTATGAAGCGGCTTACAGCCTGATCCAGGCCCGTGACCTGGAACGTGCCAGCCAGGCCTTCAGTGCTTTCCTGGGCCGCTATCCACAAGGCAAATACGCCGCCAATGCCCATTACTGGCTGGGTGAAATCAGCCTGGTCAACAACGACCTGCAGGCAGCCGGGCAATCTTTTGCCACGGTGATCGAGCACTGGCCGCAGCATGGCAAGGTCGCCGACTCCATTTACAAGCTGGCGGTGGTCGAGCAGCGACTGGGCCGTCATGAGCGGGCCGAGTCCTTTTATCGCCAGGTTATGAGCGAGTATCCGGACAGTTCTGCAGCCCGTCTGGCCCGGCAAGAATTGCAGAACCTGTAAACAGGTTGGTATTTTTGCTTGAAAAACTGGCCGGTTTACGTATTATTTGCACCCCCGAAGGGTCGTTAGCTCAGTGGTAGAGCAGTTGGCTTTTAACCAATTGGTCGCAGGTTCGAACCCCGCACGACCCACCATTACTTCTCTGGCACCGCAAGGGTGCTTTGCAGGCGCTGGCAACACTTGATAAGGTTGCGACTTTGCCGCTTATGGGAACCCGATAACGATGACACAGATTGCTGAACGCATTTTGGTTCAGGCGCACCTTGCGGCCAGCCAGATACAGCCTCTGACTGCGCAACAAAAAGCCGATTACTTTGAGCAGATTGCCGCCGAGCTGAAACGTCAGAATGCGGTGCTGGTTGCGCACTATTATTGTGACCCTGTATTGCAGGAGCTGGCTGAAAAAACCGGCGGCTGCGTTGCCGACTCGCTGGAAATGGCCCGCTTTGGCAAACAGCACCCGGCACAAACGCTGCTGGTGGCCGGGGTACGATTCATGGGGGAAACCTCCAAAATCCTGAGCCCGGAAAAGCGGGTACTGATGCCGACTCTGGAAGCAACCTGCTCGCTGGATCTGGGCTGCCCGGTGCAGGAGTTTTCGGCATTCTGTGATCAGCATCCCGAGCGCACCGTGGTGGTCTATGCCAATACCTCGGCAGCGGTCAAAGCCCGTGCCGACTGGGTGGTAACCTCCAGCTGTGCGCTGGAAATTGTCGAAAGCCTGATGGACAACGGCGAAAAAATCATCTGGGGCCCGGACAAGCACCTGGGCCGCTATATCGAGCGGGAAACCGGTGCCGACATGCTGATGTGGGATGGTGCCTGTATCGTCCACGAAGAGTTCAAGACCCTGCAGCTGGAAGACATGATGGCCCTGTACCCGGACGCAGCGGTGCTGGTGCACCCCGAGTCGCCGGAAGCGGTGGTTGAGCTGGCCGATGTGGTGGGCTCCACCAGCCAGTTGCTCAAGGCGACCCAGACCATGGACCGGCAAACCTTTATTGTCGCTACCGACAAGGGCATTTTTTACAAAATGCAGCAGGCCAGCCCGGACAAGACGTTCATTGAAGCGCCAACCGCCGGTGAAGGTGCCAGCTGCCGCAGCTGTGCCAGTTGTCCCTGGATGGCGATGAACACGCTGGAAGCCACCCTGCACAGCCTGCAAACCGGTGCCAATGAAATTTTGGTGGATGCGGCCCTGGTGCCCAGGGCGGTCAAGCCGTTGCAGCGCATGCTCGACTTTACCAGCGAGGCCAGGCTGGCAGTGACCGGTAACGCCTGAGTCAGACCCATAAAAAACCTCCTTTAAAGGGGGTATGGGGCATGCAGTCTTTCCAGTCACTTGATGGCATCCGCAGACCGGCGAGACTGGACAAAACCTTGGCGGCATGAGCACCCGCAGGGCGGTTGTGAGAGCGGTTTTGCGTCCTGTTTGGTCCGGTTTGATGCTACAACACCGGCTGTAAAATAAACCGTTGATATTCCTGGCGTCATAGGATCATCGAATGACAGTGCGGTGTTGCAGTTGTCCGTTGCAGCTGATGCAGCTGATGCAGCTGAGCCGACACCACCTATGGCGACCAGAAGGTAAGTTTTGCCGCACGCTGGGTGCTTGACCCGCAAGTCAGCTTTAATCTGGGTCGTCAGGCCACCCTGGCAGTTGGTGTTACCAATATGCTCAACAACCGACCTCAGCAATGGGGAAGGACGGCTGCGGATGACTCCCTGCATGGCAAAGGCAAACCCATTGCCTATTCCCAGTACGCACCCTACGGCTATAACGGTAGAACCTGGTATCTACGCTTGGGTGTGCGCTTCTGATTG
>CAZMLX010000038.1:0-8398 GCA_964567275.1 uncultured Thiopseudomonas sp. | reverse complement strand
CTACGGCTATAACGGTAGAACCTGGTATCTACGCTTGGGTGTGCGCTTCTGATTGCAGCGTTTGGTTGTTCTTTACAGGCCACTAGGACAGTTGGCTTTGCCTGACAGGTTGCCCACATAAGCTGGCGGCCAACAGACGACAGCAGCCCGGCACCGCCGGGCCAGACTCTCCCCAAACACTCGGTGTATCAGGGCCGGCAGCGACCTGCGAAAGCATCAGCGACCGTGGCGAAACTCGTTTCGCCACGGGAAGCGCAGCGTTCAGCAGGCTGCTACCGGCCCGTCCACACCGAAGCCGGCAAAACCATTAGCGCAGTTGCGGCGCCTGCTGCAGCCCCAGATAGAGTGCCAGCTGCTGGGCCACGCTGGTGCCGAGGCGCTTGGTAAAGCGGTCAAAGGGTGAATCCTCGACAGTAAAATCGACCATGTTGCTTTCGCCAATCAGCTCGCGGGCCACCTGGCTGCTGCTGGCCAGGTTGTCAATCAGACCCAGCTCCAGTGCCTGTTCGCCGGACCAGATCAGGCCGGAAAACACTTCAGGGTGCTGTTGCCACTTGAGCCGGTCGCCTCGGCCGTTTTTGACAGCGTTGATAAACTGCTGGTGGGTGGCGCCCAGCACCGACTGCCAGAACTCTGTTTCGCTGTTTTTTTGCGGCTGGAACGGGTCAAGGAAGGCTTTGTGTTCGCCCGAGGTGTAAACCCGGCGCTCGACACCCAGTTTTTCCATGGTGTCGACAAAGCCGAAGCTGGCGGCGGTGACGCCGATGGAGCCCACCAGGCTGGCCTTGTCGGCATGAATCTGGTCGGCGGCGCTGGCAATGTAATAGGCACCGGAAGCGCCGAGGTCGGTAATCACCGCATGAACGCTGATGTCCGGGTACAGCTGGCGCAGGCGTTTGATTTCATCGTAGATGTAGCCGGACTGCACCGGGCTGCCGCCGGGGCTGTTGATGCGCAGGATGATGCCTTTGGTGCCCTTGTCTTCAAAGGCCTGGCGCAGGGCGGTTACCACCCGGTCGGCGCCGGCTGCTTCCTGGTCGGCAATGATGCCGCGGATTTCAATGATGGCGGTATGCGAGTCGCTGGTGGGGCGGCTGTTGCTGCCGACGGCGGCACCGAATACCAGCAGGGCAAACAGCAGGTAGAGAAAGGTCAGGGATTTGAAAAAAATGCCCCAGCGCCGGCTGCGGCGCTGTTCCTGGACGCTGGCCAGTACCGCTTTTTCCAGAATGTTCCAGGCGTTTTGCTGGCCTTGTACATCGACAGCGGGTACGGGCGGCGGTGTGTGATTGCCGGGGTTGGTGGGCGAGTGGTTCATGAAATCTCCTTGGGTTCATGGCCCGACAGCCAGTGGTCGAGCTGCTCAAAATGGTCGATAGCCAGTACCGGGTGTTCCTGTAACAGCACATTCAGCGGCTGGGCACCGTAACTGACGGCTACCGGTGCCACCCGTGCCCGGTTGGCCATGCGCAGGTCGAACGGCGAGTCGCCGACCATAATGGCCTGCTCCGGGCTTTGACCACAGTGCTGCAGAATTTGCTGCAGCATCAGCGGGTCGGGTTTGCTGCGGGTTTCGTCGGCGCAGCGGGTAATGTCAAAAAAGTTCTGCATACGGTGGCCTTCGAGCACCCGGGCCAGGCCCTTGCGGCTTTTGCCGGTGGCCACCGCCAGCTGATAGCCGGCGCTGCGAAAGTTGTCCAGCGCATCGCGCACGCCCGGGTAAAAGGGCGAGGGCTCGTGTTCCTGCGCCAGATAGTGTTGGCTGTAGGCCTGCCGCATCTGTTCCACGTGTTGCGGGTCGCTGGCCAGCTGCGGGTACAGCTCGACAATGGCCTTGTCCAGTGACAGGCCGATGATGGCACGGATGGCGTCGTCGCTCAGGCGCCCGGCGCCACAGGTCAGGGCCGCATGGTGCATGGAGCCGACAATGCGCTCCAGCGAGTCGACCAGGGTACCGTCCCAGTCAAAAATCAGCAGTCGGATGTCCGGTTTCATTTGAGCCGCTCCAGCGTGGCTTGCCAGCTGTCGTCAGGCTCGGCACGCAACTCCAGCGGCTGTTCATTTTCCCGGGGGATGGCCAGGTAATGGGCATGCAGAAATAGTCGTTTGCCGCCCCGCTCACGGATGTGCTTGCTGAACTCGTCGTCGCCGTACTTGCTGTCGCCGGCAATCGGGTGGCCGGCGTGCAGGCAGTGCACCCGGATCTGGTGGGTACGGCCGGTGACCGGGCTGGCATGCACCAGCGTGGCAAAGTCGCCAAAGCGTTGCAGTACGTGAAAGCGGGTCAGCGACTCTTTGCCGTCGGGGTGGACTTCAACCATGCGCTCGCCAGAGCGCAGGTTGCTTTTCTGCAGCGGGGCCGACACCTGTTTGCGGCTGGTCGGCCAGTTGCCGGCCACCAGCGCCATGTAGCCCTTGTCGATGCTGCCATTGCGCAGTGCGGCATGCAGCCGGCGCAGCTGGCTGCGTTTTTTGGCCAGCATCAACAGGCCGGAGGTGTCACGGTCCAGCCGGTGCACCAGTTCCAGCTCGCTGCACTGCGGGCGCAGCTGGCGGAAGGCTTCGATAATGCCAAATTGCAGGCCGCTGCCGCCGTGTACGGCAATGCCGGCCGGTTTGTTGACCACCAGCATCTGTTTGTCTTCATAGACGATGGCGGCTTCCAGCCGCTCCAGCAGGCTCTGCGCCAGGGTGGGCGGGCTGTCCGGCGGCGGCAGGCGCAGCGGGGGGATGCGGATCAGGTCGCCGGCCTGCAACCGGTACTCGGGCTTGATGCGGCCCTTGTTGACCCGTACCTCGCCCTTGCGCAGGATGCGGTAGATCAGGGTTTTCGGAGTGCCCTTGAGATGAGTGATCAAAAAATTGTCAATGCGCTGGCCGGCAAAGCCGCTTTCGACTTCGACAAACTCGACCTTGGCTACCGGAACGGACGGGGAAGTGCTCATGCGGATACAGAAAGACCGGTTACGGGTAATTGAAGCGGGGGCAGCTTGCTGCTATATTCTCGCTGCTGTGTTTTACAGCCGGGTAATCTAGCAGGTGCGCATATTTTATTCTAACTATTCAGCGCACAGCCCGGAAAATGTTTGAAAGGCGCAAGGGCGCCCGAACCGCAGGCAGTGCATGATGTGCAGGCCGGCAGTCAAAGATCCTGAAACTGCGGACCGCAGCAGGTGGCATTCCAGCAGACCGGAGTGCCGGTGTTGTGGTCCGGTTGATTAAACCCGCTCACCGGAATTGTGGGCGGCACCCGATGAATGACGAGACATATCGATGGCGCAGACGGACCCAGAGTCCGGCGCCCGGCACGGCAGAACCTGAAGTCTGCAGCTGTCCGGTATGACTGGTCGGGTAACGTGAAGGTGGAGATGCACCGCAGACGGCAATGGCCGGCGGCCCTGAACAGGGCTATGCGGATTCCTCCCCGATAATGTACTCCGGACGGAGGCGGCCCTGCTGATGGCAGGGAACGGGCAGTTTACAGTCCGTATGCCGCATGTCCTTTCCGGATGATTATTCCAGGCTGCCGGCCAGAAGCCCGCAGCCAGGGACGCTGTCGCATGGCCTGACAGGGGCTGTAGCTTGACACGCCGGGCATGCCCGGTGAGCGCACCTGACGAACCCGATTCATCGTGTGCCACTGCTGTTTCGTGACACGGAACGTACTGGTACCCCATGAAAAGAATGCTGATCAACGCAACTCAACCCGAAGAGTTGCGTGTTGCACTGGTAGACGGCCAACGCCTGTTTGATATCGATATCGAATCGGGCGCCCGCGAACAGAAAAAATCCAACATCTACAAGGGCCGCATCACCCGCATCGAGCCCAGCCTGGAAGCGGCCTTTGTCGATTTCGGCTCCGAACGTCACGGCTTTCTGCCGTTGAAAGAAATCTCCCGCGAATACTTCAGCAAGCCGTCCGAAGGTGGCCGCGTCAACATCAAGGACGTACTCAGCGAAGGCCAGGAAGTCATTGTCCAGGTTGACAAGGAAGAGCGTGGCAACAAGGGCGCTGCCCTGACCACCTTTATCAGCCTGGCTGGCCGCTACATGGTGCTGATGCCCAACAACCCCCGTGCCGGCGGCATTTCCCGCCGTATCGAGGGCGAAGAGCGCAACGAGCTGCGCGAGGCCATGAGCAGTGTCAATGCACCGGCCGACATGGGCCTGATTGTGCGTACCGCCGGTCTGGGCCGCAGCGCCGAAGAGCTGCAGTGGGACCTGGACTATCTGGTACAGCTGTGGACTGCCATCAAGGAGGCCAGCGAAGGCCGCCAGGCGCCATTCCTGATTTACCAGGAAAGTAACGTCATTATCCGTGCCATCCGCGACTACCTGCGCCAGGACATTGGCGAGGTGCTGATCGACAGCCATGACGCCCATGAAGAGGCGCTGGCGTTCATCCAGCAGGTCATGCCGCAGTACGCAAGCAAGGTCAAGCTGTACCAGGATCCGGTACCGCTGTTCAACCGCTTCCAGATTGAAAGCCAGATCGAAACCGCCTTCCAGCGGGAAGTGAAATTGCCGTCCGGTGGTGCGCTGGTGATCGACCCGACCGAAGCGCTGGTGTCCATCGACATCAACTCGGCCCGCGCCACCCGTGGCAGCGACATTGAAGAAACCGCCCTGCAGACCAACCTGGAAGCGGCCGAAGAAATCGCCCGCCAGCTGCGCCTGCGTGACATCGGCGGCCTGATCGTGATCGACTTCATCGACATGACGCCGG
The DNA here is from genome assembly GCA_964567275.1 of uncultured Thiopseudomonas sp. Classification (GTDB taxonomy): domain Bacteria; phylum Pseudomonadota; class Gammaproteobacteria; order Pseudomonadales; family Pseudomonadaceae; genus Thiopseudomonas. The sequence goes on along the minus strand of CAZMLX010000038.1, from coordinate 3,672 downwards.
TGAAAAACCAGCGGGCAGTGGAAGAGCGTATGCGCGAATGCCTGGAAGCCGACCGCGCCCGGGTGCAGATTGGCCGCATTTCCCGTTTTGGTTTGCTGGAAATGTCCCGCCAGCGGCTGCGTCCGTCACTGGGCGAGACCAGCGGCATGGTGTGCCCGCGCTGTAATGGCCAGGGCGTAATCCGTGATGTGGAATCCATCTCGCTGGCCATTTTGCGCCTGATCGAGGAAGAAGCGCTCAAGGATCGTACTGCCGAGGTGCGTGCCCATGTGCCGTTCCAGGTGGCGGCCTTCCTGCTCAATGAAAAACGCAACGCCATTACCAAAATCGAGCTGCGGACCCGGGTGCGCATCTTCATCCTGCCGGAAGCCCACATGGAAACGCCGCACTTTGATGTGCAGCGTTTGCGTGACGACAGCCCTGAAGCCCAGTCCGGCCTGTCCAGCTATGAAATGGCCAGTGAAGAAAGCGAAGAAAACACCAGTGCACCCCTGACCCCCAGCCGTTCGCTGCTGCGTGAAGAGGCGGTGGTGAAAACCGGCGTCAACGAACGCAACAGCATTGCCCGGCCAACGCCCAACCTGCCGGTACCGGTTCCGGCGCCGGGCGAGGAAGGCTTGCTGCGTGGTCTGGTCAAGTCACTGGTTGGTCTGTTTGCCGGTCAGGACAAGGAGGCTGCCGCTGCCGAAGCTGGCAAGGCGGCTCCGGCCGAGACCACCAGCCAGGAGCGTGCGCCCCGCCAGAACAATGGCCGCCGCCGTGACAACAGCAGCCGTGACAGCAACGGCCGCAGCCGTGATGACGAGCGCAAACCCCGCGAGGACCGCAAAACCGGTGACAGCAGTCGCCGCGAGCGTCCGCAACGTGATGCCACCCGTACCGCCGCTGCCGAGCAGGGCCAGGACAAGCCGTCCAGCCGTCGCACCCGCCCCGAGCGGAACCCGGAGGATGCTGCCCAGCCACGCAACAACAGCCGTCGCCAGCCCCGCCAGGAAGAGCAGGCGGAGCAGGAGAACAAGCGTCAGCAGCTGGAAATGGATGTGCAGGAGCAGGTGGTTGCCGAGGTTGACAGCGAGCTGATGGAGGGCGACGAAGAGCGTCCGCGCCGTCGCTCCCGTGGTCAGCGCCGTCGTCCGACCAACCGTCGCGAGCGCACTCCCGAGGGCGAAAATCAGGAGCAAGGCAGCGAAGCGGCAGCCGAAGGCCAGCAACCCGAGGCGGTTGTGACCGAGCCCGTTGTTGCTGCTGCAGTAGCAGTAACCGCTGCAACGGCGGTTGCCGAGTTTGATCCATCCGCCGCTGTGGTTGAAGCGCCTGCCCCGGTGCTGCAGCTGGAGCACACTGACAGCCTACTGCAAATCAGCGAGCCAAGCCCGGCCCCTGAGATCCGTCAGGAGCCGGTGGCAGTGGCTGAACCTGTAGCCGGGCCGGCCCCGGTTGCTGCAGTGCAGGCCGGTCTGTTTGATACAGCGGTCGAGTCAGCCCCGGCGGTCGAACCTGCTGCCAGCGGCCGTGCTGCCAACGACCCGCGCGAGCGTCGCCGGCTGGAGCGTCTGGCCCGTGAGCAGGCCGAGCGTGAGCAACAGCAAGCGCAGGCCGAGCCCGCTGCCGAGCCGGTAGTGGCTGAGGTGCCGGTCGAGGCTGTGGCTGACACGGCTGCGGCAGAACAGGACGCTGCGGTTGAGACGGTGGCGCAGGTTGCCGAAGTAACTGAAACCCCTGTCGGAACCGAACCAGCAGATACGGCTGAAACCGGCGACGGGCAACAGCCACAGCACAACGTATGATGCGTTAACGCTGTTGAGTGCAACACCCATGACCGCAGCCCAGGCTGCGGTCATTTTTTATCGGCCGGCTGCCTGGCGCAGCACGGCGGCAATCAGGAGGCAGGCATGCAACTTTATCTGGCATCGACATCGCCCCGCCGGCGCGAGCTGCTGGCCGGGCTGGGGGTCGGGTTTGAGTGTCTGGACATCGGCATTAACGAAGACCAGCAGCCGGGTGAGCCGGCTGCTGCCTATGTAGAGCGAATGGCGCTGGAAAAGGCTGCCGCCGGCTTTCGGTGCCTGCAGCAGGGCAGCGGGGCGCTGGTAGTGGCCGCTGATACGGTAGTGGTGCTGGACGGGCAGTTGCTGGGCAAACCGGCGACAGCGGCGGAGGCGGGCGCCATGTTGCAGGCGCTGTCCGGCCGCTGCCATCAGGTGATGACCGCGTTTGCCCTGCAAACGGATGGGGGTGTCCGGGTGCGGACGGTCAGTACCCGGGTGTGTTTCCGCCCAGTGTTGCCGGCAGAAATTGACTGGTACTGGCGCACTGGTGAACAGGGCGACAAGGCGGGCGGTTACGGTATCCAGGGCCGGGGCGGAGTATTTGTGCGCAGCATCGAAGGCAGCTACAGCAACGTGGTGGGTTTGCCGATGGCGGAACTGGTCGAAGCGTTGCGGGCGGAGGGGTTGGACTGGCCGGTAGCGGCCGGATAGCAATCACCCGGCCAAAGCCGGGTGACGGGGTGTGGCTGGAGGGCCGGCAAGGAGCGGCCAGCCTCCGTTCAGGGGGAGCTGGCCAGGGTATGCAGATTGAGCCAGTCCAGCAGGATATGGGCGCTTTCGCGCAGGTAGGCATCCTGTTCGGGCGGATGCCCGGGTTCGTTGTCCTGGGTAACCAGCGGGTCGTCCTCGTTGTCATGCTTCAGGGCGGTAAGCAGCTCTTCACCTTTGGCCGAGCGCAGGCGGTTTTCCAGATCCAGCTGCAGCTGCTCGATGCGGGCTTGTTCGGCACGGCGGGTGGGTTCATGCAGGCTGACACGGGTTTGTTGCATCAGTTGCTGCGCCAGTTGCAGGCGGTCACGGTTATAGACGAAGTCAGGATCCTGGCGGGTGCGGGCGCTGTGACGCTGCTGCAGGGTATCCAGGTGCGGTGCAAAGGGGTTGCGTGGCGCACTGATGGCCGGACGGATGCTGTCCCAGGGCATGGCTTCGGGCAGGGCGCTTTCACCAATTTCGTCAGTGTCGACCACCTCGGGGTACTGGATATCCGGTACCACGCCCTGATGCTGGGTACTTTGTCCGGACACACGGTAGAACTTGGCCAGGGTCAGCTTGAGCTCGCCATGGTTCAAGGGCTGAATGCTTTGTACCGTGCCTTTGCCGAAGGTTTGACCGCCCAGTACCAGACCTCGGTGGTAGTCCTGGATGGCGCCGGCAAAAATTTCCGAGGCGGACGCCGACAGGCGGTTGACCACCACGGCCAGCGGACCACGGTAATAAGGGCCGTTGCCTTCTTCGTCGCCCAGCACATCGATGCGGCCATTGCTGTTGCGCACCAGTACGCTGGGGCCGCTTTCGATAAACAGTCCGGTCAGTTCGGTGGCTTCTTGCAGCGAGCCGCCGCCATTGTTGCGCAGGTCAATGACAATGCCTTCAACCTGTTCGGCCTGTAGCTCGGCAATGAGTTTGCGCACATCACGGGTGGTGCTTTTGTAATTGGGGTCACCGGCACGGTAGGCCTTGAAGTCAATATAGAAGGTGGGGATTTCAATAATGCCCAGTTTGCTGGTGCGGCCTTCGTGTTCCAGCTCCAGTACCGATTTCTTGGCGGCCTGTTCCTCCAGTTTCACCGCCTCGCGTACCAGGGTGACGATTTTGGTGCTCTGGTCATTGGGGGCATTACTGG
>CAZMLX010000037.1:0-14794 GCA_964567275.1 uncultured Thiopseudomonas sp. | reverse complement strand
CTTTGGGAGGTCGAGGACGACCTGGGCTTTGAGGATATCGAAGCGCTGGCCGCAGCTGCCCACCGCCATGGCGTGCCGCTGATTGTCGACAATACCGTACCGTCGCCGGCGCTGTGCCGTCCGATTGAGCACGGTGCCGATATCGTGATTCATGCCCTGACCAAATACATTGGCGGCCATGGCACCACCATTGCCGGTGCCATTGTCGATTCCGGCAAGTTTCCCTGGGCTGAAAACAAAGAGCGTTTCCCGCTGCTCAACACGCCGGATGTGTCCTATCACGGTGTGGTCTACACCGAAGCCTTTGGTCCGGCAGCCTTTATTGGCCGTTGCCGGGTGGTACCGCTGCGCAATATGGGTGCGGCGCTGTCTCCGTTTAATGCGTTCCTGATCATGCAGGGCATGGAAACCTTGTCGCTGCGTATGGAGCGTCACTGCGAAAATGCCCAGAAGGTGGCGGAATACCTCAATGCGCACCCGCTGGTGGACTGGGTCAACTATGCGGGCCTGCCGGATCACCCCGAGCATGCACTGGCGCAGAAATACTATGGCGGCAAGCCATCGGCGATTCTCAGCTTTGGCATCAAGGGTGGCCAGGCAGCCGGTGCCCGCTTCATTGATGCCTTGCAGATGATTTATCGCCTGGTCAATATCGGTGATGCCAAGACCCTGGCCTGTCACCCGGCCAGCACCACCCACCGCCAGCTGTCGGTGGAAGAGGGCATCAAGGCCGGTGTTACCCAGGATCTGGTGCGACTGTCGATCGGGATCGAGCATATCGACGATATCCTCGCTGACCTGTCGCAAGCACTGGACAAATCGCAACAGGCCTAAGGTTGCGCAGCCCGGTTCCCTGAACCGGGCTTTTTGTTTATGGAGGAATCTTCATGCGGCATATTCTGGTGGCACATGACCTGAGCGAACAGGCCGGCCTGGCAGTGCAGCGGGCGGTCCAGCTGGCCCGTCAGCAAGCGGCCCGCCTGACCTTGCTGCATGTGCAGGAAGAGCACTTGCCGGCAGCCATGCTGGAGCAGGGTCATGCCGCTGCGCTGGCGTTTATGCAACAGCAGCTGGCTGCGCTTGAGGCCGCTGCCGATATCGTGATTGCCCGTGGCCGGCCGGCGCAAACGCTGGTGGCCCAGCAAAAAGCCCGCGAGGTCGACCTGCTGGTGATGGGTGACCATCACCAGGACTCGCCGGTGTATTTTGCCGGCACCACGCTGGAGCGTGTGTTGCAGCACAGCACGGCGGCGGTGTTGCTGGTGGTCAGCGGGGATGCCAGCCCCTATGCCCGGGCTCTGGTGCCGATGGACTTTTCCGGCTGCGCCTGCCGGGCGCTGCATGCGGCCCGGGAGTTGCTGCCGGGCGATGCGCAGATTCATGCCGTTCATGTACAGGAGCAGGCCCAGGTGCACGGCTGTGCCACCGACGAGCGGGAGTGGCAGCTGGAGCTGTTTGGCCAGCTGATTGCCGACGAGCAGGCGAGGATGCCGACATCGGGTGCGGCCATCAGCCATGAAGTGTTGCATGGCGAGCTGTATGACTGTCTCGACACAGCTGTGGCCGGGCAGCGGCCACAGCTGCTGGCGCTGGGCAAGCATGGCCGGGGCGAAATGGCAGACGCCCTGCTGGGTAGCCTGGCCCGCCACTTTCTGGAGCAGCCGCCTTGTGATGTGTTGCTGGTGAAGTAGGCTTTTCGTCATCTGCGCTGTGCCCGGCAAAGCGCTCCCCCACCGTCATGCTGCGTTTTGCGCAGCAAAATCGCAGGATCCAGTGGCTAGGGACCGGGTAAAGCTGGATCCTGCAGCTTCGCTTTGCTGCGTGCAGGATGACGGGGTAGCTGAAGTTGCGTGCAGGATGGGATTGCCTCCCCTGCAGTCATTAACCGCTCCGGGAGCAATGACCGAAACGATCACACAAGGGTGACGAGGGCAGGTTTTCTGTGCGAATGGATGTGCAGTGGCTTGGTGTCCTGCGTAATGCAGCTAGGGAGTGGCTTTGCACAGCCAGTGCAGGTAACGGCCCAGCGGCCCCAGGGTGGGGTGGCGGCGATAGGACAGCTCGGTGGCCACTAGTTCGTCGTTGGCAATTTTCTGCCGGAACTGCGGTTGCATGTAATCGTGAAAGACCCGAATGCCGCTGCGCTGGCTGATGTGCCAGCCGTTGCATTGCAAGAGCTGTTCAATGTGGCGGGGATCCAGTGGCTGTTGCGGGGTGAGGCCGCCGTCGTCACCGGCAAAATGCTGCCGGGCCAGCTTGCGCAGGTTGCCTTTGATCAGGTTGTGCAGCACCAGCGCATCCTTGTTGTAAAACGCCAGGGACAGCCAGCCATCGGCCTTGACCAGCGGGCGCAAGGCAGCGATCAGTTCGGCCGGTTCGGCCAGCCATTCCAGTACGGCATGACAGAGAATCAGGTCAAAGGGTTCGGGCTGGCTGGCGGCCAGCTGTTGCCAGTCAGCGTGCAAAAACTCGGCTGACTGGCCAGCCTCGTCAAAACTGCGGCGGGCTTGCTCCAGCATGGCGGCACTGGGTTCGGCCAGTGTCAGCTGGTGCCCTTGCCGGGCCAGCCAGAGCGCCATGTGGCCCAGTCCGGCACCGATATCGAGAATGCGCAGTGACCTCTGTGGCAGTACATCCAACAAATCGGCCTGCAAGACGGCCAGCCGGATGGCGCCCTTGTTGTTGCCATAGATTTTCTGGGCAAAGCGTACGGCCAGATCGTCGAAATGATGGTCTTGCATGGCCGGCAATCAAAAGCCCAAACGCCACCAGCCTTTTTTGGGCTCGGGCGGTTTGTCGGTTAGCGGGCATTCGGGACGCACGCCGTAATCATCGTTCTGGCAGGAGTTGATGCGGCGGCGGGCGGCCAGGCTGGTCTGGTGTACATGCACCTGGACGCTGTCGGTTTGCAGCAGGCTGCGGCCCTGGGCATCGAGCAGGTGTACCTGCAGGCTATGCGTGCCCCGGTCCACCTCGTTGACGGTCCAGGCCGGGCGGCTGCTGGCGCTGCCAAAGGGCGCACCATCCAGCCACAGCTGGTAGCTGTGGCCGGGCAGCAGGGCGGGGGTGCTGCTGACCTGCAGTTCGATACTGCGGCCGGTATTGCGCAAGGTGGCGTCTGCAGCCGGCTGTAGCAGCTGCAGGCGGGTGTAGCGGGGCGTGGCTGGCGTTTCTGCGGCGGGCAGGCTGTCGGCCGGCGGTTTGAGCTTGATCAGCCGTTGCCCGGCCTGCATGCGGTTGACGGATTGCGGCTGAACAGTCGTGGTGGACGCAGCAGCCGGTGGCCGGTCGGTAAACACCCGTTCGCCGTTGGCGTTGATATAGCTATGAATCTCGGCGCTGGCGTTCAGCCAGGGCAATAACAGTGCCAGGCATAACCAGCGGGTCATGGTGCGCGCCGGGCCGGGCTGTTGACATGGGTGCGTTGCACGCTGACCGGATAGCGGGCGCTGCTTTGCAGCACTTTCGGGCCGGCCTGCACCTGGACTGCCAGCTGGTGTTCGCCACGGTCCAGGTTGTTGGCCTGCAGCTGTGTGCCCTGTACCGGCTGGCCGTGGGGCTCGCCATCGACCAGCAGTTGCAGCTGATGGCCACGGCGTAGCGGCGGGTCAATCACAACCTCCAGGCTGAAGCTGCCATTGTTGGCACGTATCGCTTCGGCGTCGGGGATGCCTTCCAGTGCCAGGGTGCTGTAGGGCGGCCGGGTCAAGCCGGGCCGGGCGTCGGGCGTTGCCGCCGGCTGGTGCGGGGTCGGCATCAGGGTGCTGTTGGGTTCGGGCAGCTCAAGCTCGGAGGCGTCGACGCCCAGCGGTGGCTGGTCGGTGAAAACCACCCGGCCGTTGGCGTCGGTATAGCGGTAAATGGCAGCCTGGGCGGTGGACAGGGCAAGGCAGCCGGCCAGCAGTATCCATAGATGGCGCATGTCTGATCTCCTGACAACACGGATGGGCGGCCACAGCGGGAATGTGGAGCGGCCGGTGTTTTTTGCGTGAGAAGCATCTTACCCCTAGCGTTCGAGGCGGGTAAAGGCGAGAATATCGCCCTTGCGCACCCGCTTGGGGTTGCCGTAAAGCACAGGTTTTGGAGACCCCGATGTTGAAGTCGCTTGAATTGATCGAACAGCACCATGTGAAATGGATTGACCTTCGTTTTACCGACATTCGCGGGCAACAGCATCACCTGACCTTGCCGGCCCGTGTTGTGGATGAAGACTTCTTCGAGCAGGGTGCCATGTTTGACGGCTCTTCGATGCCGGGCTGGAAGGGTATTGAAGCGTCCGACATGTTGTTGTTGCCGGATGACGACAGCGCCGTGCTGGACCCTTTTACCGAAGAAAAAACCCTGATTCTGGTTTGTGACGTCATTGAGCCCTCTACCATGCAGGGGTACGACCGCGACCCGCGTGCGCTGGCGCAGCGGGCCGAGGACTATCTCAAGGCGACCGGCATTGGTGACAGTTTCTGGGTGGGGCCGGAGCCCGAGTTTTTCATTTTTGACCAGGTGCAGTACAAGGCCGGCATGGCCGGTGCCATGTTCAAGATTCATTCGGCGCAGGCTGCCTGGAGCAGCGATGCCGAGCTGGAGGGCGGTAACCGGGGCCACCGCATTGGCGTGCGGGGCGGTTACATGCCGGTAGCTCCCAACGATCCTGACCACGAAATCCGCACCGCCATGTGCAATGCGCTAGAAGAAATGGGCCAGGAAGTCGAGGTGCATCACCACGAGGTAGCCACTGCCGGCCAGAACGAGATTGGCGTCAAGTTCAACACGCTGGTGGCCAAGGCCGACGAGGTGCAAACCCTCAAATACGTAGTGCGCAACGTGGCCGATGCCTATGGCCGTACCGCCACCTTTATGCCCAAGCCGCTGCACGGTGACAACGGCTCCGGCATGCACGTGCACATGTCGATTACCGCTGATGGCAAAAACATTTTTGCCGGCGAGGGCTATTCCGGCCTGTCCGACACGGCACTTTATTTTATGGGCGGCATCATCAAACATGCCAAGGCGCTCAATGCGCTGACCAACCCGTCCACCAACTCCTACAAGCGGCTGGTGCCGGGCTTTGAGGCGCCGGTCATGCTGGCCTACTCGGCCCGTAACCGCTCGGCTTCGATCCGCATTCCCTATGTCACCAGCCCCCGTGGCCGTCGTATCGAAGCCCGCTTCCCGGACCCGTCCGCCAACCCCTATCTGGCCTTTGCGGCGCTGTTGATGGCCGGTCTGGACGGCATCCAGAACCGCATTCATCCCGGCGATCCGGCCGACAAAAACCTCTACGACCTGCCTCCGGAAGAGTCACGGCACATTCCGCAAGTGTGTGGCAGCCTCAAGGAAGCACTGGATGCGCTGGATGCCGATCGTGACTTCCTGCTGCGCGGCGGCGTGTTCAGCAATGACTTCATCGACGCCTTTATCGAGCTGAAAGCGGCAGAAGACCTGCGGGTACGCACCTTTGTGCATCCGCTGGAATATGAGCTGTATTACAGCTGCTGACTTAAGGAAGCACTGAAAACTACTTGCGTTGTCAGGGCTGCGTTAAAGCTGGCGGTTGTTTGTTTTCTTCGTCATTACCGGGCTTGACCCGGTAATCTGCACGAGCCAGCCACAAGCTGTAGGAGATCACCCGATCAAGTCGGGTGATGACGAAGTTAGCCCTACAGTTTCAGGTTGCATAAACAGGCCCCGAATGGCTTGTACAAGCCGCAATCACTAGACATCCAGCGGGCCGGGGTAGCGGCCGGACAGGCGGTTGTCGACCAGTTCCTGCAAAATGGTGTTGGTTAGCCGCATGATGGCGTCCGGTATTTCATTGGCCCGCCGCGAGGCGATCACGCTGGTAATCAGGCTCTTGTCAGCCAGCCGTACATAGCTCACTCCTTCCCGTTTAATCTTGACCACCTGTTCCGGTACCAGGGTGTAACCCATGTCGGTTGCGACCAGTGCCAGTGCCGTCTGCAGGCCGTTGACGGTCTGTATGGTATTGAGACGTATGCCTTTTTGATAGAACAGACTTTCGATCAGGGTGGCGAAACTGGGGCTGGAGCCGGGTGGAAAAGCAATGAAGGGCAGTTCGGACAGCTCTTCAAGGGTTGGTGGACGGCTGCTCAGAGGGTGGTTGGCCGGTAGTGCTGCCAGAATCGGCTCGCTGAACAGCACCTGCTGGTCAACAGCCGAGTCCTCAATCAGTACCCGGCCAAAGCCGATATCGATTTTCCCGTTTTTAAGGGCATTAATCTGATCATTAGCATCCAGTTCATGCAAGATGACTTCAACATCACGATTGTTGCGAAGGCGGCGTACCATGCTCGGTAGCTGGCCGTAAAAAATCGACGGCTCAAAACCAATGCTGAAAATGACTTTGCGCTGCTCGTCAATACGGCGGGTGTCTGCTACCAGGGTTTCCAGCCGTTCCAGCAGCTGGCGGGCATGGGGCAGAAAGTACAAGCCGGCCGGGGTCATGTCCAGCCCGCGCGGCTTGCGGATAAACAGCTGAACCTCCAGTTCCTCTTCCAGCTGCATGATGGCCCGGGTCAGCGGTGGCTGGCTGATATAGAGCTTTTTGGCGGCCCGGGTCAGGTTGAGCTCTTCGGCAACCGTGACAAAGTACCGCAGATGCCTTAACTCCATCGATACCTCCCCGGTATGGCTGCATGCTAAATCAGTATTTGTTGATTTTGGGCAAGGATTCTATCTTCAGGTCACGTTCCAGCCACTATGGGCGGCAAGGTTTAGGCCTTGCGCCGGTACTGGCCTGGCGAAATACGTGAAGTACAGAGGCTAAAGGCTTTTTTAAGCCGGGTCCATACGGAAGTGAGTTTTTCAGCCTCTTAATTAAAACAAGAAAAAAGGAATGCATCCCATCCCGATTATGCGACCGCTGTCCGGATGGTGCCGTGGATTGATTTACATCCATACCTGTTTTCTATACCAAAAACAAATACGGGGTTAGCGCAATGACTCAACGACTCAATCGCCTTGAGGAAAAAATCCGTAACGCAGTAGAGGTGAATCCTGAAGAGGGCCTTTACCGTGGCGACCGTTCCGCTTTTACTGATGAAGAGCTGTTCGAGCTCGAAATGAAATACATCTTCGAGGGCAACTGGGTGTTCCTTGCCCACGAAAGCCAGATCCCCAACCCGGGTGACTACTTCACCCTGTACGTGGGGCGTCAGCCAGTGGTCATTACCCGCACCTCCGACGGCGAGCTGAAGGCCATGCTCAACACCTGTTCCCACCGTGGCGCCACCCTGTGCCGCAAAAAGCGTGGCAACAAAACCTCCTTTACCTGCCCGTTCCACGGCTGGACCTTCAAAAACGACGGCAAGCTGCTCAAGGCCCGTGACGAGAAGAAAGGCGCTTACCCTGACCAGTTCAAGCTCAACGGTTCCCACGACCTCAAGCATCTGCCCCGCTTTGAGAGCTACCGTGGCTTCCTGTTTGGCAGCCTGAGTGACGACGTTTGCACCCTGGAAGAGTACCTGGGCGAATCACGTCACATTATCGACAGCATTGTTGACCAGTCTCCGGATGGCCTGGAAGTGCTGCGCGGCACCTCCAGCTACACCTACGAAGGCAACTGGAAACTGACCGCCGAAAACGGCGCTGACGGTTACCACGTAGGCACCGTGCACTGGAACTACCTGTCCACCATGACCCAGCGCAACTACGAGAAAGGCGGCACCCAGGCGGTGGACGCACGCAGCTGGTCCGGTGATGGCGGTTTCTACTCCTTTGAAAACGGCCACATGATGCTGTGGACCCGGGTCAAAAACCCCGAAGTCCGTCCGATCTACCGCGAGTTTGACAACCTCAAGCAGCGCCTGGGCGAAGACCGTGCCGACTTTATCATCAACACCACCAAGAACCTGTGCCTGTACCCCAACGTGTACCTGATGGACCAGTTCTCCACCCAGATCCGCGTGCTGCGTCCGCTGGCGGTGAACAAGACCGAGGTCACCATTTTCTGCTGGGCACCGAAGAACGAGCCGGCTGAAGAGCGCTCCAAGCGCATCCGCCAGTACGAAGACTTCTTCAACGTCAGCGGCATGGGTACTCCGGACGACCTGGAAGAGTTCCGCGCCTGTCAGGAAGGCTACAACGCCTCCGGCCTGAAGTGGAACGACATGAGCCGTGGTGCCAAGCAATGGATTGAGGGTGCTGACGAAGCCTCACAGAAAGCCGGCTTCAAGCCGCTGCTCAGTGGTGCCGCCCCTGAGGACGAAGGCCTGTATGTGATGCACCACAAGCACTGGGTCGAAGAAATGCTGCGTGCCGTAGAGAAAGAGCGCAGCCAGTTTATCAGCGTTGCGCAGGAGGGCTGATCATGAGCATTAGTTACGAAGATATCCAGGCGTTCCTGTACAAAGAAGCCCGTCTGCTGGACGACCGCCAGTGGGATGAGTGGGTGCAGTGCTACCACGAAGACGCCGTGTACTGGATGCCGTGCTGGGATGACGAAGACACCCTCACCGAAGACCCGCAAACCGAGCTGTCGCTGATTTACTATCCGAACCGCGAAGGCCTGGAAGACCGTGTCTACCGCATGAAAACCGAGCGCTCCGGTGCTTCCTCGCTGCCCGAGCCACGTACGACCCACCTGCGTACCAACATTGAGGTGCTGGAGCGCAATGGCGACGAGGTCAAGGTGCGCTTCAACTGGCAGACCAACAGCCACCGCTATAAGAACACCCACACGTTCTTCGGTACCGCTTTTTATACCCTGGATGTCAGCAGTGGCTCACCGCTGATCACCTACAAGAAAGTTGTCCTCAATAACGATTACATCAACCAGGTAATCGACCTCTATCACCTGTAATACGGGGGCTGTGGACATGAGTTATAGCATTGCACTGAACTTCGAAGACGGCGTCACCCGTTTCATTACCTGCAACGAGGATGAAACCGTCCTGGATGCGGCCTACCGCCACCAGATCAACCTGCCGATGGACTGTTCCGACGGCGTTTGCGGCACCTGCAAGGGTGCCTGCAGCGAGGGTGACTACGATCTGGGCGACGAATATCTGGAAGAAGCGCTGAGCGACGACGAGAAGGAAAAAGGCCTGGTTCTGACCTGTCAGATGGTGCCGCACTCCGACTGCGTGGTCAGCATTCCGGCCGACTCCAGCATGTGTAAAACCGGCGTGCAAAGTATGCAGGCCAGCGTGCGCGAAGTACGCCAGCTGTCCGACAGCTCGATTGAAGTGGGCCTTGATTTGGCCGAAGGCGTTGCCTTTCTGCCGGGCCAGTACGTCAACCTGGAAGTTCCGGGTAGTGGTGGCCAGGTGCGTGCTTACTCGTTCACCAGCCTGCCGGGCGATGCCAAGGCCGGTTTCCTGGTGCGCAATGTGCCGGGCGGCCTGATGAGCAGCTGGCTGACCGACACCGCCAAACCGGGCGACAGCATCACCGTGACCGGCCCGCAAGGCATTTTCTACCTGCGCAAGGTTGAACGCCCGGTGCTGATGCTGGCCGGCGGTACCGGGCTGGCACCGTTCCTGTCGATGCTCAAGCTGATGCAGCGCGACGGTTGTGACCAGCCGGTGCACCTGATCTATGGCGTAACCCACGATGCCGACCTGGTCTGCATGGAAGAGCTGGAAGCCTTTGCTGCCGCCCTGCCCAACTTCAGCTTCAAGGCGGTAGTGGCCAGCGAGCAGAGCAGCTACCCGCGCAAGGGTTATGTCACCGATCACATGGAAGACGCCCCGCTGGAAGGCGGCAATGCCGACGTTTACCTGTGCGGTCCACCGCCGATGGTTGACGCCGTGATGGCCTGGCTGGACCAGCAGGGCATCCAGCCAAACAGCTTCCATTACGAGCGCTTTACCCCCGGCGCCAGCAAATAAGGATGATACCGATGACAGCACGTTTTACCGGAAAAGTAATGGTTGTTACCGGTGCGGCCCAGGGTATCGGCAAGCGGGTGGCCGAAAAGGCCGCCGCTGAAGGCGCCCGCCTGCTGCTGGTTGACCGCTCCGACTACATTCTGGAAGTGGCAGCCGGGCTGAAAGGCCAGGGCTTTGAAGTCCACAGCTTCCAGGCCGACCTGGAAAGCTGGGAAGGCGCCCGTGACAGCATGGCCGAAGCAGCCCGTATTTACGGTCGCATCGACGTTCTGATCAACAACGTTGGCGGCACCATCTGGGCCAAGCCTTACGAGCACTACGAGCCCGAGCAGATCATGAAGGAAATCCAGCGTTCGCTGTTTCCGACCCTGTGGTGCTGCCGTGCGGTACTGCCGTACATGGTTGAGCAACAGAAGGGTGCCATCGTCAACGTGTCTTCGGTTGCCACCCGTGGCCTGATGCGGGTGCCTTATGGCGCCGCCAAGGCTGGCGTCAACGGCCTGACCGTCAACCTGGCATACGAGTATGCCGGACAGGGCATTCGGGTCAACGCCACCGCACCCGGTGGCACCGAGGCGCCGCCCCGGTTGACACCCCGCAACACCGAAGCACAAAGCGAGCAAGAGAAGCAGTGGTACCAGGGGCTGATTGATCAGACCCTGCAAAACAGCTTCATGCACCGCTATGGCACGCTGGATGAGCAGGCTGACCCCATCCTGTTCCTTGCGTCCGATGCAGCAGGCTACATCACTGGCACCATCGTGCCGGTAGGTGGCGGCGACTGCGGCTAGCAACACGCGGCGGCCCCTGTATGCGATGGCATGCGGGGGCCGTTGTTGCGACAACACAAAAAAATTTGAAAACAATAACAACCAGGTGATTGCAAATGAATAAATTTGATGTTCAGAAGCACATTGACGACGCCAAATTTGGCAAGTTCCACTGGCTCATCCTGCTGGTGTGTTCCATGCTGATGATCTTTGACGGTTACGATCTGTTCATCTTTGGGGTGGTGCTGCCCAAAGTGATGGGCGAGTGGAACCTGACGCCGGTCCAGGCGGGAGCGCTGGGCAGTTACTCGCTGTTTGGCATGCTGTTTGGTGCCTTGCTGCTGGGTATGCTGGCGGACAAGATCGGACGCAAAAAGGGTATTGTTGCGGCTTTTGTGATTTTCAGCGTAGCTACCTTTTTGAACGGTTTTGCCACCAATACCACCGAGTTTGGTATTGCCCGCTTCTTTGCCGGCCTTGGCTGTGGTGGCTTGATGCCCAACGCAGTTGCGCTGATCAACGAACTGGCACCACGCCGCATCCGCAATACCCTGGTGACCCTGATGTTCAGCGGTTTCTCGCTGGGTGGTGTGTTTGCTGCCGGTCTGGGTATTTACCTGATGCCCAAGTTCGGCTGGCAGATCATGTTCTTTGCCGGTGCCGTGCCGCTGATCCTGCTGCCCTTTATCCTGATGTTCCTGCCCGAGTCGCTCGGCTTCCTGATCCGCAAGGGTCGTCATGCCGAAGCCCGTGCCATGCTCAACAAGGTACAGCCAGACAGCAAACCGGTTGATCCTGCTGCCGAACTGGTGGTGGTCGAGCGTAAAACCGTGGCCAAGGGTACAGTGCTGGACCTGTTCACCGAGGGCCGCCTGATTGGTACTTTTGCCCTGTGGATTGCCTTCTTCTGCTGTCTGCTGATGGTGTTCGCCCTGGGTTCATGGCTGCCAAAACTTATGAACAACGCCGGTTACAGCCTGGGTTCCAGTCTGTCCTTCCTGCTGGCGCTGAACTTTGGTGGTGCCGTGGGTGCGATTATTGGCGGCTGGCTGGGTGACCGCTACGACCTGGGCAAAGTCATTGTAGTGTTCTTCGTGGTGTCTGTTGCCTCCATCAGCCTGATGGGCTTCAACAGCCCGATGCCGGTGCTTTACACCATGATTACCATTGCCGGTGCCACCGTGATTGGTACCCAGATCCTGCTGTACGCAGCCGTGGCCCAGTTCTACGGTCTGGCTTACCGCTCTACCGGCCTGGGCTGGGCGTCTGCGGTCGGCCGTCTGGGTGCCATTGTGGGCCCGATTCTGGGTGGTGTGTTGCTGGCCATGCAGATGCCGTTGCAAGCCAACTTCATCGTGTTTGCCCTGCCGGGTGCCATTGCAGCGCTGGCGGTACTGCTGTTCGTGATGGTGGGCAACCCCCGTGCCGAGAACTTCTACGGCCTGCCCGAAGAATCCTGATCCACTTTGAGCCACTGCGCAGGTCGGCCAACAGGCCGGTCTGCGCAGTCCATGCATGCGGATACAGGACACTGACATGAAAAAGTTGATAGAAGATTTTTCGCTGTCGGCCTTTGTTGCAGGGTTTATTGCCACTGTCATTTCTTATGCCGGACCACTGGTCATCATTTTCCAGGTGGCGCAGGCGGCTGATATGCCGGAAGCAATCCTCACCTCATGGATCTGGACCATTTCCATTGGTAGCGGGGTGCTGGGCATTTACCTGAGCATGAGATACCGGGTGCCGGTAATCATTGCCTGGAATGCACCGGGTTCGGCACTGCTGGTAACCCTGTTGCCTGAAATCAGCTTTGCCGAGGCCATTGGTGCTTATCTGGTCAGCAGCCTGATCGTATTGCTGATTGGCCTGTCGGGGGCATTTGACCGGCTGGTGCGCAAACTGCCGGGTACCATTGCCGCCGGCATGCTGGCCGGCATTCTGTTCAGCTTTGGCGCCCGGCTGTTTATGGCGGTGGAAGACAGCATGGTGCTGGTGCTGCTGATGTTTGTCACCTATGTGGTGTTCAAACGCATTCAGCCCCGTTATGCGGTCATGGCGGTGCTGTTTGTCGGCATGGCAACGGCCTTTGCCATGGGTGACTTCCAGTTTGCCGGCATCAGCCTGCAACTGGCAGTACCGGTCTGGACCACGCCGGAGTTCAGCATGGCCACCATTATCAACGTTGGTTTGCCACTGATGGTGGTTGCCATTACCGGCCAGTTTGTACCGGGCATGGCGGTGCTGCAGAACGATGGCTACAAGGTGGCGGCCAGTCCGTTTCTCACCGGCACCGGCCTGTCATCGCTGCTGCTGGCGCCCTTTGGGTGCCACGGCCTGTCGCTGGCGGCCATTACTGCGGCCATCTGCACCGGGCGTGAAGCCCATGAGGTGCAGGAAAAGCGCTATGTCGCCGGCGTGGTGGGCGGCGTGTTTTATCTGGTGCTGGGCTGTTTCGGGGCCACCATTGTGGCGCTGTTTATGGCCTTTCCCAAGGCACTGATTGCGGCGCTGGCCGGTTTGGCGCTGCTGGGTGCGATTGCCAACTCGCTGTCGGCGGCCATGAGTGTGCTGGCCGAGCGGGAAGCCGCACTGATCACCTTCCTGGTAACAGCATCGGGCATGTCCATGTTTGGGCTGGCCTCGGCCTTCTGGGGATTGTTTTTTGGCATTGTTGCCCATCTGGTGCTGACCGCACGCAGAACCAGGGCGGCCTGATGAGTTAACCCAACCTGCTTCCCGGGAAGCACGACAACAACAATGAGAGAGAGCACAATGAACAAACCATTCCAATTCGGGGCACTGGCCCTGGCTATCGGTGCCGGCGCCCTGGCTGTCACCAGCGTACAGGCGGCAGAAGGCGGCTTTGTTGAAGACGCCAGCATCACCCTGGAAGCGAAAAACTATTACTTTATGCGGGATTTTTCCGGCATTCCGCATACTCCTAGAAACCAGTCCAAAGCGGAGGAGTGGGGCCAGGGCTTTATCCTTAACGCCAAGTCCGGTTACACCCGTGGCACCGTCGGCGTGGGCATTGATGCGATCGGCATGGTCGGCTTCAAGCTGGACAGCAGCCCCGACCGTACCGGTACCGGCCTGTTTCCGGCCCGTGCCAGCGGCAAGGCACCGGACAACTTTTCCCGGCTGGGCGTAGCGGTCAAGGCCCGGTTGTCGAAAACCGAACTGAAAGTGGGTGAACAAACCCCCAACCTGCCAGTGCTGACCTTCAGCCCGATCCGTCTGTTGCCGCCCACCTATCTGGGTGCCAGCCTGGTCAGCAAGGAAATCGACAACCTGACCCTGCAAGCGGGCCAGTTCCGCCGTGGCAGCCTGCTGAACGAGGCGGGTCGCAGCAAGATGAGCGCCAAAATGGGCTCCAGGCCTGTGTTGGCTACATCGACTGATCGCTTCAATTATGTTGGTGCCGACTATGCCTTCAACAACAACCGCAGTTCGGTGGGTGTCTGGCATGCCGAGTTGAAAGACATCTATCAGCAGACTTACTACAACTTCAAACACAGCGAGCCGGTCGGCAACTGGGTGCTGGGTGCCAACCTGGGCCTGTATGACTCCAAGGAAAATGGCGACAAGCTAAACGGCAAAATCGACAACCGTGCCTTCTACAGCCTGTTGTCCGCCAAGCGTGGCGGCAGCACTTTCTACGTCGGCTTCCAGTCCATGCATGGCCGTGACGGTCTGCCACGGGTGTTCAACAACATCACCCCGCTGGGCAACGAAGTACCGACCTACGAGTTTGCCGATGCCAAGGAGCGTTCCTGGCAGGTACGTCATGACTACAACTTCGCTGAAATCGGCGTGCCAGGCTTGCTGTCCACTGTGCGCTACCTGCACGGCAGCAACATTGACCGTGGTGCAGCCAAATCCAGCGGCAAAGAGTGGGAGCGTGATATCGATCTGGGCTACACCGTACAAAGCGGCATGCTGAAGGACCTGAACGTGAAGGTACGCAACGTGATGGCCCGCTCCAACAACCGTCCCAACATTGACGAGAACCGCCTGATTATCAGTTACACCTGGAAGTTGCTGTAATTAGGTTCCTAATGGTTTAATCTGTGCAGCCGGTGATGGCACCGGCTGTATCCCCTGTACGAGGAATCATCATTATGAAAAAAGGTGTAATGCGTCCCGGCCACGTACAAATCCGGGTGCTGGACATGG
>CAZMLX010000036.1:11045-15024 GCA_964567275.1 uncultured Thiopseudomonas sp. | reverse complement strand
AACGCAATACCTTACCAGATTGGTCAGGTGTTGCACTTAGAAATTGAGCCCGCCCTGCATATATCTCATCAGAAAATTCTGATCTTTCAAAATTGTCGAATATTTGATTACTCATAGCACATGGTCTTGGGGAACTTGGAAACATAACGCCCAAATATGCGGCGCCCGACGCAGGAGGGCGTCCGGCGCGTGAAACGCGCGTACATAATTTTTTTGTTATGCTTTCTCTTCATTGGCGCCATGTTCCAAGGCAACTGGAACCTCTTCGGCAGATCTAGAAGCCTCCAGCCGCAGCAGTATGGGTTCTCGATGACTCATGCAATATCCAATAAACTTGTCTCTGTCAACGACGAACCTGATCGCTATTGGGAGGAGCTCGTAAACCTTCTCGAAGGAGCTTTGGAGAAATATTTCATCCCGAAGCTTTTCTTCAGTAACGCCAACAAGCCCGTCCGTTATCACCCGCTCAATTGCCGGCCAGTGCTTTTCGAATGCCTGGTGCGACTTCTCTCTTCCTGCGGAAAGCGATTTTGAAGTCGCCTCTTTTGCTCTACCTAGCGAATCTTTAGTACGCTGCACCCTATCGGATATTCCAGCGGACGCACCTTTTAGCTTGTCAAACATTAATACTCCTCCAAATGTTCGTTATTCCGCCTGCATAACATGTATTAGACCGCCTTCTATATAAGCCAATTATCGTGAAGGCGGCATAACCCGATAGGCCTATTCTTAAAAGCCGAATTAAAGCACAGGAATCAACAGGTTACAAGACACTACAGTTTGATAATCTTTTTTCGCTTGACCTGTCTGTTTTAACTGGCAGACTACTGGACATTCATCCAGCAAAAGGAATTTGCCATGCTCCAGCCCTCAACACCCCCACCAAGGCTGCGCGAACAGTTACACGCAGTCATGCGTACCAAACATTACAGCCTGCGCACCGAAAAAACCTACTGGTACTGGATTCGATACTTCATACGCTTCCATCGACTGCGCCACCCGTGCGACATGGCCGAACCTGAAGTCGCCCAGTTTCTAACCTGGCTGGCTACAAACAAAAATGTGGCAGCAGCTACCCAAAATCAAGCGCTCAACGCACTAGTCTTCCTTTACAAGCAGGTTTTACAACAACCTTTACAGCAAATTGATGGAATTTCTCGTGCCAAGAAACCCCGCAAGCTTCCAGTGGTACTCTCCCATCAAGAAGCCATGCTGGTGATCAGCAAGCTGCCATCCCCTCACCGTCTGATCGCATCCCTCATGTATGGAGCCGGTTTACGTGTGAGCGAAGCGTGCCGTTTACGCATACAGGATGTGGACTTTAGTCTGCACAGGCTGCTGATACGCAGCAGCAAAGGCGGCAAGGACCGCACAACCCTGCTGCCCCGAACATTGTTCACAGAGTTGCAGGAGTTGATTGAGCAACGGACACACCAACACGCCGGCCAGCACATCACGCCAGCACCGGTGTCCTTACCTTATGCGCTGGCCCGGAAGTATCCCAATGCCGGTTTGGCGTTGGCCTGGCAATGGCTGTTTCCTTCAGATGGCCTGTGCCAAGACGATAATGGCCAGTGGGTGCGCCATCATTTGCATATTTCTGCGGTGCAGAAAGCGGTTAAAAAAGCCATCACAGACGCCGGTATACACAAGGCCGCTTCCTGCCACAGCTTTCGACACAGTTTTGCAACTCAGCTCCTGCATCAAGGTACCGATATCCGTACCGTACAAGAGCTGCTTGGACACACCGATTTAAACACGACCAAAATTTACACCCATGTGTTGGGGCAGGATTTTGCAGGCGTACGCAGCCCGCTGGGTTGAGCATGTCAGATACAGCGTCTTCTTGTCCCTGCCACTTTTCACACAGCCTGTGTCAGCATAGAAGCCGTAGCCAAGCCCATACCAAAACCAACGCCATGGATTCTGCGATTTTGCTGGCGCAAAACGCAGAATGACGGAGTTATGCAAGCAATGCTGTTTCGAGCGAGATCACCCGATCAAGTCGGGTGATGACGGGTTGTGGCGGTGCTGATGGGTTATGTCGCTGTTGACGGGTTGTGGCGGTGGTGGTGGGGTGATAGCGGGTGATGACAGGTTTGGGTGCTATAACCAGTAACATGCGACAGCAGCCCGGCACAGCCGGGCCAACCCCTCCAAAACAGCTCGGTGTATCAGCAGGCAGGGTGAGGCCGGAGCAAAGCCTCAGCACCTGTGACGAAGCTTGCTTCGGCGCGGGTGCGTAGCTTTGCGTAGCGCCTCACCCTGCCTGCCACACCAAAGCCAAAAACTACACCTGCTTATAAATAATCGACCCCTCATCCCGGAACCGCTCCGACTGTTCCTTAAAGCCCACCTCAATCGCCTTCTGCTCATCAATCAATCCATGCTCAGCCGCATACTCGCGCACTTCCCGGGTAATCTTCATCGAGCAAAACTTCGGCCCGCACATGGAGCAGAAGTGCGCCACCTTGCCGGACTCCTTGGGCATGGTTTCATCATGGAAGGCACGGGCGGTATCCGGATCGAGGCCAAGGTTGAACTGGTCTTCCCAACGGAACTCGAAACGTGCTTTGGACAGGGCGTTGTCACGGATTTGCGCACCCGGATGGCCCTTGGCCAAGTCGGCGGCATGGGCAGCGATCTTGTAGGTGATGATGCCGGTTTTCACGTCATCCTTGTCGGGCAAGCCCAGGTGCTCTTTGGGCGTGACGTAGCAGAGCATGGCGGTGCCGTACCAGCCGATCATTGCCGCACCAATACCGGATGTGATGTGGTCGTAGCCCGGCGCAATGTCAGTGACCAGCGGACCGAGGGTGTAGAAGGGTGCCTCGCCGCACTCGCTCAGCTGCTTGTCCATGTTCTCTTTAATCATGTGCATGGGCACATGGCCCGGACCTTCGATGATGGTCTGCACGTCGTGCTTCCACGCGATTTTGGTCAGCTCGCCCAGGGTTTCCAGCTCGCCAAACTGGGCAGCATCGTTGGCATCAGCTACCGATCCGGGGCGCAGGCCATCACCCAGCGAGAAGGACACGTCATAGGCCTTCATGATTTCGCAGATTTCCTCAAAACGGGTGTAGAGGAAACTTTCCTTGTGATGCGCCAGACACCACTTGGCCATGATCGAACCACCACGGGAGACGATGCCGGTGACACGCTTGGCGGTCAGCGGCACATAGCGCAGCAGCACGCCGGCGTGAATGGTGAAATAGTCCACGCCCTGCTCGGCCTGCTCGATCAATGTGTCACGGAACAGCTCCCAGGTCAGGTCTTCGGCGATACCGCCCACTTTTTCCAGCGCCTGATAGATGGGCACGGTACCGACCGGCACCGGCGAGTTGCGGATGATCCACTCGCGGGTTTCATGGATGTTCTTGCCGGTGGACAGATCCATGATGGTGTCCGCACCCCAGCGGATGCCCCAGGTCAGTTTGGCGACTTCTTCCTCAATGGAGGAACCCAGCGCCGAGTTGCCGATATTACCGTTGATCTTCACCAGGAAATTGCGACCGATGATCATCGGTTCCAGCTCGGTGTGGTTGATGTTAGCTGGGATGATGGCACGGCCACGGGCCACTTCACTGCGCACAAATTCGGGGGTGATTTCTTTGGGAATGCTGGCACCGAAGCTCATACCCGGATGCTGGCTGTCGAGCAGGCCGGCTTCACGGGCTTCCTGTAATTTCAGGTTTTCACGGATGGCGACAAATTCCATTTCCGGCGTGATGATGCCTTTTTTGGCGTAGTGCATCTGGGTCACGTTGTGACCGGATTTGGCACGGCGTGGCGTTTTCACCGCAGCAAAGCGCATGGCATCCAATTGCGCATCGCTCAGGCGCTGGCGGCCAAACTCGGAGGTCAGCCCCGGCAGGGTTTCGGTATCGCCGCGCTCGCCAATCCAGGCGCTGCGCACATCGCCCAGCCCCTTGCGCACATCGATTTTTACCTGCGGATCCGTATAAGGGCCGGAGGTGTC
>CAZMLX010000036.1:2916-10945 GCA_964567275.1 uncultured Thiopseudomonas sp. | reverse complement strand
AGATCAAAAAACCGTCAGGGGAACCTGTAGACAAAAAGGACATTGCACGCCATCACCCTTGAACAACAGCAGAGACTGTCAGGTGACGAAAACCGGGCACAAAAACCCAAAGCGGCAATGCTTTCCTGTTCCCTACGCAGGTTTTAACCTGATCAGGTTCAACGGGATCCGGCTTGCGCCAATCTCAGCTCCGAAGAGCACCCCGACAAGAATGAGGCTGCATCTAAACAGAGATACCCTTTTTCCACAAGCCTGCAATCTTGTTGCCAATCATAAAGCCGCCCCGGGCATCCTTTTCTTGCTGCCTGCTTTTTGGCATGATGGCACAACGACTTTAATCACAATCCCCCTGTACCGCAGGCAGCCTGACATGAAAAAATGAGCACCTCCGGGCATATCGACCCGGATCTTTATCAGGTTTTTTTACGTCAGCGTGTCTGGCTGCGCTATGCACAGCAAGAGCTGACCCCACAACAACTGGACGTCACTGACTGAGCTGCTTGCAGTCAAATCACCCGCCTTACAATCAGGACTTTTCGGCATGCGCCATGCTTTGCTTTTGATTTTCATCAGTACCTGGGGGCTATCCGCCCAGGCGGTGCAGCCCGTCAGCCTCACCGAGGTATACCGGCTGGCTGTCGCCAACAATGCCGAACTGGCTGCAGCCCGGGCGGCCTATCTGGCCCGTAGCGAAAATGTACCCCAGGCCCGGGCCGGCCTGTTGCCACAGCTGGGCGCTGGCGCCAGCAACACCGGCAGCCGTACCCGTGTTGATACCCGTGAGCTGGGCCAGCAGAGCAGCCGCCGCAACAGCTACAGTTATCAGGCCAGCCTCAGCCAGCCGCTGTTTCGGCTGGACCGCTGGTATCAGCTAAAAACCGCACAGGCCGGCAGCGAACAGGCCGCCATGGAACTGTCTGCCACCGAGCAGCTGCTGATTTTGCACAGCGCCGAAGCCTATTTTACCGTACTGCGCAGCCAGGATACCCTGGCCGCCAGCCAGGCCGAGGAAGACGCCTTGCAACGTCAGTACCAGCTGGCCTCGGAACGTTTCGGGGCCGGCTTGTCCGACAAAACCGACATGCTGCAGGCGCAGGCTGCGTACGATAACGCACGCGCCAACCGGATCCAGGCCAGCCAGGGTGTGGACGATGCACAACAGGCACTGGCCAGCCTGACCGGCCACCCGCTGGCCGCTCTGCAGGGTGTGCGCCACAGCCTGCCACTCGCAACCCCTGCGCCCAACGAGGCTGGCGCCTGGGTAGAACGGGCACTCAGTGACAACCTGCAATTGCGGGCCATGGAATTTGCCCTGCAGGCTGCCGAACAGGATTTGCGCAGCCGCAAGGCCGGCCATGCTCCCAGTCTGGACGCCATTGCCCAGTATCAGCGTGGCGACAATGACAGCCTCGGCTTTACCAACCCCGGCAGCCCGACCTATCGCCGCCATGCCGAACAAACCCTGATCGGGCTGCAGCTGAATATTCCGCTGTATAGCGGTGGAGCCACCTCGTCACGGGTGCGCCAGGGGGTGCACCAGCTGCACCAGGCCACCCACAGCCAGGAACAGCTGCGCCGGCAGGTGGTACAAAACGTCCGCACCCTGCACCGTGCCGTCAATACCGACGTGGAACAGATCCTGGCCCGCAAGCAGGGCATTCTGTCCAGTCATAGCGCAGTGGAAGCCACCCGGATTGGCTATGAAGCGGGCACCCGTACCCAGGTCGATGTGCTGGACGCCCAGCGTCAGCTGTATGCAGCCGTACGACACTACAACAACGCCCGCTATGACTACATTCTCAACCACCTGCGGCTGCAACAAACCGCCGGCAGCCTGAGCCCGGACAGCCTGCAGGCGCTAACTGAATACCTGTATGCGGACTATGATCCGGAACGGGACTTCCTGCCGCCAGAGCTGGAGCAACCCACGGCGGAAAACCTGCGCAAACGATAAATCGTGCCGGCACACACTCTGCACTCTGCAACCAACACAGCGACAGCAGCCCGGCATAGCCGGGCCACTCCCCCAAACGGCAAGGTGTATCCGCAGGCAGGGCGAGGCCGGAGCAAAGCCTTGTTCCCGTGACGAAGCCCGCTTCGGTGCGGGAGCCTGAGCTTTGCGCAGTGCCTCGCCCTGCCTGCCACACCGAAGCCAAAAAAACCCTATGAATTCTGCAACTATGCTTCGCTACGTGCAGATGGATTCCGCGTCTCCGCTACGCTCCGCGCGGAATGACGGGAAGGTGCCCTGCGGAATGACGGGGGACTGATTCTGCAACTGCGCTCCGCCAGGCACAGAATGGCGGTGGGGGGACGTAACGCAGGGAGGGCGGACACACACTCCGCACTCAGCAACCAACACAGCGATAGCAGCCCGGCATAGCCGGGCCACTCCCCCAAACGGCAAGGTGTATCCGCAGGCAGGGCGAGGCCGGAGCAAAGCCTTGTTCCCGTGACGAAGCCCGCTTCGGCGCGGGAGCGTGAGCTTTGCGCAGCGCCTCACCCTGCCTGCAACACCGAAGCTAAGCCATCTCGGCGACAGCCCGCTCCATAATATCCATCAGCGCACGGATTTTGGCGTGCTTGGTCTTCATCGACGCCGGATTAACCACCAGCCTTGAACTGATATGGGCAATCAGTTCTTGCGGTTCCAGACCATTGGCCCGCAAGGTGTTGCCGGTATCCACCACGTCGATGATCTTGTCGGCCAGCCCCACCAGCGGTGCCAGCTCCATGGAGCCATACAGCTTGATGATGTCCACCTGGCGGCCCTGCTCGGCATAGTAACGCTTGGCAACATTGACGAACTTGGTGGCTACCCGCAGGCGGCCAGCGGGCTCCGGCGCACCCACGGCACCGGCGGTCATCAGCTTGCACTTGGCAATTTTCAGGTCCAGCGGCTCGTACAGGCTCTGGCTGCCGTATTCCATCAGCACGTCCTTGCCGGCCACGCCGAGGTCGGCAGCGCCCTGTTCAACATAGGTGGGCACATCGGTGGCCCGCACAATCAGCAGGCGCACGTCGTCACGGGTGGTAGGAATGATCAGCTTGCGGCTTTTGCCCGGATCCTCGGACGGCACAATACCGGCCTGCGCCAGCAGCGGCAGGGTGTCGTCAAGGATACGGCCCTTGGATAAAGCAATGGTCAGCATGATGGTCTAGCCCGGTATGCGGCGGATTTTGGCACCCAGAAGCTGCAGCTTCTCCTCGATGCATTCGTAACCGCGGTCAATGTGGTAAATACGGTCGATCAGGGTATCGCCACGGGCCATCAGGGCTGCCAGCACCAGACTGGCCGAGGCCCGCAGGTCGGTCGCCATCACCGGTGCCGCCTTGAGCTCTTCAATGCCGGTAACAATGGCGGTGTTGCCCTCGATCTGGATCTTCGCACCCATGCGCTGCATTTCCTGCACATGCATGAAGCGGTTTTCAAAGATGGTCTCGACAATGGTGCCGGTACCTTCCGCCACGGCGTTCATGGCGATGAACTGGGCCTGCATGTCGGTGGGGAACGCCGGATAAGGGGCCGTTTTCAGGTTGACCGCTTTGGGGCGGCGGCCTTCCATATCCAGTGCAATCCAGTCTTTGCCGCACTCCAGCCTGGCACCCGCTTCCTGCAGCTTGGCCAGTACCGCTTCCAGCACCGACGGGTCAGTATCCTTGACCTTGATGCGGCCACCGGTCATGGCAGCAGCCACCAGATAGGTGCCGGTTTCGATACGGTCGGGCATGACGTTGTAGCGGGTTCCGCTCAGGCGCTCGACACCCTCGATGGTGATGGTATCGGTGCCGGCACCGGTGATTTTGGCACCCATGGCGTTCAGGCAGTTGGCCAGGTCCACCAC
The DNA here is from genome assembly GCA_964567275.1 of uncultured Thiopseudomonas sp. Classification (GTDB taxonomy): domain Bacteria; phylum Pseudomonadota; class Gammaproteobacteria; order Pseudomonadales; family Pseudomonadaceae; genus Thiopseudomonas. The sequence continues at coordinate 7,100 of CAZMLX010000036.1, read as the reverse complement.
TTCCGGCTCGCGGGCGGCGTTTTCGAGCACGCTGGTGCCCTTGGCCAGTGCCGCCGCCATCAGGATGTTTTCGGTACCGGTCACGCTGACGGTATCAAAGAAGAAACGGCCGCCCCGCAAGCCGCCTTGCGGAGCCCGGGCCTTGATATAGCCTTCTTCTACCAGAATTTCCGCTCCCAGAGCTTCCAGGCCACGGATGTGCAGATCCACCGGACGCGAACCAATGGCGCAACCGCCCGGCAGGGCCACTTCAGCCTGGCCAAAACGTGCCACCAGCGGACCCAGCACCAGAATGGAAGCCCGCATGGTTTTCACCAGCTCGTAGGGCGCCACCTGGCTCTGAATGGTGGTGGGGTCGATTTCCACATTGAGCTTTTCATCAATAATCGGCTGTACGCCCATGCGGCCAAACAGCTCCAGCATGGTAGTGATGTCATGCAGGTGCGGCAGGTTGCAGACAGTCACCGGCTCGCTGGCCAGCAGGGTGGCAGCCAGAATCGGCAACGCCGAGTTTTTGGCTCCGGAAATGCGGATTTCGCCATTCAGGCGGTTGCCGCCGGTAATGATCAGTTTGTCCATCGGGACCTCTTGGTTGTCAGCCGCGGGCGGCCTGCCATTGGGCCTGGCTAAAAAATTTCATGGTAACGGCATGGATGCTGCCGTCGGCAATCAGCGGGTTGAGCACCGCATAAATGGCCTGCTGGCGTTTGACCGGGCCCAGCGCAGCCAGCTCGTCACTCACCACATTAAGCTGAAAGCTGCAGCCCTCCCCCATCGCTTCGACGGTCACACCGGGAATGGCGGACTGGATCAGTGTTTCTACTTCGGTTGCCTGCATGAGCTCTACCTCTGTCATTCAGTTCGTTGGTGCCGGCTGCAACAGCGCAGTCAGCTCGCAGACATGGGCCATTTGCCGCATGTCTTCAGGAAGTTCGCCCGTCACCAGCTGTTTGTCCAGCCGGGCGGCATCACGCAACAGCGCCAGCAGCAAGGCCAGTCCGGCGCTATTGGCACGGGTCACCCCGCTGCAGTCCAGCTGCACCCGGGCTCCGGCGCCGGCCAGCAAGCGGCCGGCTTGCAGCCGCAACGCATTGACACTGGCATGGTCCAGTTCGCCGCTCAGATACAGGGTATCGCCCCGCAGTTCGGCCTGGCTCACCGGGTCGCCCTGCCCTGATCGGCCTGGGCAACCACCTCGGCCCAGCCATCAATGACTGCATCCAGGTTGCCACGGTTCTTTTTCACTGCTTCAGCAAACTGGTCCCGGAACATCAGCCCCAGATTAAGGCCTTCAATCTTGACGTTGCGCAGCAGCCAGCGGTCATCGACCCGCACCATGCTGTACACCACCGGATAAACGGTACCCCGGCTGTCCCGCACTTCCATATTGATCTCGGTGCGGCTGTCGCCTTCTGCGGTGCGGTCCGGCAGCAGGCGTACATCCTGGTTGTCATACTCCAGCAAGGCCTTGCCATAAAAGCGCAACAGGCTGTCCTTGAACACCTGCTGGAAGCGCTGCAGCTGCTCTTCGCTGGCCCGGCGCGCATGCACGCCCATCACGCTGCGGGACACACCACGCACATCCACTGCCTTGCCGACCATGCGGTCCATGGCCTGATAAAACTGCTCGCCATCCTGCTGGTACAGGGTGCGGTTGGCCTTGAGGTCGGCAAACAGCTCCTGCATCACCTGATCCACCGTTTCGTGGGCGGTCTGGGCCTGCAGGCCGGTTGCAAACAGCGCCAGCACGGCCAGCGCCAAAGTACGCATCAGGGTCATTATGGTTCTCCGTTCAGTCATCATCGCTGCCGACACTGTTCATCAGGAACTTGCCAATCAGCTCTTCCAGTACCAGCGAGGACTGGGTATCAAAAATTTCGTCACCATCGGCCAGCACCTCTTCATCGCCACCGGCACTCAGACTGATGTATTTTTCACCCAGCAGCCCGGCGGTTACGATGGATGCGGTGGTATCCAGCGGCAAATTGTCAACCCGCTTGTCGATGGACAGCGTGACCCGCCCCATAAAGCTGTCGTGATCCAGTTCGATGGCCTGTACCTTGCCGACGGTCACACCGGCCATGGTGACCTTGCCACGGGTGGTCAGGCCGGCCACGTTGTCAAAATTGGCATGCAGGCTGTAGGTATGGTCCTGGCTGCCCAGGCTTAGCCCGCTGACCCGCAGCGCCAGCAGCAAAAGTGCAGCAATGCCGGCCAGAATAAACAGGCCGACTGACAGTTCCAGTGCACGGGTTCGCATCAGAAATCTCCAAACATGAGTGCTGTCAAAACAAAGTCCAGGCCCAGCACGGCCAGCGAAGAATAAACCACGGTACGGGTGGTGGCACGGCTGATGCCTTCGGAGTTGGGGTTACAGTCGTAGCCCTGGAATACTGCAATCCAGGTCACTACAAAGGCAAACACCACACTTTTGATCATGCCGTTGACCACATCGTTACGGAAGTCCACAGCGGCAATCATGTTGCCCCAGTAAGAGCCTTCGTACACGCCCAGCCAGTCCACCGCCACCATGGCGCCCCCCCAGATGCCTACCACCATGAAAATGGCCGACAGCAAAGGCATGGAAATGAAACCGGCCCACAACCGGGGGGCAATGATGTATTTGAGCGGGTCCACGCCAATCATTTCCAGGCTGGACAGCTGTTCGGTAGATTTCATGTTGCCAATTTCCGCTGTTAGCGCCGAACCGGCACGACCGGCAAACAGCAAGGCGGTCACCACCGGCCCCAGCTCGCGCAACAGCGTCAGCGCCACCATCTGGCCGACCGCCTGTTCGGAGCCGAAGTCCACCAGAATGGTATAGCCTTGCAACGCCAGCACCATGCCGATGAACAGGCCGGACACCACAATGATCGCCAGCGACAACACACCGACAAAATACAGCTGACGCACCAGCAGATGCCAGCCACTGCCGGCTGTACGGTGCCCGAATAATACCTGGACCAGGGTAACGCCGGAGCGGCCCATGGCCTCGATCACGTCGACACCGGCCCGGCCCAGCAATTGCAGCCGGTCCAGCCAAGATGCATTAGCCACGGGCACCTCCCAGCAAATCGGTACGGTAATCCGGTGCATTGAAGTGAAAGGGCACCGGGCCGTCGGGACGGCCTTCCATAAATTGCAAAATGCGCGGATCGCCCGAGTTCATCAACTGCTCCGGCGTGCCCTGTCCCAGCACCTGGCGGTCGCCGACCACAAACAGGTAATCGGCAATGCTGGCGGTTTCGGCCAGATCATGGGACACCACAATGCTGGTGATGCCCAGCGCATCGTTGAGCAAACGGATCAGCCGTACCAGCACGCCTTTGGCAATCGGATCCTGACCGACAAAAGGCTCGTCATACAGCAGGACTTGCGGATCAAGCGCAATGGCCCGGGCCAGTGCCACCCGCCGCTTCATGCCGCCGGACAACTCGTCCGGCATCAGCCTGATGGCGCCCCGCAAGCCGACCGCCTGCAATTTCATCAAAACGATGTCACGGATCAGTTCGTCGCTCAGATCGGTATGTACCCGCAGCGGAAAAGCCACGTTCTCGAACACGTTCATGTCGGTAAAGAGCGCACCACTCTGGAACAGCACGCCAAACTGCTTGCGGGCCTCGAACAGTTTGCCGCGCGATAGCCGGGCCAGATTCTGGCCATTGACCAGCACCTCACCGGCATCCGGCCTGAGCTGAGCGGCAATCAGCCGCAACAGAGTGGTTTTGCCGCAGCCGGAAGGCCCCATGATTCCGGTGACTTTGCCACGCGGAATACGCAGGTCAATGCCGTCAAAGATGGCACGCTCGCCGCGCATAAAGGTCATGCCCTTCAGCTCAACCGCATAATCAGCAGCAGTCGACATTAATAACAAGGCTCCCGTCAGGTACCTGAATAAAGCGGGCAATCATAGCATCTCATCCCCGGCAGCTAAAGCATTGCCCATGCCGCCACCGGTAAAAACCGCTTTCAAAACGGTCCCGAGACTACAAGCGCCGACCGGTTCTGACATATAATCCGGTTTTCATCTGCCGCCGGTACTTTCCACAGCCATGACCGATGCTTCCCTTTGCCGCCTGACCGAATCCGCCCTGCGCACCATCCAGCTGGAACAGGCCGCCATTGCCGACCTTGCCAGCCGCATTGATGACGCCAACCAAGGGGAAGGAAATCCGCCCTTCGGA
>CAZMLX010000036.1:0-2906 GCA_964567275.1 uncultured Thiopseudomonas sp. | reverse complement strand
CGTACGGGCCTGCCAGCTGATCCTCGACTGCCCCGGCCGGGTAGTAGTGGTCGGCATGGGCAAGTCCGGCCACATTGGCCGCAAAATTGCCGCCACCCTGGCCAGCACCGGTACGCCTTCGTTTTTCGTGCATCCGGCCGAAGCCAGCCATGGCGACATGGGCATGATTACCGCCAGCGACGTGGTGCTGGCACTGTCCAACTCGGGCACCACCAGCGAAATCGTTACCCTGCTGCCGCTGATCAAGCGGCTCGACATTCCGCTGATCAGCATGACCGGCAACCCGCAGTCGGTGCTGGCCCAGTCGGCCACCGTCAGTCTGGATGCCGGCGTGGAAAAAGAAGCCTGCCCTCTCAACCTGGCCCCCACTTCCTCCACCACCGTCACGCTGGTACTGGGCGATGCACTGGCCCTGGCGCTGCTGGAAGCCCGCGGCTTTACCCCGGAAGACTTTGCCTTTTCCCATCCTGGTGGCGCTTTGGGCCGCCGCCTGCTGCTCAAGGTGGAACACGTCATGCATAGCGGTGACGAGCTGCCAGCGGTCAGCCGTGGCGTACCGCTGCGCGAGGCGCTGCTGGAAATGACCCGCAAGAGCCTGGGCATGACCCTGATTCTCGACACCGACGGCGCCCTGGCCGGCATTTTCACCGACGGCGACCTGCGCCGGGCACTGGACCGGGGACTGGATACCCGCAACGCCACCATCGACGAGGTGATGACCGTGGGCGGCAAAACCGCCCGTCCGGACATGCTCGCCGCCGAAGCGCTGAAAATCATGCAGGACTTCAAAATCAACTCGCTGCCGGTGGTGGACGCTGACAACCAGGCCATTGGCGCCCTCAACATGCACGACCTGCTGCGTGCCGGAGTCATGTAATGCTGGACATCAACAATATCGAACTGCTGGAACGGGCCCGCAAGGTACGTCTGGCGGTGTTTGACGTGGACGGTGTGCTCACCGACGGCGGCCTCAATTTCCTGCCCGACGGCACCGAGTTCAAACGCTTCAGCACCCTCGACGGCCAGGGCATCAAGATGCTGCAAAACGCCGGCATCGAAGTCGCCATCATCACTGGCCGCAGCTCGCAGGTGGTGATCAACCGCGCTGCCAACCTGGGCATCAAGCACCTGATCCAGGGCCGTGAAGACAAGCGCATTGCGCTACAAGAAATACTCGCCCAACTGGGTTTGCAACTGGACGATGTGGCCTACCTGGGTGACGACCTGCCCGACTTGCCAGCCATTCGCAGCGTCAGCCTCGGCGTGGCGGTAGCCAATGCCAACAGCTTTGTCCGCCAGCATGCCGATGCGGTCACCAGTCTGCGCGGTGGCGAAGGCGCGGCACGGGAGTTCTGCGAGTTCATTCTGCACGCCCAGGGCCGGCTCGACGCCGCCCGCCAGGCCTACCTGTAGGAGCCGCCGCATGCGCCGCGCACCCGGCCGCCACTGGCCCATCCTGATTCCCTTTGCCCTGCTGCTGGCAGCACTTGGCTACTGGAACATTGCCTCCGACCCCACCGCCCGCCCGGCGGCGGCCACCAGCGACGACCAGATCATTGATTTCTACATCACCAACAGCCATACCACCCAGTTCAACGCCGAGGGCCAGCTGCACTACAGCTTCCGGGCCGCCCGTATCGACCATCTGCAGCAAAGTGATGTCAGCCTGATGCAAAGCCCCAACCTGGAGCTCTGGCGTGGCACCGAGTACCCCTGGCACATCACCAGTTTGCGTGGCGAGTCCAGCCCCGGCGGCAAAGAAATTCGGTTGTATGAACAGGTCAGCATCGAGCGCCACGATGAAAAGCAGCGCCCGTTCCTGCTCACCACCAGCCAGCTGACCTACCTGACCGACACCGATCACGCCCACACCGCAGAACCGGTACAGATCAACAGCGCACAGGGCGTCACCACCGCCACCGGCATGAATGCTTACCTCAAGCAGGGGACTGTCAGCCTGCTCTCAACCGTCAGAGGACGTTATGAAACCGACTAACCGAATCGCAGTCCTGCTGCTCGGCAGCCTGCTCCCGACCCTGGCTTTGGCTCTGCCATCCGACCGTGACCAGCCCATCCACATCCAGGCCGACACCGCCGATCTGGACGACAAAAAAGGCACTGCCATTTACCGGGGCGATGTCATCATCACCCAGGGCACGCTGAAAATCACCGGCCATACCGTCACCCTGATCCAGGCCAAAAGCGGCGACCTCGAATACTTCAAATCGGTCGGCGGCCCGGCCTATTACGAGCAGGTGCCGGCCGAAGGCGACGACAAGCTGCAAGCCTGGGGCAACAGCATCGAGTACTACGTCCAGAAGGACCAAATCATCATTACCGATCAGGCCCGGGTCAAGCAGGGCGGCAACAGCTCCCGTGGTGAAAAAATCACCTATGACATCAAGCAGGAACAGGTCAATATCGGCCGCGCCCAATCCGGCACTGTCAGCCAGCCCGAGCCCAGGGTCCACATGGTGATCGAGCCCAGGAAAAAAGAACAATGAGCACCCTGATCGCACATAACCTGGCCAAGGCCTACAAAGGCCGCCAGGTGGTCAAGGATGTCAGCCTGGCCGTTGAAAGCGGTCAGGTAGTGGGCCTGCTCGGCCCCAACGGCGCCGGCAAGACCACCTGCTTTTATATGGTGGTCGGACTGGTGCGGGCCGACCAGGGCCGTATCCTGATCGACGAACAGGACCTCAGCCATATGGCCATGCACGGCCGTGCCCGGGCCGGGCTCGGCTACCTGCCGCAGGAAGCCTCGATTTTCCGCAAGCTCAGCGTACGTGACAACATCATGTCGATCCTTGAGCTGCGCAAGGACCTGGACAAGGCCGGTCGTGAACAGGCGCTGGAAAACCTGCTGCAGGAATTCCACATCACCCACATCCGCAACAACAAGGGCA
>CAZMLX010000035.1:12801-15083 GCA_964567275.1 uncultured Thiopseudomonas sp. | reverse complement strand
CGTCGCAAGCACAGCATGAAGCGTCAGGGCCACCGTCAGTGGTTCACTGAAGTTAAAATCACTGGTATCCAGGCCTAAGCGGCCGGTTTTTTCACAGGAGAACTAACTCATGGCAACGAAAAAAGCTGGCGGTAGTACACGCAACGGCCGCGACTCGGAATCGAAACGCCTTGGCGTCAAGATCTACGGCGGCCAGGCAGTGCAAGCCGGAAACATCATCGTGCGTCAGCGCGGTACTGAATTCCACCCTGGCTACGGTGTAGGCATGGGCAAGGATCACACCCTGTTTGCCAAACAGGAAGGCGTGGTCAAGTTTGAAGTTAAAGGCGCATTTGGCCGTCGCTACGTTAGCGTAGTTACAGCCTAAGTCTTTTGACTCATAAAAAGCCCTGTCGATAGACGGGGCTTTTTTGTTTTTGTGCCGGTTATTGAGCCTTCAACTCTTGAGTATCGTCATCACCCGACTTGATCGGGTGATCTCCGTCTTTTTGCGCATGAGCCAGGAGATTACCGGGTCAAGCCCGGTAATGACGGAGAAGTGTAGTAGCCTGCCGGCTATATGTAGATGCGAATTTATTCGCACACAGGGCATGACACAGTAGGTACGAATAAATTCGTACCTACAAAGGCAAAGGTCATGCGGCAGGGCCAGATACCTATATACTACCCGCACCCAAGTGCAGGACTGAGTTATGAAATTTGTTGATGAAGTAGCGATTTACGTCAAGGCCGGTGACGGCGGCAACGGTTGCATGAGCTTTCGCCGTGAAAAATTTATTGAATTCGGCGGCCCCAACGGCGGTGATGGCGGTGATGGCGGCTCGGTATTCATGGAGGCCGACCACAACCTCAACACGCTGCTGGACTATCGCTACACGCGCAGATTTCTGGCGCAGCGTGGCGAAAATGGTCGTGGCGCTGACTGTACCGGTGCCAAGGGCGAAGACCTGATCATGAAGGTGCCGGTGGGCACCACGGTGATTGACGCTGACACCCAGGAAATCATTGGTGACCTGACCGAAAACGGCCAGCGTTTGCTGGTGGCCCAGGGCGGCTGGCATGGCCTTGGCAACACCCGTTTCAAGTCCAGTACCAACCGTGCACCGCGCCAGACCTCCAACGGTTCGCCCGGCGAGGCTCGCAACCTCAAGCTGGAACTCAAGGTACTGGCCGATGTCGGCCTGCTGGGCCTGCCCAACGCCGGCAAGAGCACCTTTATCCGCTCGGTCTCGGCGGCCAAGCCCAAGGTGGCGGATTATCCGTTCACCACGCTGGCGCCCAATCTGGGTGTGGTCAAGGTGGGCAGCTTCAAGAACTTCGTGATTGCCGACATTCCCGGCCTGATTGAAGGTGCCGCCGAGGGTGCCGGTCTGGGTACCCGTTTTCTCAAGCACCTGACCCGCACCCGCCTGCTGCTGCACATTGTCGATCTGGCACCTGTTGATCAGGGCAACCCGGCTGATGCGGCGGAAATCATCGTCAGGGAAATCAGCGAGTTCAGCCCGTCGCTGGCCGAGCGTGACCGCTGGCTGGTGCTGAACAAGATCGACCAGCTGCTGGATGACGAGCGGGAAGAGCGCAAGCAGGCGGTGATCGAGCGGCTCGACTGGCAGGGCCCAGTGTTCATGGTGTCGGCGCTGGACAAGGAAGGCACCAAGGAATTAACCCAGGCGATCATGCGCTATCTGGACGAGCGTGACCTGCGCATCAGCGAAGACAAAGAATACGCCGAGTATCTGACCGACCTTGACCAGCGTATCGAAGACGAAGGCCGCGCCCATCTGCAGGCGCTGGATGACCGCCGTGCGCTGCGCAAGGCCGGCTACCGGGCCGAAGACGAGCTGGATGACGAAGACTGGGACGACGAGGATGACGACGACCAGGCCGAGGTTTTCTACGTCCGCTAGTGCGGCGTAAATGTAGGTTCGAATGTATTCGAGCAAAACTGGCCTTCATTGTCATTACCGGGCTTGACCCGGTAATCTCCTGTCCCAGGTGCAACCTTGAGGGAGATCACCCGATCAAGTCGGGTGATGACGGTAATCGTCGGGTGATGACAGTAGTCGGCAGGTTGTGACAATAACTCGTACAAAACACCGGCATGAATTGTGCAAATGAATTCGCACCTACAATAAAATGTACGTTACAGGATGCTTTGAATGCGTGAACAGGTAACACAGGCCCGTCGCTGGGTCATCAAAATTGGCAGTGCCCTGCTGACCGCCGATGGCCGCGGGCTGGACCGTGGTGCCATGGCGGTCTGGGTGCGGCAGATGGTGGCG
>CAZMLX010000035.1:0-12701 GCA_964567275.1 uncultured Thiopseudomonas sp. | reverse complement strand
GACCTGCTGGTGATCCTCACCGACCAGCAGGGCATGTACAACGCCGACCCGCGCAGCAATCCCGATGCGCAGGTGATTGTGCAGGCGGCGGCCGATGATGCCGCGCTGGATGCCGCCGCCGGTGGCAGTGCCGGTGCGCTGGGCCGTGGCGGCATGCAGACCAAGCTGCGCGCAGCCCGGCTGGCAGCCCGCTCCGGTGCCCATACCCTGATTGTCGGTGGCAGCATCGAGCGGGTGATCGAGCGCCTGAAAGAGGGTGAGCTGCTGGGTACCCTGCTGACTTCCGACCAGTGCCGTGATGCCGCCCGCAAGCAGTGGCTGGCGGGTCATTTGCAAACCCGCGGTACCCTGACGCTGGATGCCGGTGCGGTCAGGGCATTGCGTGACGGTCACAAAAGCCTGCTGCCGGTGGGTGTGGTGGCGGTCAGTGGCCAGTTCCGCCGTGGCGAAATGCTGGTTTGCCAGGACGAGCAGGGCGTGGAAGTGGCCCGTGGCCTGACCAACTACAACTCGCAGGAGGCTGCCAGGATCCTGCGCTGTCCGTCAGACGAGATCGCCGCAATTCTCGGCTATGCCGGCGATGCTGAACTGATTCACCGTGACAATCTGGTGATGAGCTAACGGGCAGAAAGTCATTGGTTTTCAGGGCAGCGGAAGCTGCCCTTTTTCTTTTCACGATTTAAGCAACAACAGTGGTGTCTGTTACAGCCGTCCGCTCATCGGCATGCGCCGTTCCTTCCCAAAGCCCCGCCGGCTCAGGCGTGGGCCGGGTGCGGCCTGGCGGCGTTTGAACTCGTTGAGGTCGATCAACCGTACCATGCGGCGGCACCAGTGTTCGTCCAGTCCGGCATCCAGCAGCTGTGGCAGGCTGTGGTTTTCGTCCACATACAGGCGCACGATCTCGTCCAGCAGCGGATAGGGCGGCAGGCTGTCGCTGTCTTCCTGGCCGGGGGCCAGCTCGGCAGTGGGCGGGCGGGTGATCACCCGTTCAGGAATGGCCGGTGCCACTGTGTTGCGGTATTCGGCCAGCCGGTAGACCAGGGTTTTTGGAATGTCCTTGAGCACGGCAAAACCGCCGCACATGTCGCCATACAGGGTGCAATAGCCCACCGCCATTTCGCTCTTGTTGCTGGTGGTTAGCAGCAGGGCGCCGGAGCGGTTGGACAGAGCCATCAGCATCATGCCCCGGCTGCGGGCTTGCAGGTTTTGCTCGGTGGTGTCCTGCGCCGGTGCCGGCCAGTGTTGCAGCAGGGGCTGCAGCTGTTCGGCAAAGGGTTCCACCAGCGGTGCCACAGGCGCAACATGGTAGGCCACGCCCAGCAGGCGTGCCTGTTCGGCAGCATCGTCCTGGCTGATTTGCGCAGTGTAGTGATAGGGCATCATCACGGCGGTGACCTGATCAGCGCCCAGCGCATCCACTGCCAGCGCCAGTACCAGCGCCGAGTCGATACCGCCAGACAGGCCGAGCAGACTGCCCTTGAAACCGCAGGCTGCCACGTAATCACGCAAGGACAGCACTAGTGCTTGCCAGGTCAGGGCTTCGGCGCAGGCTAGCGCAGCCGGCTGGCTGGCAGGCTGCAGATCAATCGGCAACAGCGCCGGCACAAAACCGTCAGCACGTTGCAGCAGGTGGCCGTTGGCAGCAAACAGCAGGCTATGGCCGTCGAATACATGCTCATCCTGGCCGCCCACCGGATTCACTCTCAGCAGCGGGCAGCCCAGCTGCCGGGCGCTGTCGGCCAGTTGCTCAAAGCGCACAGGCAGGCAGTTGTGGGTAAACATGTCGCTGGCCGGGTTGATCACCAGTGCCGGATTGGCGTCTCGCAGTTGCTGTTGCACAGCAGGCGCATGGATCTCGTCGTTCAGGCACACGCCAAGCCGCACACCATTAAAGTCCAGCCAGGGCTGACTGTGGCCGGCGCTAAAGTAACGGTCGCTTTCCAGTACCGGATCAGGCGTAAACAGGTGGCGGTCATACTGCCAGGCCAGTGTGCCGTCTTTGAACAGGCACAGGCTTTCATGCAATTGGCTGTCAATCCGGCGTGGCAGGCCCAGCATGAAGGGCAGGGTATGGCTTAGCTCGCAGAGCTGCGGCAGCAGCGCCTCCACAGCGTCCATGACATGGGGGTACAGCCAGCGGTCCTGCAGGGCGTGGCCGGTGAGCGCCAGTGCTGGAAACACCAGCAGGTCGGTATGTGCACGGCTGTCGGCAATGGCCTGGCGGATGCTGGCCAGGTTGGCATTCAGGTCGGCCAGATGAACATGAATCTGGGCCAGGGTGATGCGGGGCAGGGTGGGCATGCGGTAATCCTGTAAGAGCCGGCAAGGGCGGCAAGTCTAGCAAATGCGGCTACCAGCTGACACCCAGGCCCATCAGGTAGCGGCGGTCGTTGAGGTTGCCCTGATCGCTGCCGACCTGTTCCCACTCGGCTCGCAGTGACAGCGATGCCCAGCTGTTGAGCTTGTAGCGCAGCCCGGCCTGGTGGTCCAGTACATAGTCCACCGCCGGGGTAAAGGGCAGGCCGGCCTCGCCTTTGTAATAAAGCTCCAGGCTGTTGGCGAGCAGGTAACGACGGTAGTCCCAGCTGCCGGTAATCGAGTTGAAGTGCTCACGCTGGCCGTTGGCAAAGCTGTAGCTGTTGTGGTTGAGCAGGGCACTGGCCGACAGCGAGCCCAGCGGATTGTCCCAGAACTGGTAGCCGGGGCCGGTACCCAGGGTAGTTTGGCGGCGCAGATCTTCCATGCGGTCACTGGTGTACCTGGCCTTGCCCTTCCAGAACCAGCTTTGGGTCAGAAAGTAGTCCAGTCCGTAGGCACTGGTCAGCCGGTCGGTTTTTTTGCTGTCATCTTTGGTTTCGTGTTCATAGCCGGCCTCAATGCCGTGACGCCAGCGGCCATGACGCAGTTGGTTGTCCAGGTTTAGCTCGTATTTGTCCGAATCGTTTTCCTTGCGCTTGAAGTCGGCGGACAGGTGCAACGCACCTTTCCAGTGCAGGTCGGACAACAGCTTGTTCTCCTGTGCCGGCATCAGCTGGTGCAGGTCCTGCAGGGGAATGTTGCGCTCACTGCCGGCCAGCATCAGGCGCTGGCCGTTTTCGTCACTGTGCAGCTGTACCGGCTGGCTGTCACCGCTGCGGTGTTCCCTGCCCAGCAATGGCTGGTCGGTGTCGATTGTGGCGACCTGTTTGACATCCAGGCTGAGGGTGCCGGCGTAGCCGGTTTTCAGTAACAGGCGGCCGCTGTCCAGCAGTACAATGGTGCCGCTGATGCGGTCGCCATTTTTTAGCTGGACGGTATCGGCCAGGGTTGAACTTGCCATCAACAAACTGCTCAAAGCGGTGTAAAACAACAGGCTACGCATAGTGGACTTCACTCGGGGGCGAGGGTGGAAACAAAAAAAAGGCAAAACAGCGTTAATACATCTGCTGCACCAGAGGTGCCTGGTGATGCCGGCCAGCGGCGTGAAATGCTGTATGGCGCCCTGGCGCAGGTACCGCCCGGCCGGGTGGTGACCTATGGCCAGCTGGCACAGCTGGCGGGACTGGGGCGTGCTGCCCGCTGGGTGGGTACCCAGCTGAGCCGGTTGCCGGCTGACAGTACTCTGCCCTGGCACCGGGTTATCAATGCCGCCGGCCGTCTGAGCTTGCCCGAAGGCAGCGACGGCTGGCTGGAACAGTGCCAGCGTTTGCGCAGCGAGGGTATCCAGCTGTATAACGGGCGGGTATCCTTGGCTCATTATCGTTGGCAAATTTAACATAGTTCCAGGTTTTAAAGATGCAATTTAACCATGTCTGACAAGGGCTGGCGCGACGCCCTTACCATCTATGCCAGCCCTGCGGTACTGGCCCTGCTGCTGCTGGGCTTTGCTGCCGGCCTGCCTTACATGCTGGTGTTTTCCACGCTGTCATATTGGCTGCGCGAAGCAGGGGTAGCCCGGGAGACCATTGGCTATGCCAGCCTGATTGGCCTGGCCTATGCCTTCAAATGGGTGTGGTCGCCGATGCTGGACCAGTGGAAGCTGCCGTTGTTGGGCCGGCTGGGACGGCGCCGCTCGTGGCTGGTGCTGTCGCAATTGCTGGTAGCCGGCGGCCTGGCCGGCATGGCGCTGTTTGATCCGCAAACCCAGCTGACCAGCCTGATTGCGCTGGCGGTGGTGGTGGCTTTTGCCTCGGCTACCCAGGATATTGCCGTGGATGCCTACCGGCTGGAAATTGTAGAAAACGAGCGCCAGGCGGCACTGGCAGCCGCTTATATGGCCGGCTATCGGGTGTCATTGTTGCTGGCTACTGCCGGCGCGCTTTATATGGCGCAGGGCTTTGGTTCGGTCGATGGGGTGTACAGTTTTTCTGCCTGGGCCGGTACTTATCTGGTGTTTGCCCTGTTGATGCTGCCCGGTTTGCTGACCAGCCTGTGGGTCAAAGAACCGGATGTGCAGCCGGCTGACGCTGGCCGCAGCTTGCCGGACGGGGCGGGCGGCAGTCGTCAGTTCTTGGCGCTGATTGCGCTGAGCGTGTTGCTGGTGTCGGTGCCGGTGCTGTGCGTGCAGTTTTATCAAAGTGATGTAGCGTTGGTATGGCAGGGTGTCCAAGATGTGGAAGCTTTGCTGTACCACGACCGGGCGTTTTTGCGGGCGTTGCTCTATACCGCTCTGGCCTGCCTGGCGCTGTCGGCACTGGTTTGGGGCGGGCTGGCGGCGGCGCTGAAAAGCGTGGTGGCCCGTTACGGACTGTTTCATCAGTTGTTGTCGGTGGTGTTGCTGATTTTGTTGCTGATTGCGCTGCCGGCCATGTTTGCCCAGTTTTACCAGAGCAAACTGTGGCTGGTGTTGCAGGGCCAGCTGGAGTTTTCCTGGCTGTTGCAGCATGACCGGGCTTTTCTGCGGGCTGTGCTATACAGCCTGTTGAGCGGTGTGGCGGTCTCCAGCCTGTTCTGGGGTGGCATGGCGCCGGTGTTGGCGCCGGTTAATGATTTTGTGGTGCGCTATCGCTGGCAGGCATTGATTTTGCTGGGGCTGGTCGCCACCTATCGCATGTCGGACACCGTCATGGGGGTGATGGCCAATGTGTTTTACATTGACCAGGGTTTTAGCAAAGACCAGATTGCCTGGGTCAGCAAGGTGTTCGGGCTGGTCATGACCTTGCTGGGAGCTGGCGCTGGTGGCGTACTGATTGTCCGTTTTGGCATCATGCCGATTCTGCTGGCCGGCGGCATTGCCGCTGCCGCCACCAATCTGATGTTTGTGGTGCTGAGCGGCATGGGGCCGCATGTGCCCATGCTGGCAGTGGCCATTTCCTGTGACAACTTTAGTGGTGGGCTGGCTACAGCGGCCTTTGTTGCCTACCTGTCCAGTTTGACCAACCTGAGGTTTTCGGCGACCCAGTATGCGTTGCTCAGCTCCATCATGTTGCTGTTGCCACGACTGACTGGCGGCTACTCCGGAGTGATGGTGGATAAACTGGGTTATGAGAGTTTCTTTTACGTGACGGCCCTGCTGGGGCTGCCAACCCTGGTGCTGATTGTATGGCAATGGCGGCTGGACCAGCGTCGTCAGCCGGTTTTGGCTGCGGCTGACGGCAGGGACTGATAATCAACAAGGGGTTTTGATGCGATTTTTTTTCTGGTTTTTGCTGGTGCTGCCACTGCTGGAGCTTTACGTACTGATCAAGGTTGGCAGTGAGGTCGGCGCACTTAGCATGGTGCTCTGGATTGTTTTCAGCGGGCTGGCTGGTATTTTGTGCATTCGCATGGCCGGTATTGCCACCGCCCTGGGTGTCAGGGAGCGGATGGCGCGCGGCGAAGTGCCGGACGACGCCATGCTGGGCGGGTTGTTGTGGGTGGTCGGTGGTGTGCTGCTGTTTATTCCGGGGCTGGTCACCGATGCGTTCGGATTGTTGTGCATTTTGCCGCTGACCCGTAGCTGGCTGATTGGCCGCATGCGGCGTGGGCGGCCAGCGACAGCAGCCGGAGCGGATTACCAGCGCACCACAGCTTACCGGGAGGCCGGGCCGGAGGGCAGTCAGGTGATCGAAGGTGAATACGAACGCAAAGAACGTGACTGAAAATATTTTGTTTGCCCTTGAAATGTGTTTTACCAGCCCCATATAGCTTTCACAGCTTATGGCGCAGTCCGCTAAGGGGCTGCGTAATACTGGTGTTTCCCTGGCGAAACACCAGTTTTTCACAAAGTAAGCAGGCCTGTTGCGCCTGTCGTTGTTAAACATCCCTCAGGAGAGATCGAGAATGAAGCTTCGTCCTCTGCATGATCGTGTGGTCATCCGCCGTAGTGAAGAAGAAACCAAAACCGCCGGTGGCATCGTGCTGCCCGGTTCTGCCACCGAGAAGCCCAACCAGGGCGAAATCGTTGCTGTCGGTACCGGCCGCGTGCTGGACAACGGTGAAGTGCGCGCCCTGGCCGTCAAGGTGGGTGACAAGGTGGTGTTCGGTCCATATTCCGGCAGCAATACCGTCAAGGTTGACGGTGAAGACCTGCTGGTGATGAACGAGAGCGAGATTCTGGCCGTTATCGAAGGCTGATCTGTCTTTTTTTCACGATTGAAACAATCCAGAAGAATTTTGAGGTAAACATCAAATGGCTGCAAAAGAAGTTAAGTTCGGCGATGCCGGCCGCAAGAAAATGCTCACTGGTGTCAACATCCTGGCTGACGCGGTAAAAGCGACCCTTGGTCCGAAGGGCCGTAACGTGGTACTGGAGCGCAGCTTCGGTGCACCCGTCATCACCAAGGACGGCGTGTCCGTTGCCAAAGAGATTGAGCTGAAAGACCGTTTCGAGAACATGGGCGCCCAGCTGGTAAAAGACGTTGCCTCCAAGGCCAACGACGAAGCTGGTGACGGCACTACCACCGCCACTGTTCTGGCCCAGGCCATCGTCAACGAAGGTCTGAAAGCCGTTGCCGCCGGCATGAACCCGATGGACCTGAAGCGCGGCATCGACAAGGCCACCGCCGCCATCGTCGAGCAACTGAAGGCGCAGGCCAAGCCATGTGCCGATTCCAAGGCCATCGCCCAGGTCGGTACCATCTCTGCCAACTCCGACAGCACCATCGGTGACATCATTGCCGAAGCCATGGAAAAAGTCGGTAAAGAAGGCGTGATCACCGTTGAAGAAGGTTCCGGCCTGGAAAACGAACTGTCCGTGGTTGAGGGCATGCAGTTTGACCGTGGCTATCTGTCTCCGTACTTCATCAACAAGCCGGACACCATGGTGGCCGAGCTGGAAGACCCGCTGCTGCTGCTGGTTGACAAGAAGATCTCCAACATCCGCGAGCTGCTGCCTGTGCTGGAAGCGGTTGCCAAAGCCGGCCGTCCGCTGCTGATCGTGGCTGAAGACGTTGAAGGCGAAGCGCTGGCCACTCTGGTGGTCAACAACATGCGTGGCATCGTCAAGGTTGCTGCCGTTAAAGCCCCCGGCTTTGGCGACCGCCGCAAGGCCATGCTGCAGGACATCGCCATCCTGACCGGTGGTACCGTGGTTTCCGAAGAAGTCGGCCTGAGCCTGGACACCACTACCCTTGAGCACCTGGGTCACGCCAAGCGCGTAGTTCTGGACAAGGACAACACCACCATCATCGATGGTGCCGGCCAGCAGGCTGACATCGAGGCCCGTGTTGCCCAGATCCGCAAGCAGATCGAAGACACCACTTCCGACTACGACAAAGAGAAGCTGCAAGAGCGTCTGGCCAAACTGGCTGGCGGTGTTGCCGTGATCAAGGTTGGCGCTGCCACCGAAGTCGAGATGAAAGAGAAGAAAGCCCGCGTTGAAGACGCGCTGCACGCCACCCGTGCCGCCGTTGAAGAAGGCGTGGTACCTGGCGGCGGTGTGGCGCTGGTACGTGCACTGCTGGCCATCGACGGCCTGACCGGCGACAACGAAGAGCAGAACGTGGGTATTGCCCTGTTGCGCCGCGCCGTTGAGTCTCCGCTGCGCCAGATCGTCTCCAACGCCGGCGACGAAGCCAGCGTGGTGGTCGACAAGGTCAAGCAGGGCGAAGGCAACTTCGGCTACAACGCTGCTACCGGCGAGTATGGCGACATGATTGCCATGGGTATTCTGGACCCGGCCAAAGTGACCCGTTCCGCACTGCAGGCAGCGGCTTCCATTGGTGGCCTGATGATCACCACCGAGGCCATGATTGCCGAAGTCAAAGACGATTCGGCTGCTCCAGCAATGCCTGACATGGGCGGCATGGGTGGTATGGGCGGCATGGGCATGATGTAATGGCCCCGTCCTGGTGACACAAAAAACCGCACTCCGCAAGGGTGCGGTTTTTTTATGTGTGCAGCAAGGCTTCGCAGTGATGTGAGCTGTGCTAGCATACTGATATCAGCTGTTGTGGGCAGTTCAGGGAATCAGGTGGAATGGAACAAAAATCAGGAGTGGGCATTAACCGGCTACGGCAGCACTTTTCGATCCGGGTGATCAATGAGGCTCGCTATCTGGTCGAGTTCTGGTGGAATGTGCAACGCAATGGCTGGACTGCAGGCGATGCCGAGCTGATGTCGCAAGCTGCCGAGCGTTTGCGCAAGCATGCGTTGCGTTATCAGCAGCCTGTGCATGTCGGGCTGGCCGAAGAAATGTTGCGTCTGTTGATCCGTATGCAGGCAACCGGAGGTGCCCTGACCAGCCCGTCCATTGAAAGCTTGCATGAGCTGATTTCCAGTCTGGCCGAAGCCCGTTTACAGGCTCAGCAGTCGGAAACGGTTGGCGGTGCGCAGGTGATGCGGGAGCGTAAACCCCTGTATTTGGCGCTTAATGACCGGGAGCGTGCACAGCATCTGGCGGAGCAACTGCAATATTACGGTGTGATGGCTGAGGTGGTGGAGGACGCAGCCGCTTTCCGTCAGCTGTTAGGAGTACGTTATCCGCTGGCTTTGATTGCCGATGTTGATTTTGCCGGTGAAGGACAGGGCTTGCTGCTGGCCCGCCGGATGCAGGCAGGCATGGAAACTCCGGTGCCGGTCATTTTCCTTAGCCGGGGACCGGTAGACCTGATGGTGCGGCTGGCGGCGGTACGCAGTGGCGGCGAAGCCTTTCTGCAAGGTGATGTCGATGCGTCAGCGGTGCTGGAAGCCGTGGAGAACCTGGGTCAGAACAATAATGGAGCGCCATTTCGGGTCTTGCTGGTGGACGACTCCCGGGCCCAGGCGTTACTGACTGAGCGCACCCTGAATGCTGCGGTCATCCTGACCCGGGTGGTCAATAATCCCACTCATGCCTTGCGTGAACTTGAAGATTTCAATCCGGACTTGATCATGCTGGATATGTACATGCCGGAATGCTCGGGGCCGGAACTGGCCCGCATGATTCGCCAGTGTGAACGCTTTGACAGCGTCCCCATCATTTACCTGTCGGGTGAAGACAATCTGGAAAAACAGCTGCAGGCGATGCGTCATGGTGCCGATGACTTTTTGACCAAACCGGTTGCCGCCGCCCATCTGGTAGCCACGGTACGCAACCGGGTGTTCCGTTCACGCAGTTTGAAAGCACGCATGGTACGTGACAGCCTGACTGGACTTTATAATCACACCTATATTTTGCAGTTGCTGGAAGAGGCCTGTGTCCAGAGCCAGCGTTCGGGGCGTCCGTTGAGTGTTGTGATGGTTGATATTGACCACTTTAAACAGATTAATGACAGCTACGGACACCCGATGGGTGACCGGGTGATTAAGAGTCTGGCCCTGTTGTTGAAGCAGCGTTTGCGCAAGACCGACATGATTGGCCGCTATGGTGGCGAAGAGTTTTTGCTGGTCTTGCCGGGTGCTGACCAGGAACAGGCGATCAAGGTGGCCGATGAATTGCGTGAACGCTTTGTACAAATGACTTTTCAGGCTGCCGGGCAGGCATTTTCCAGCAGTCTGAGTGCCGGCGTAACCGCCTGTCAGCCGGACCTGGGATCGTGTATGGACTGGGTTAGCCTGGCCGACGAAGCCTTGTACCGGGCCAAACAACAAGGCCGTAACCGGGTGTTGGGCCAACCACAGGGCGGTCACTAAGGCTGAGGTTTGGCTTGCTCCTGTGTGGCCTCGCGCAGGCGCTGCAACAACCGGGCAGAGGCGTGCCCGTCTGCCGGCAGATCGTGCTGCAGTTGAAAACTGCGGATGGCCTTGCGTGTATTGACACCGATAATCCCGTCTGCGGTGCCCGAAGCCAGGCCGAGCACATTCAGCAGTTGCTGGATTTCCAGCCGCTCGCTGCGTGACAGGGGGGCGTCATCTTTGGGCCAGCGATGCAGGTGGAAGTTTTTGCCCGCCAGGCTGTCGGCCAACAACCCTACGGCAAGTGCATAGGCGGTTGAGTTGTTGTAGGCAAGAATGCTGTGAAAATTGTCCAGCTGCAGATAGGCAGGACCACGGTAGCCTGCGGGCAGAAACAGGCTGGCTTCTTGTAGCAGCAGGGTTTCATCCGGTTCTGGCACGTCACGCAGCTGCACCCCCAGGCGAATCCATTCGGCTACTGGCTTGCGCTGTTCACCGTCAGCCAGGGCAAACTCGAACAGGGTTGGCAGCTTGGCTTCATGGCCCCAGGCATGACCGGTTTTCCAGCCGGAACTTGCCAGGTAATTGGCTGCCGATGCCAGCGCATCGGCCGAAGAGTTCCAGATGTCCCGCTTGCCATTGCCGTCAAAGTCGACTGCGTGTTGCAGGTAAGTGGTTGGCATGAACTGGGTTTGCCCCATGGCACCGGCCCAGGAGCCGCGCATGGCAACCGGTGTGATATCGCCATTCTGGAGGATGCGCAAGGCTGCCAACAGCTGGTTTTCCCAGAAACTGGCCCGGCGTCCGCCATGCCAGGCAAGGGTCGCCAGTGAGCGGACGATGCTTTTGTCGCCGGTTTGCTGGCCGAAATTGCTTTCCATGCCCCAGATTGCCACCAGGGTAAAGCGGTCAACGCCAAATTCGGTCTCGATACTGTCCAGGGTACGCTGATGTTCGGCCAGCAATGCTTTGCCACGGGCAATACGCCAGGGTGAGATGGCGCTTTCAAGGTATTGCCAGACCGGACGGCTGAATTCGGGCTGGTTTTCATCCGAGCGGATAATGGACAGGTCGGCGGTCAAGCCGGTGAATGCCTGCTCCAGCACCCAGCTTTCGATGCCCTGATTGCGGGCGCTTTGCCGGAAAGCGCCCAGCCATTCATCAAAGGTGCGGGTCTGTTGCATGGCAACTTGCACAGGGCTGCTGTCAGACGTGGCAGACAGTGCGCAGGGAGCGGTCAGGGCCGTCAGCAGGGACAGGGAAAAAAAAGCAATTTTGGACATAAAACCTTCCGTAACAGGTCGGAGCAGCTTAGCACTTTTGCAAGCATCGGGCATCTGTAGCTGTGCGGTCGGTGATGAGCAGGGTAGATGGCGAGGTGGGCGAACGCTCAGCCGGAGACCGGTTTCAGATGCTCGATAATTGCGCACTCCGAACGCTCGTCACCATGGCAGTGCGCAGCCCAGCTGCGCAGTTCATCACGCATCAATTGCATTTTACTGATGTTTGCTTCCAGCTCGACAATGTATTGCTCGACCAGCGCTTTGACATCGGCGCTGTGCCGCTGCTCGTTTTGCCACAGGTTCAGTAATTGGCCGATACGCTCCAGCGAAAAACCCATGTCGCGGGCACGACGAATAAACTGCAGGCGTCCGATAGCGGCATCGTCATAATAACGATAACCGGACTCGCTGCGCCGGGCCGGCGGTAGCAGCCCGGTTTCCTCGTAATAGCGGATCATCTTGCGGCTGATGCCCGAGGCTTCAGCGGCCTGGCCGATGGTGTGGGTCATGCCGGTTGCTCCTTTTTTGTTTAGGCCAGCACTGCCTTGACCTTCCTCAAGAGCAACGCATTACTGACCACAAACACGCTGGACATCGCCATGGCGCCGGCGGCGAACATGGGTGACAACAGTGTGCCGTTGACCGGGTAGAGGATACCGGCGGCCACCGGAATCAGCGCGGCGTTGTAGCCAAAGGCCCAGAACAGGTTCTGCTTGATGTTGCGCAGCGTACTGCGGGAAATTTGCAGTGCGTTGACTACGCCGGTGAGCTGGCCGGACATCAGCACCACGTCGGCGGCATCAATGGCGATGTCGGTACCGGTGCCAATCGCGATGCCGATATCGGCACTGGCCAGCGCCGGTGCGTCGTTGATGCCGTCGCCGACAAAGGCCAGCTTGCCGTACTTGGCTTGTAGCTGCTGGACAGCCTCGACCTTCTGCGCCGGCATCACCTCGGCCACTACCTCGTCGATCCCCAGCTGGTCGGCAATTGCCTGGGCGGTGTGCTGGTTGTCACCGCTGATCATTACTACTTTCAGACCCAGCTCATGCAGGGTGCGAATCGCAGCAGGTGTGCTGGCCTTGATCGGGTCGGCCACCGCCAGCATGGCGGCGAGCTGGCCGTCAATCGCCAGATACATCGGGGTTTTGCCCTGTTTGGCCAGTTGTGCGGCGGCTTCGGCAAAGGTGGAAATATCAATTTTCAGTTGTTGCATCAGGCGGCTGGAGCCGGCATGCAGCTGCTGGCTATCGACCGTGCCACGCACGCCCAGACCGGTTAGCGAATCAAATCCGCTGACCGGCAGCAGCTGTAGCTGCCGTTCTTCGGCAGCGGTGACAATGGCACGGGACACCGGGTGGCTGGACGAATGCTCCAGCGAGGCCTGCAACTGCAAGGCGCGGTTTTCATCCACGCCTGTGGCTA
>CAZMLX010000034.1:9825-15133 GCA_964567275.1 uncultured Thiopseudomonas sp. | reverse complement strand
GCGTGAAACCGGTCAGCGACAGGCCCAGCATGTCGTGCAGCACCAGCACCTGGCCGTCGGTGCCGGGGCCGGCACCAATGCCGATGACCGGAATGCCGACCGCCCGGGTGACTTCGGCAGCCAGCGCCGAGGGCACACACTCCAGCAGCAGCATGGCGGCGCCGGCCTGCTCCAGAGCCAGGGCATCGGCCTTGAGCCGGGCTGCCGCTTCGGCATCACGGCCCTGTACCTTGTAACCGCCAAACACGTTGACCGACTGCGGCGTCAGGCCCAGGTGAATGCAGGACGGAATGCCGCGCTGTGCCAGCCCGGTAACCGCTTCGCACAGCCAGTCGCCGCCTTCCAGTTTTACCACGTGGGCGCCGGCCCGCATCAGCATGGCGCTTTGGCGATAGATTTCTTCCAGGGTGGCAGTGCCCATAAAGGGCAGGTCGGCCACAATCAGGGCGCCCTTGTTGCCGCGTTTGACGCAGGCGGTATGGTAGGCCATCTCTTCAATGGTGACCGGCAGGGTGCTGTCGTTGCCTTGAATCACCATGCCCAGCGAGTCGCCGACCAGCAGGGTTTCAATTCCGGCTGCGCAACAGGTGGCGGCAAAGGTGGCGTCGTAGCTGGTCAGCATGGTGATTTTTTCGCCGCGCTGCTTGTAGCCTTGCAGGGTACTCAGCGTAATCTCTGGCATGGTTGGTTCCTCTTGGCGACCGGGCCGGTGGCCCGGGCAGCAAAGTCAGTGTGCGGATGCCGGTCAGGGTAACCGCTCAAGGGTCAGGTCTTGTGGGCACTGGATCAATAAATCAACCAGTAAACGACCGTCGGGCAATTTTAAATCAGCGGAGGATACCTCAGCCAAAGGGAATAAGACAAAGGGTCTAAGATGCATCTGATAATGGGGTACCTGCAGGCGTTCATGTTCAATGCGCTGGTTGTTGTACAGCAGCAGGTCAAGATCCAGCGTGCGTGGCCCCCAGCGTTCGCCACTGCGAATGCGGCCGTGGTCCTGCTCGATCTGTTGCAGGAAGTCCAGCAGTTGCAACGGCTCCAGTGCCGTGTTCAGGCAGGCAACGGCATTGGTGTAGCGGGGTTGGCCGGGCGGGCCCAGCGGGGCGCTTTCATACAGCGATGACAGCCGCAGCAGCCGGGTCAGGGGCAGGCGGTCCATGGCGGCTGCAGCCTCATGCAGCAGCCTGCCGCTGTCGCCCAGGTTGCTGCCCAGACCAATATAAACGTCAGGCATCAGTGGCCGTCCCCGCCGGAGCGGTTGCGTGGCTTGCGTTTGCGCGGTTTGCGGCTGCGGCGCTCGCCGCCTGCTTCGCCCAGTTGGCTGATCATGCGCTGGCGTTGTGCGTCATCGACTTCCTGAAACTCGGTCCACCACGGGCCAAGACCGCCGGTGGTTTCGCCGGCTGC
The DNA here is from genome assembly GCA_964567275.1 of uncultured Thiopseudomonas sp. GTDB lineage: Bacteria > Pseudomonadota > Gammaproteobacteria > Pseudomonadales > Pseudomonadaceae > Thiopseudomonas. The sequence goes on along the minus strand of CAZMLX010000034.1, from coordinate 13,726 downwards.
TTCCCGCAGCAGCAGAAAGTCGTAAGCGGCCCGGAATCTGGGCTGGTCCACCAGCTGGAAGGCCCGTTTGCCGTGCCGCATGGGCAGGCGCTCCTGCAGGGCCCAGATTTCCTGCATCGGCAGGCTGAACCGTTTGGGCAGGGCCAGTCGCTGTACCTGCTGCTGCACCACCTGTTGTCCGGCCTTTTGCATGGCGGCGATGGCCGGCATGCCGGAAGCCTGTAGTTGCAGGGTACGGGGCAATACCGCCGGCCACAGCAAGGCGGCAAACAGGAACGCCGGGGTGACCGGCTTGCCTTCGGCCAGCCGCAAGTCGGTGTTGCGCAGGGCCAGGCGGATCAGCCGGCCGGCCGGACTGTCGGACTGTTTCATTTCACGGAAACTGGCCGGAAACAGCGGGCGGAACAGGTCCAGCTGCAGCAACTGATCCAGGGTGGCTTCGGCATATCCGCCCATAAACAGCTTCAAAACTTCGTCATACAGGCGGGCGGCCGGAATATCGTCCAGCAAATGGGCCAGCGGGCGAATCGGGGCGGCGGTGCGCTCGTCCATGCGAAAACCGAGTTTGGCGGCAAAGCGGGCAGCCCGCAGCATCCGTACCGGGTCTTCCTGGTAGCGCTGGTGTGGCTCGCCAATCAGGCGCAGCAGACCCTTGCGCAGATCTTCGACGCCGTTGGCAAAGGCATGCACCTGGTTGCGTACCGGATCGTAATAGAGGGCATTGATGGTGAAATCACGGCGCTGGGCATCTTCTTCCAGGGTGCCGTATACGTTGTCCCTGAGAATGCGCCCGCTGCTGTCACTGGCGGCTTCGGCATTGTCCTCGGCGTGCGGGCTGCGGAAGGTGGCAACCTCGACAATTTCCCGGCCATGGCGGACATGCACCAGCTTGAAGCGCCGGCCGATGATGCGCGAGCCACGGAACAGGTCGCGTACTTGCTCGGGGGTGGCGCTGGTGGCTACATCAAAGTCTTTGGGCGGCTCGCCGAGCAGGGCGTCACGCACACAGCCGCCGACCAGAAAGGCCTGATAGCCGGCGTCCTGCAGGCGGGTGGCAATGGCTACCGCATTACGGCTGAACTGCCGGGGCTGCAGGCCATGGCTGGCGGCATCCAGTATGTGTGCCTTGGCGGGACTGTCGGCGCTGCGGGGCTTGCGCAGGGATTTGAAGATTTTTTTCAGCATGACCGGAACCGGTGGGCAGGAACATGGAGTGCGGTGCGGATGGCAGGCAACGGCAAACTGGCCAGCACCGGGTCGGACAGGGACGGTGTTTTCATGGCGGCAGATTCTAGCACTGCAGGGCTGGAAGTTGAATCTGGAAGGGCGAATAAAGTGCGGGGCGGGTGACAGGCTGTTGCAGTACAGCTTTGCAGGCAAAGAAAAAGGAGGCCGGAGCCTCCTTTTTATGTGTTTTTTATGTTGTTATTATTTTTGCCGGGCTATTGTTTTTGTTGTGTGCCGTACAAATATTGTGTCAGCGGATAGCTTTGAACGCTGATGCTGTCAACTCGTGCCGTGCCTGTCTGTTCGACTTTTGTTGTTGTTGGGGCGGCGACAGTCCTGCATGCATCCTCTTCAAAACAATCAGTTGACGGCCCATATATTGTTATTGTTGCGGGCGTTTTGGGTCCTGTTGTTTTTATTGTTTTGGATTCTTGTTTTTGTTCTGCCTAAGACATAGCAGAAGTCGTGCCAACTTTGTAACTTATTGATTTTTATGCATTATCTTTTGTTCTACCGAATGAGCTGAGCGGGGGTAACAGAAAAAGTGTTACCCCTTTGCGCATTAAAGTGTTACCGGTGAGTCCGGGGTAACAGTCTGGTTTCCGGCAGGGTGACAGGGAAAGGCTTAGACCGCCTGTGAAATTTCTTCGCCGCCCAGGGCTTCCAGCAGCTGCGGGATAAAGGATTGCAGGGTCAGCATCATCAGGGTAAAGCTGGCATCAAACTGGCTGGCGGCATCGTCGCCACCGTCCTGCTCGGCCTGGGACTGCAGCAGGTCTTCAAAGCGCAGGCGCTTGATCGCCAGCTTGTCATCCAGCAGGAACGACAGTTTGTCTTCCCAGGCCAGGGAAATCACTGTGGCCAGCTTGCCCGCAGCCAGGTGGTTCTGTACTTCTTCGCTGGCCAAATCTTCACGCTTGATGCGGATGATGCCGCCGTCTTCAGCGCTGTCACGCAGCTCGCACTCGTCCAGCAGCATCAGTCCGTGGCTGGCTTCGTGGCTTTTCAGCCAGCCGGTAAAGGTGGCCAGGGGCGCCTGTTTGACGCTGACCGGGCGCACCGGCAGGCTGCCGATCGCCTCGCGCATGGCCGACAGCAGTTCTTCGGCCCGTTTGGCGCTGGAGGCATCCACGTAGATAAGGCCGTTTTTGCTGTCGATGGCGGCAAAGGTGGTGGACTTGCGGATAAAGGCGCGCGGCATCAGGGTCTGGATGATTTCATCCTTGATCTGGTCCTTTTCTTTCTTGTAGACCTTGCGGGCTTCGGTGGCTTCGATCTCGTCGGTTTTTTCCTTGACCGCATCACGCACCACCGAGCCGGGCAGAATGCGCTCTTCCTGGCGGGCGGCAATCAGCAGGAAGCCCTGGCTGACGTGCACCAGCGGGGCATCTTCGCCCTTGCCCCAGGGGGCGATAAAACCATAGGTGCTGGGCACCTGGCTGCCACAGGCTTTGGCGGGCTGGGTGGCCAGCGCCGTTTCCAGCGCTTCGGCTTGCAGCGGGGTATCAAGGGTCAGACGGTAAACAAGCAGGTTGCGAAACCACATGGGCAAAGACTCCGGATATATCTGGATTAAAGAGGGCGCACATTATTCCTGTTGCGGTCCTGCAAGCCAAGGGCGGCTGACACCCGGCCGGAGTCCGCTTTGCTGACAGGCCACCAGGCGTGACCGGTGTGCAGGCCGGCTGTAGCGGGGCAGAGTCCGGTGCGGCGGGCATTTTCGTACGGTAGCAGAGGGGTGGTTTGGTCAGGGCTGCAGCCTGTTTTAAAAATATTTTCATTTGGGGCTTGCCAAGACTTAAAACGGTCTATATCATGCGCACCACTTCGAGAGACAAAGGGTGATTAGCTCAGCCGGGAGAGCATCTGCCTTACAAGCAGAGGGTCGGCGGTTCGAACCCGTCATCACCCACCACTCTTGAACATTTTGACCGCGCAGTGGTAGTTCAGTCGGTTAGAATACCGGCCTGTCACGCCGGGGGTCGCGGGTTCGAGTCCCGTCCACTGCGCCATATTAGAAAGCCCTTAGCTTGTGAAAGCTAAGGGCTTTTTTGTTATCTATCGAAAATTTCGGCTGCCTGTTTTTTAAGTGATTTGGGCTTTGTGACCACGCCCCTAAAGACCGGCATTCGTTTTTGTCTGATGGCTGCGGTTTTGGTCACGAAAAAATCACACTGCTTGTACCTTGATGTACCTTTTTTGTGAGTGTGCACAACCTGTTTGGTGCTGTCCGATATAACAGGGCGCAGCTTTATGTATGGCCCGTAGCCAGTTGCGTCTTAACCGGTTGTATTTTGGTTGCTCTAATCTCTGGTCACAGGTTCAGAGTGTGTGACCGACACGTGCGGTAGATATCGGGAAATATCCGCACCGGGCTGAAAGCTGACCTCCAGCTTTTGCACGGCCAGCGTTGCCGGCTCAATCTCCAGCTCCACCCGGTTACCGTCCACATCTTGACCGTGGATTTCGTAGCAACCGTCATCCACCTTTAGACGCTCAGTTGTTATGCCAAGCCCGGTCATAAAGGCAATAACGGTTTCGCGTGGATGCCATTCGGACATGGGGCTGTGGCAGTCGTTATCTGCATGGGCAAAGACTGGAAACGATAGAGCGGCGATGATCGCAGCTGGCACTAAAATGTTCATGGCTATCCTCCTGCCAGGTTGACAGCAGC
>CAZMLX010000034.1:5236-9815 GCA_964567275.1 uncultured Thiopseudomonas sp. | reverse complement strand
CAGCAGCATACTCGCTCTTCAATCTGACAGCATCCTGAAGAAACAGAAACTTCAGTCAAAGACCAGATAAAAAGCATTATCCCTGCCTAACCGGAAGCTCAACGGATGCGCATATTACTGATTGAAGATGACCTTGTGCTGGGCTCGGCCATACAGGACCAGCTGGCTCGTGATGGCCATTGCGTTGACCCTGTGCAATGCCTGGCAGCGGCTGAAAGTGCCTTGCCGGTTGCCGACTACGATCTGATATTGCTTGACCTGATGCTGCCAGACGGGCGTGGCATTACATTTCTGCGCACCCTTCGCCAGCAAGGACAGGGCATCCCCGTGATCATCCTGACCGCCATGGACCAGATATCCGACCGCATTGAGGGGCTGAACGCAGGGGCAGACGATTATCTGGTCAAGCCTTTCGATCTGAGTGAGCTGACTGCGCGTATGGGTTCTGTGGCACGGCGCTACAGTGGCAACCCCAATCCGCTGGTTTGCCTTGGCGAGTTGCAGATTGATCTGACTGCACACAGGCTTCTGCGCAACAACCAGACTGTTGCGCTAACTGCACGCGAATGGGCGTTGCTGGAGGCTTTTCTTGGTAGCCCGGGGCAGCTGCTGTCCAAGGCCAGACTGGAAGACAAGCTGTATTCCTTCGATGCGGACATCGAAAGCAACACCATCGAGGTGCTGGTCAGCCGCTTGCGCAAGAAGCTCGGGGCACATCTGATCCTTACCGAACGCGGACTCGGCTATCGCCTGGGTTTGGCCCGAGATGCTGCCCATGCGTAGTCTACAGGGCCGTATTGCCCTGTTACTTGGCGGATTGCTGCTGGGCCTCTGGGCCGCCTCTGTCATGCTGGCCAGCCGGCAAGTGCGTGCCGAAATCGAGAGCCTGTTTGATTCAGCCCTGCAGGAAACAGCACAGCGCCTTCTGCCATTGGCGGTGGCAGACATTCTTGAAAACCACCCGCAAGACAAACCCAGACGCCTGGCCACTCTTCGTTCCCATAATGAATTGCTGACCTATCTGGTGCGCGACGCGCAAGGCAGGGTTCTGTTGCGATCCCATGATGCAGTACCCGAGCAGTTCCCGCTCTGGGCCGGTTCAGGCTTCCAGCAAACAGACACACACCGGATTTATAACGAAGACAGCCTGCAAGGTTCGATACGTATCAGCCTGGCCGAACCATTGACGCACCGGCAAGCCATAATCAGGACGATACAGCTTTCCCTGGGCTTGCCCGTCCTGGTGTTCTTGCCGCTGGCCTTGCTGGCCATTATCTTTGCTGTGCGCACCAGTCTGGCCTCCCTGCACAGCTTCCGGGAGCGGCTGGCACAACGCGATGAGCATGATTTATCGCTGCTGCCATCCGATGGACTGCCTGCCGAAATCACACCGATTGCCAATACGCTCAATGACGTGCTGGCCCGCCTGTCCAGTGCCTTTACTGCCGAGCGCAGCTTTACCGCCAATACGGCCCACGAGCTGCGCACACCCCTGGCCGGTGCCATAGCACAGGCACAACTGCTGCAAAGCGAAACACAGGAAACTCGAACCCGACAGCGTGCGCTAGATATTGAAAATGCCCTGAAGCGTCTAACCGTCATGTCCGAGCGACTGATGCAGCTGGCCCGTGCCGAAGGCAGCCAGCTGTTTCTGGGCCAGGCCGAAGATTTACGCCCCGTCATACAGCTACTAAGCACGGAGCTGACCCGGCATACCGACCCGAACCAGCTGATGCTTGATGTGCCGGAGCAAGCGGTACTGTCCCGCCTGGACCCCGATCTGTTTGCCATTCTGTATCGCAATTTGCTGGAAAACGCATTGCGCCACGGTACGGCTGATGCGCCCATTCATGTCAGCCTTGGCGACAACGGACAGTTTTCTGTCAGCAACGGCTGTGAGGTCATCCCTGAAGCCGTGTTGATACAGCTCACCCAGCGTTTTGAACGCGGCCAGGCCGTGAATACGGGCAGCGGTCTGGGGTTGGCCATTGTTCAGGCGATCTGCCAGCGCATCGGTGCCCGGCTGCAACTCAGCTCGCCGGCACGGGGCCGGAGTGACGGATTCGAAGTCCGCCTGATGCTGCCTGTTCAGAAAGACCGATACTGATGTTGCCTGAAAGCTGTTGGCCGAATTTATTTCGGCTCTGTCAGGTTACTGTCAGCTTGGATACATAGATTACAGCTGTCCGCCAAAGGAGCCTGCCTGGACAGCGTTTAGGGCGAAAACTGCTTCAATCATGTGCTTGGCCTTTATCCTTTGGCGCAAGCGTGTGGCATGGGCAAGTCGGGTTCTGTTGTATGCCATACAATGAAAATTCCTCTTTGGAGATTTACCATGAAAACTAAAGTACTTACTGTGGTTGTAGCTGGCCTGATGTCACTTGCGTCCCTGGCGTACGCCGATCAGCATCCGGATGCCAGGCAGCGTGCCGCCCTGGAAGAAGTGTTGACCACTGCTGGCTATATCAGCTGGGGTGAGATTGAAATGGAGAAAGGGTTCTGGGACGTTGACGACGCCCGCAAAGCGTTGGGGGCCAAGCAGAAGTTTGACCTTAAGATAGACCCTGCCACCATGAAAATTGTAGAAGAAAAAATCGACAACTGAGCTTGTTTATAAAACTGTCAGACAAGCCGCACCTGCAGCGCAGGCGCGGCTTTTTTTACCGGATTGAGCTTCATGACCAAAGCGTGACCATCACCCGTAAAAACCGGTATTCATTTTTGCCTGATGGTCACTGGTTTGTTCACCCGATACAGTGTGGTTAGCCGTCATCAAGCCGAGCGTAGCGCATCAATCGGGTTGAGGCGGGCGGCGCGGCGGGCGGGGAAGTAGCCAAACAGCACGCCGATCAGTGCCGAGAAGCCAAAGGCGATCAGGCTGATGCCGGCATCGAACACATAGGGCATGCCCATCAGCAGCGACAGGCCAAACGACAGCCCGATTGACAGGGCCACACCGATCAGCCCGCCCAGCGAGGACAGCACCACCGCCTCCACCAGAAACTGCCACAGCACTTCGTGTTCCAGTGCGCCAATCGACAGGCGAATGCCGATTTCACGGGTGCGCTCGGTGACCGAGACCAGCATGATGTTCATGATGCCGATGCCGCCGACCAGCAGGCTGACGCCGGCTACCGCACCGAGCAGACGGGTCATGGTGCGGCTGGTGTTGGTCAGCGCATCGGACAGTTCGGCGGTGTCCATGATGCTGAAGTTCTGGCTGCTGGTCTGGTTGCGTCTTTCCTTCATCAGTGTGGTCAGCCGGTTTTTGACGTGATCGCTGTCGATACCGTCGTCCAGTGACACATAGATCTGGTGCACGTCACGGCTGCCGGCCATGCGCTGGGCAAAAGTGGGAAAGGGCAGCAGGACCATGTCGTCCTGGTCCTGGCCAAAGCTGGTCTGGCCCTTGCCCTTGAACACGCCGATCACCGTGCACGCGTAGCGGCCGATGCGCAGGGTTTTGCCCAGCGGGCTGCCCTGGCTGGCAAACAGCTCGGTGTTGACGGTACGGCCAATGATGCACACGCCGCCGCCCCTGGTTTCTTCGTCTTCGGTAAATTCGCGGCCCTGCTCCAGTGTCCAGTTGCCGGCGACAATAAACTCGTTGGTGCTGCCGCGGATGCTGGAGCTCCAGTTGTTGTTGCCGACCACCAGCGTGGCGTTGCCGCTGCTCAGTGGCGCAATGGCTTTGAGACCGGCTACTTCACGGCGGATGGCATCCACATCGTCCAGCTTGAACGCCGGGGCGCTGACCCGGTCACGGCCCGGGCCAAAGCCCTGGCCCCGGTTGAGCATCAGCAGGTTGCTGCCCAGGCTGGCCACCTGTTCGGTGACTTGCAGGGTGGCGCTGCGGCCCAGGGTGACCATGGTGATCACCGCCGCCACGCCGATGATGATGCCCAGCGTGGTCAGCACCGAGCGCAGGATGTTGTGGCGGATTTCCTGCAACGCCAGAATCAGGGCGTTGCCAAACATGCTCAGGAACATGGGGTGTCCTCCGCCGGGGCGTGGTCGGGCAGCAGCGGCTGGTTGGGCTGGTCGCTGTCCATGCGGCCATCGACAAAGTGCATGATGCGGCTGGCATAGGCGGCCATGTCGGCCTCGTGGGTGACCATCATGATGCTCAGGTTTTGCTCGTGGTTGAGGCTGTACAGCAGTTCCATGATTTCCATGCTGCGCTGCGAGTCCAGGTTGCCGGTGGGTTCATCGGCCAGCAAAATTGCCGGCTGCATGGCCAGTGCCCGGGCAATGGCCACCCGCTGTTGCTGGCCGCCGGACAGTTCTTCCGAACGGTGCTGCGCCCAGGGTTGCAGGCCAACCTTGTCCAGCGCTTCCAGGGCACGCTGCTGGCGCTCACGCTTGCCCATGCCCCGGTAGATCAGCGGCAGCTCGACGTTTTGCAGGGCGGTGGTGCGGCTGAGCAGGTTGAAACCCTGAAACACAAAGCCGACATGCTGGCGGCGCAGGCGGGCCCGCTGCTGGCGGTCCAGTTGCGACACCGGCACGCCCTGAAAGAAATACTCGCCGCTGGTAATCACGTCCAGGCAGCCGATCAGGTTCATCACTGTGGACTTGC
>CAZMLX010000034.1:0-5226 GCA_964567275.1 uncultured Thiopseudomonas sp. | reverse complement strand
AAACTCGCCGGACTGGATGGAAAAATCCACCCCCTTGAGCGCCTGGTAGCGGGTGCTGCCCTGGGCGTAGGTTTTGGTCACCTGCTGGAACTCGATCAGGCAGGGCGGGTTCATGGCCTGACCTGCACGGCGTCGCTGATCACCAGATCGCCTTCCTGCAATTCGCCAGACACCACCTGGGTGTGGGTGCCGTTGCTGATGCCGGTGGTGAGGGTGACCGCTATGGGCTGGTTGTCCCGCAACACATGGACCACGGCCTGGCGGCGTTCGCCGGCCGGGCGGTTGCCGGTGGCAGTGTCGCCGCTGCGTCGTTCACCCCGGCCTTCACCCCGGCCCATGCCGGGCGGGCGACGCTGGGGTGTCAGGGCACCCATGATGCCGCCCTGCTGCGGGGTGCGGCTGGCTGGTGCAGTGTTGTCGTCAGTGCTGGCCGGGCGATAACGCAAGGCGGCATTTTCCACCGCCAGGGTATCGGCGGCGGACTGCACCTGGATGTCGGTAACGGCGGTCATGCCGGGCAGCAACAGCAGGTCTTTGTTATCCACTTTAAGTACGGTCTGGTAGGACACCACGCTGCTGGTTCCGGACGAGCCGGACGCCGAGCTGGCCAGCCGAATCTGCACCACGGTGGCGTTGAAGCGCCGGCCCGGGTAGGCGTCCACGGTAAAACTGGCGCTCTGGCCTTCACGGATCTGGCCAATATCGGCTTCGTCAATGTTGACCAGCAGCTCCATGTCACGCAGGTCGCGGGCCAGCAGGAACAGGGTCGGGGCCGACAGCGACGAGGCCACCGTCTGGCCGACTTCGATGGAGCGGCTCAGCACAATGCCGTCGATGGGCGAGACGATTTTGCTTTTTTCGCGGCCAGCGCCTGCTCCAGGCTGGCTTTGGCTTTTTGCAGGGCAATGCGGGTGTTGTCCATGGTTTGCCGCGACGGGTGCTTGCCGTTGCTGCTTTTCCACACGTCCTGATAGTTGTTGTAGTTGAGCTGGGCTTCTTCCAGATTGGCGCGGGCGGTGGTTACCTGGGCCTGTGCCGAGCGCAGCGAGCTTTGCTTTTGCAGCACGGTGGCATTGAGCTTGCTGATGTCCAGTTCGGCCAGCAACTGGCCCTGTTTCACCGAGTCGTTGAAATCTACATAGACGCCGCTAACGATGCCGGACAGCTCGGAACTCACTTCCACCTGATCTTTCGGCGAAATCTGGCCGGTGGCCGACACCTTGAGCGAAATATCCATGCGCTGTGCCGGTGCGGTTTTGTACAGCAGGGACGATTCCTGCGGGCGCAGCCAGAACCAGAGCGCCACCGCCAGTCCGGTGGAGATGACCAGCAGCACCAGCAGCCAGCGTTTAAAGCGTCCGTGGCCGGGCGCCATCAGGCCCAGTTGTTGGGCACGTTGGGTTTGTTCGTTATTCATGGGCGTCCCCGGTGGCAAAGGCAGTGGCGGGCAGCGGCAGGTTTTGCCAGCCGCCGCCCAGGCTGCGATAGAGTTGAATCCAGCTGCCCAGAATGCTGCTACGGTTGCCCAGCAGGCTGCTGCGGGCGCTGATCAGTGCGGTCTGGGTGGTCAAAAGATCGGAAAAATCGAGCAGGCCGGCGTCGTACTGGAACAGCGCCTGCTCGGCGGCCTGCTCGGCAGCATCCAGCGCCTGCAGATAGGAGATTTGTTGCTGCCGGGCAGTTGCCAGCTGGGTCAGGGCGGCTTCCACCTCTTGCTGGGCGGTCAACAGCTTGCTGCGATAGGACAGCAGGGACTGCTCCAGCTGCAGCCGGCTTTGTTTGACATTGGAGCGCTGCACGCCACCATCAAACAGCAGTGCCGACAGGCTGCCGGCCAGCCGTGCCACGGCGGCATCGACATCGAAAATATCCGCAAACAGGTCGCTGCTGGTGCCGAGGCTGCCGCTCAGGCCAAAGGAAGGCAAACGGCTGATGCGGGCCAGTGCCACTGCCTGGGCCTGCTCCTGCACCGCCAGTTCCTGGGCCATCACATCCGGACGCTGGCGCAGCACGTCGGCAGGAATGCGCAGCGACTCGGGGCCGTTAAATTCGGGAATGCTGCCCGGCTCGCCCAGCGGCTGGAGCAGTTCGGCGGACTGTCCGCCCAGCAGCGCCGCCAGTTGTTGCAGCGCCTGCAGGCGGGACTGTTCGTGCTGGGGCGCTACCGCCTCGGCCTGGCGCAGCAGGGTTAGTGCCTGGTTTTGCTCCAGCTCGGTTTTCAGCCCGGCCTGATGCTCCCAGCGCACCAGGTCATGGCTTTGCGCACGCAGCTCGATGGTCTGGGCTGCCAGCTGCTGGTTGGCCTGGGCAATACGCAGGCTGATATAGGCCTGCACGGTTTCCGCCAGCAGGCTGACCTGGGCGGCGCGTATTTCCTGTTCGGCCCGCAGTACCGAAGCCTGCGCCTGCTGGCGCTGGGCGCTGCGTGCGCCCCACAGATCCAGCTCCCAGGAGGCGCTCAGGCTCAGGCTGTGCGAGCTGGTGTGGCCGCTTGCCCCCAGCGGGCTGGATTGCGAGCTGCTGATGCCGGCATTGGCCTTGGGGCTGTAACCGGCATTGACCACGCCGGCCTTGAGCTCGGCCAGCCGGTAGCTGATGCCGTTGCTTTGCATTGACGGGTTGTTGGCCAGTACCGCCTGCAGCAACTGATCCAGCGCCGGATCATGCAGCGCCTGCCACCAGCCGGCCAGGCTGTCGGTGGTGGCAGCGGTATGCAGGGGAAGTTCGGCCGGTTGCAATACCTGCCAGGCAGGCGGACTGGCCGGTTCGGTGACCGCTACCGCAGGGGCACGGATCACCGCACAGGCCCCCAGCAGGCTGACCGCCGCCAGCAGGCCGGCATGGCGCATTGCCTGCGGTAAAAAAACAAAAGGTGCGCTCAAGAAAAGTCTCCAGATAAACAGGCCTGTTCGGGAGCGCACACGTTAGCAAAAAACACTGCAGGAATAAGTGGTTGACGGGTAAAGGGTGTGTAAACACCGGACACCCTGCAGCCGGAGCCCGGGTGTTGCCGTCGGGCGTGGGATGCAGAGGCTACCGTCCGGGCGCACCAAAACGAAAGCTGGAGACGCTCACCCCACCCATAAAATTGTCTTCGTGGTAGACAGTGTCCGCCGTTTCGTCTTCGGCGGCGCCCAGGGCAAACATCAGCGGCAGCAGGTGTTCTTCCCTGGGGTGGGCCAGCCTGGCGGCGGGGGCCTGCTCCCAGTTGATCAGCGCCTGAATGCGCTCGACGGCGGGCAGGCTCAAAGCGTGGTGTAACCAGGTGTCAAAGGCGGATGAAGCCCCGGCGGCGGGCGGGCCAAAGGCGCGCAGGTTGTGATAGCTCAGGCCGCTGCCCACCAGCAACACGCCTTGCTCACGCAGGGGAGCCAGCACCCGGCCCAGCTGGATATGCAGGGCCGGGTCCAGCCCTTTCAGCAGGGACAGCTGCACCATCGGCATATCGGCTTCCGGCCAGGCGACTGCCATGGGCGAGTACAGGCCGTGGTCATAACCACGCTCGGCATCCACAGCAACCGGCAGCCCGGCGTCATGGAGCAGCTGGGCCACCTGCTCGGCCAGCGCCGGGCAGCCGGGAGCCGGATAGCTGACCCGGTAGGTGTGCTCAGGAAAGCCGTAATAGTCATAAATCATCTCTGGCCGGGGATGGGCCTGCACGGTAAAGGCTGATTCCTCCCAGTGTGCCGACACCATCAGAATGGCGCGCGGCGTGCCCCCGACATCCTGCGGCATGTGGCGCAGGGCAGCGGCCAGACGGGCGTAGGGGCCTTCAGCCATACCGTCCATCCACGGCCAGGGGCCGCCGCCATGGGAAATGAAAAAGGTGGGCAGTGGTGTTGGGGTGGGCATGGATAAGCTCCTGGGTGAAGACGTGGGCCGGCAAACGTTTGGACATATAAACAGATACAAGAAAACGCTGAATAAAACTACAACCTGTCATGCTGCGCAAGCATGGCGAGGCGCAGAATCCATGGGTGCTGGGGCTATGCGCAGCATGACACGTTTGCTAGACGACTGCTTTTTCGAGCATTCAGTGTATTTAGTGCTTCCATAGAACTACCCAGCCTTGGCAAGTCCGCCTGATCATTGTTTTCTTGCTTTCAAAAAACTGGACGAGCACAGCCGCTCTATATTTGCTGAGGTAACCTCTTGATCGGGCAGAGGTTACACCAGCCCCGGCAACACCCAGTTGGCCAGCAGTACACAGCTGGCGGTGCCGGCGGCAATGCTGATAAACAGATTACGCCGCCAATGGTGCACCAGAAAGGTCACCGCACAGGCGATCAGCTGGGCAATGGCCAGCGGGCGATCGGCCAGGTCGATGGCGGCCAGGCAGTACACCACCAGAATGACCATGATGCCCAGCGGCATGGCGCGGTTGAGTGCCAGCAGGGGCGAATCCTTGATGGCGTTTTTCAGCATAAAGGGCAGGGCGCGCAGCCCCAGGGTAATGGCGGCAGCGGTGGCAATGGCCAGCAGGATATAGCTGTTATCCGGCATGGCTGTCGTCCTGTACAGTGGGTTGTTTGCGCTGGCTCAGCCAGTAGCGCACCAGCAGAAACAGCGCAAAAGCGGCCATGGCCACCACCAGCATGTGCTGGCCGCTGAGCAGGCTGGCGACAATACCCAGCAGGGCGGCGCTGGTCAGCGTGCTGCGGTCGGGGTGGTGCCGGTAGGCATCCATGGCGAGGGTGATGAACAGGGCGGTCAGGATGAAGTCCAGCCCGCGCACGTCCTGCAGCAGGGTGCTGCCTATGATGACGCCGGTGACCGAGCCGGAAATCCAGCACAGTTGTAGGCCAATTTGGGTCCACAAAATCCAGCCCTGATTCATCTGGCGTGAGTCACGGGTAGCGGCCAGGGCAAAGGCTTCGTCGGTCAGGGCAAAGATGCTGTACAGCTTGCCCAGCCCGCGTACCCTGTGCAGCGGAAAGGACAATCCATAGAACAGGTGGCGTGAATTGACCAGCAGGGTGGTCATGGCAATGGTGGACAGCGGCGCGGCAACCACCAGCAGGCCGACCAGCAAAAACTCCACCGAGCCGGCATAAACGCTGCCGGACAACAGCGGCGCCACCCACCAGGGCAGGCCGCTGCTGGCCACCATTACGCCAAGGCCGCTGCCCAGCACAAACATGCTCAGCCACACAGCACCTGCATCAAGCAGCGAACGTTTAAGGGAATTGATCACACAACCTCTGGATACTGCGCTCGGGCTGGTCC
>CAZMLX010000033.1:6257-15268 GCA_964567275.1 uncultured Thiopseudomonas sp. | reverse complement strand
CATCTTTGTGATGGCACCGGTGTTTGACCGCATTAACCAGGACGCTGTGCAACCCTACATCAACGAGCAGATCAGCGCACAGGAAGCGCTCAACCGGGCCGAAGTACCCATCAAGCATTTCATGTTGGCCCAGACCCGGGAAACCGACCTGGAGCTGTTTATCCGCATTGCCAAGCGTACCGATATCGAGACTCCGGAAGCCACACCGCTCAGCATTCTGATCCCGGCCTTTGTCACCTCCGAGCTGAAAACCGCCTTCCAGATCGGTTTCATGATCTTTATTCCGTTCCTGATCGTGGATGTGGTGGTGGCCAGTATCCTGATGTCGATGGGGATGATGATGCTGTCGCCGCTGATCATTTCGCTGCCGTTCAAGATCATGCTGTTTGTGCTGGTGGATGGCTGGACACTGATTATCGGCACCCTGGCCAACAGTTTCGGCACCCTTTAGCGAGGTTTGCACCATGACACCCGAAGTTGCGGTAGACCTGTTTCGCGAAGGCCTGTGGCTGATGGCCATGGCGGTGGCGGTGGTGATTACGCCCAGTCTGGTGATCGGCCTGATTGTGGCCATGTTTCAGGCCGCCACCCAGATCAACGAACAGACCCTGAGCTTTCTGCCCCGGCTGCTGGTGAGCTTTATCACCCTAATGGTCATGGGACCCTGGCTGGTGGCGCGCTGGCTGGATTTTACCCACAAAATCATGGAAAACATTCCCTACCTGATCGGGTAGGCGGTGCGCCATGATCGAGTTGAGCGGAGCGCAAATTGGCGGCTGGATCAGCAGTTTTCTGCTGCCCTTGTTCCGTATTGCTAGCGTCCTGATGGTCATGCCGGTGATCGGCACCCAGATGGTGTCGGCCCGGGTGCGGCTGTACATGGCGCTGGCCATTACCCTGGCGCTGGTGCCGGTGCTGCCGCCCATGCCGCAGCTGGAGCCTTTCAGTCTGCAAATGATTGTGCTGATTGGCGAGCAAATCCTGATTGGTGCCTTGCTCGGTTTTTCATTGCAATTGCTGTTTCACGTTTTTGTATTTACCGGTCAGCTGATTTCCATGCAAATGGGGCTGGGTTTTGCCTCCATGGCCGACCCGGCCACTGGCGTGTCGGTGCCGGTGCTGGGCCAGTTTTTGCTGATGCTGGTGACCCTGCTGTTTTTGTCCATGAACGGTCATCTGGTGACCTTTGAAGTGCTGGCAGAGAGCTTTGTCACCCTGCCGGTGGGGGCCGGTCTGCCGCTGGACAACTTTGCGCTGATGGCCGGCCGCCTGAGCTGGGTGATTGGTGCGGCCCTGCTGTTGGCGTTGCCGGCGATCAGTGCGCTGCTGGTGATCAACATTGCCTTTGGCGTAATGACCCGGGCGGCGCCGCAGCTGAATATTTTTACCATCGGTTTTCCGATGACGCTGATTCTGGGCATGATCATTTTCTGGATTTCCACGGCGGACGTGCTGGCCCATTTTGAGCGCATGACCACCGAAACCCTGATGCTGATGCGTGCGCTGGTGCGCAGCTGACCGGGAGGGCAGGCCATGGCCGAAAACGAAAGCGGCGCTGAAAAAAGCGAAGAACCCACCGCCAAACGCAAACAGCAGGCCCGGGAAAAGGGGGAAATTGCCCGTTCGCGCGAGCTCAACACGCTGGCCATTTTGCTCGGTGGCACTGCCGGCATGCTGATGTTCGGTGCCCATCTGGGGCTAAAAATTCTGGAGGTGATGCAGCACAATTTCGATTTGCCGCGCGAGCTGCTGTACAGCGAGCGCTCAATGGCGCTGCACCTGCTGTTTGCTGCCAAAAGTGCCGGCGAAGGGCTGTTCCCGCTGTTCGTTATCCTGCTGCTGGCAGCCATTATCGGACCCGTTGCACTGGGCGGCTTTCTGTTTACCTGGGAGCCGCTGACGCCCAAGTTTTCCAGGCTCAATCCACTGTCGGGCCTTAAACGCATGTTCTCCGCCAAGTCGCTGATGGAGCTGGTCAAGGCACTGGCCAAATTCATGGTGGTGCTGATGGTGGCATTAATGGTGCTGTCACGGGCGCAAGACACCCTGTTTTCGCTGGCCCATCAGACGCTGGAATACGCCATTTTGCAGGCGATGGAAACCATCGGCTGGTGTGCGTTGTGGCTGGCCTGTGCGCTGATCCTGATTGCGGCGGTGGATGTGCCGTTTCAGCTGTGGGACAACAATAACAAGCTGAAAATGACCAAACAGGAAGTCAAGGACGAGTACAAGGACAGTGAGGGCAAGCCGGAGGTCAAGGGGCGCATCCGCCAGTTGCAAATGCAGATGGCGCAGCGGCGCATGATGGAATCGGTACCGGACGCCGACGTGGTCATTACCAACCCGACCCACTTTTCGGTGGCACTCAAATACGATGAAAGCGGCAACCGTGCCCCGGTGCTGCTGGCCAAGGGCGGCGACAACCTGGCGCTTAAAATCCGGGAAGTAGCCAATCAGCATCAAATTATTGTGCTGGAGTCGCCGCCACTGGCGCGGGCGCTGTACTACTCGACCGAGCTGGATGAGGAAATTCCGGCAGGGCTGTACATGGCAGTGGCCCAGGTGCTGGCCTATGTGTACCAGTTGCGCCAGTTTCATGCGGCCAAGGGCAAGCGGCCGCCACCGCTGGACCGCAATTTGCCGATTCCCGACGAGTTGCGGCGTGACGAATAAGACCGTTGAGGTCAGTTCAGCACAGGTTCAGGCTGTTTTTGGCAAAATATGGCCTTTTATCGCTGTTTTGGTGCAAGGCTTTTAAGCAGGTGGTGCAAACATGAAAATCCTGGTGGTTGAAGATGAGGCCCTGTTGCGCCATCACCTCTATACCCGGCTGACCGAGGCGGGCCATGTGGTCAGCGCAGCGGCCAATGCCGAAGAAGCGCTGTTTGCCCTGCATGAAGGCAACCATGAACTGGCCATTATTGATCTGGGGTTGCCCGGCATGGACGGGCTGGAGCTGATCCGGACCCTGCGGGCCGAGGGGCAGGTGTTTCCCATTTTGATCCTGACCGCGCGGGGCAGCTGGCAAAACAAGGTGGAAGGCTTGTCGGCCGGGGCCGATGATTATGTGGTCAAGCCGTTCCAGTTCGAAGAACTGGAGGCCCGGCTGCAAGCCCTGCTGCGGCGGGCATCCGGCTTTGTCCAGGCCACCATCGAAGCCGGTCCGCTGGTGCTGGACCTGGGGCGCAAGCAGGTCAGCCTGCAGGGCGAAGTCATTGCACTGACCGCCTATGAATACCGTTTGCTGGAGTGCCTGATGCGTCAGCACCAGCAGGTGGTGCCCAAGGACCGGCTGATGGCGCAGCTGTATCCGGATGAAGAGGAACGGGATCCCAATGTGGTGGAAGTGCTGATTGGCCGGCTGCGGCGCAAGCTGGAGGGCGGCATCGGCTTCAAGCCGATCGAGACCTTGCGCGGCCAGGGCTACATGTTCAATCAGCCGTGCCGTTAAGGGTTGCTGATGTCAGCCGTACGTCATAACAAGGGGTATTCACTGCGTACCCGGCTGATGCTGGGGGCGGCGGTTACGGTGGTGGTGTTTCTGCTGGGCCTGTTTCCAGCCTTGCAGCAGGTATTTACCCGGGCGCTGGAGCAGGCCGTGGAGCAGCGCCTGGCGGCAGATGCCAGTGCACTGGTGGCAGCGGCCCGTATTGAGAAGGGGCGCCTGGTGATGCCGGCCAAGCTGCCGGATGAAGAATTCAGTGTGCTGCCGGGGCGTCAGCTGGGCTTTATTTACGATCATGAAGGCAACCTGTTGTGGCGCTCCCGCTCGCAAGGTCTGCTGGAGGTGGATTACTCGCCCAGCTACGACGGCCATGGTTCGATTTTTACCCGGGCCTGGGACCAGCAGGGCCAGGAATACTTTGTTTACGATATTGAAATCAATCTGTTACGGGGTAATAGCGCAGCTTTCAGCATCATTACCATGCAGCCGGTCAGGGATTACCGGCCCATGTATACCCATCTCAAGCAGCAGTTGTATTTGTGGCTGGCGGCATCGCTGGTGTTTTTGCTGGGCTTTTTGTGGCTGGGACTGGGCTGGGGTACCCGCAGCCTGCAGCAGCTGAGCCGGGAGCTGGACGAGGTTGAAAATGGCCAGCGCAAAGCGCTGAGCGACCAGCACCCGCGCGAGCTGTTGCGGTTGACCCGTTCGCTCAACCGTCTGCTGGACAGTGAGCGTCAGCAAAGCCAGCGCTATATGCACTCGCTGGACGACCTGGCGCACAGCCTGAAAACACCACTGGCGGTGTTGCAGGGCGTAGGGGACAGACTGACCCTCCAGCCCGGCAATGAAGAACAGGCCCGCACCCTGCAAAGCCAGGTGGGCTTGATGAGCCAGCAGATCGGCTACCAGCTGCAGCGGGCCAGCTTGCGCAAAAGCGGCCTGTTGCGCCACCGGGTGCGATTGCAACCGGTGCTGGAAACCCTGGTCAGCGCCCTGCAAAAAGTGTACGCCGAAAAGCGGGTGCAGGTTGAACAGACCTTTCCGGTCGACCTGCATGTGCCGGTGGAGCAGGGTGCACTGTACGAAATGCTGGGCAACCTGCTGGAAAATGCGTTTCGCCTTTGTCTGGGGCACATTCATATCCGGGTGGTCGCAGAGGCCGGCTGGTGTGAGCTCTGTATCGAAGATGACGGGCCCGGCGTGCCGGCCAGTCGGCGCGAGCTGATTTTGCAGCGTGGCGCCCGGCTGGATACGCAAAACCCGGGGCAGGGCATCGGCACTGCGGTGGTCAAGGATATTATTGACAGCTATGACGGCCAGTTGCTGATTGAGGACTCGGCGGCACTGGGAGGAGCCTGTTTCCGAATTCGCTTACCGTTCAACTAGTTGCTTATGGCTGTGGCCACTATAGGTTAATCCGCTGTCACAGCTGCGACAGTGGTAGCGGGCGCCGTTGCTGATGCGTCCGTGCCGCCAGGCGCTTAGCGCATGACGGCGTTGCGGGCAACCACAGTCATAGTCATAAAAAGTTTTCAGCTGTGGCGGTAACCGGTAGTGGTGGCAGCGCTCGGCAGGCAGGCCGAACACTTGCCGCATAATGGTTTGCCATTCTTTGCCGTGGGGGCGGATAGCCGGGCCGTAAAGCTGCCAGGCCAGCAGATGGGCGACTTCATGGGCCACGGTCTGGCGCAGAAACAGGGTTTGGTTTTGCTGATACAGCAGCGCATTGAAGGCCAGCCGGTTGCTTTGCGGCCAAGCTTTGCCGGCGGCCTGGCCACGCAGTTTGAGCTGGAACTCCGGCAGGGGAAAGCTGCGGCCATAATGGCGGCCGGCCTGCTGCAGGCAGTCGTGGATACGTTGTCGAATCTGTTCTGGCATGGCGGCAGTGTAAAGCAGGGCGGGCCAGGCCTCAACCCGGCCAAGGTGTGCTGTACAGCGGGCGCAGGGGCTGGATAATGAGAGCAGCAAAAAAAACCATGAATTCAAGCCACTACATCGGTAAACTGCATTAGTATATGAACACGCCCCGTTAAAGCGGGCATCTGTTTGACAGGATAGGCCAAAAATCCATCTGGGGAGGCAGCCGTGAGAGAGCGTGCGCTGGAGCTGTTGAAAGTCCTTGAACGTGAAATTGCCAGCAATCGGCTGATTTTACCTTCATTGCCGGAGGTCGCCGTGCAGATGCGCAGCATGTTGCGCAATGGTGAGAGCTCGGTAGCCGAGCTGGAACAACAGTTGGCCAAGGATGCTGCCATGGCTGCCCGTTTGCTCAAGGTTGCCAACAGCTCCCTGTTGTCGCGCGGCCAGACCATTACCAGCCTGCGCCAGGCCATTTTGAACATGGGGTTTGAGCTGGTGGGTACGCTGGTAACCCAGATGGCCATTTTGCAAACCATGAACCAGAGCCGTGATGTGGCCCGGCTGGAAGGATTTGTTGCCGGCAGCCTGCAAATCAGCAGCATGTGCCACTCACTGGCCTCACTGCACCCGCATCTCGATCCGGAACTGGCGTCGCTGGGCGGCTTGCTACATGATATTGGCAAGTTGCCGCTGCGCGAATTCTTGTATGCCAACCCCGATTTCACTCCGGACGAGCGTTTGCAGTTTGAACTGATTTTGCACCCCTATGTGGGCGCCATTCTGCTCAAAAACTGGCAGATGAGCGACGATCTGGTCAATATGGCTTTTCTGCACGAGCGGGTGATGCGTGACAGCGGCGACCCGTTGCCGGACTATGTGGATTTGGTGATTACTGCCAACTTGCTGCATTACGGCCTGGATCAGGGCCGCTATGGCAAGTATGCCGGTCGTGAAATCCCTGCGTTGCTGAAAACCATGGGTCCCCAGGGCAATATGCTTGATCTGCGCGATAGTGCCGATGAGCGCATGGAAATGGCGCTGGCGCTGATTTGATGCGTCGGGTCATGTTTTTTAGCCTTAAACATCTGTTTTAAACGAATTCATCTGGCCTGGAGTGCAGCATGGCACAGCCCGACACACTTTCCCGCATTCTTGATGCAGCCGAAATCCTGTTTGCCGACAAGGGCTTTGCGGAAACTTCGTTGCGTCAGATTACCGGCCGTGCTGGTGTCAACCTGGCGGCAGTGAACTATCATTTTGGCTCAAAAAAGTCACTGATTCAGGCGGTGTTTGCCCGCTTTCTTGATCCATTTTGCCAGCATCTGACGCTGGCCCTGGATCAGCGGGATGCAGAACAGCTGCCACCGGCCACACTGGAAGAGCTGATGGAGCTGCTGATCAAACAGTGCCTGGCCATTCAGCCGCGCAGTGGGCAGGATTTGTCGATTTTCATGCGCCTGCTGGGGCTGTCTTTCACCCAGAGCCAGGGTCACCTGCGACGCTTTATGATGGAGCGCTATGGCCAGGTCTGGAACCGTTATATGCAGCTGCTGCAGGCCAGCCTGCCGGAAATGCCCCGGGTCGAGTTGTTCTGGCGCTTGCAGTTCATGATCGGCACCATGGCGTTCAGCCTGTCGGGTTTGAAGGCGATGCGTGAAATTTCTGAAGCCGATTTCTCTACCCGGGTATCGACTAGCCAGGTGATGCGGCTGATGCTGCCATTTTTGGCTGCTGGCGTGCGTGCGCCCAGCGCCGGCATTGTATTTCAACCGGTTGCTGCCGTGGCTGGGGATAACCCGGCATGACCGGCGGCATCGACAGTCTGCGGGTGTCCATCGCTGCCCAACGCATGGATGCCATGCGGGACGGGCAGGTGGTCGGCAGTTATCGCATTTCTACCGCACTGGCCGGTCCCGGCGAGCTGAAAAACTCGGGATGTACACCCCGTGGCCTGCATTATGTACGGGCCCGGATCGGCGAAGGGCTGCCGCTGAATGCGGTGCTGCGTGGCCGGCGCTGGACCGGAGAAATCTGTACGCCCGAACTGTATGCCAGCCAGCCCGGCCGGGACTGGATCCTGACCCGCATCCTCTGGCTAAGCGGCTGCGAAAAAGGCCATAATCGGCTCGGCCCGGTGGATACCTTCCAGCGTTACATCTACATCCATGGCACACCTGATCTGGAACGGCTGGGACAGCCGGTTTCCCATGGCTGCATCCGCATGGACAACCATGAGCTGATCACTCTTTTTAACCAGACACGCGCAGGTACGCCGGTACACATTGATGAATGACACCGCTGTGCCCGCTAAGGAAGCACGACCCATGCAGGGTTCTTTGATGCTGGACATCGAGGGTCTTTGGCTGACTGCCGTTGACCGTGATATTTTGCGCCAGCCGCAGGTGGGCGGGATCATCCTGTTTGCCCGCAATATTGACTCGCCCGCCCAGGTTGCCGAACTGTGCCGCAGCATCCGCCAGCTGCGTCCCGATCTGCTGATTGCCGTGGACCAGGAAGGCGGCCGGGTACGGCGCTTGCGCCGGGGCTTTACTCCGCTGCCGTCGATGCAGGCAATTGCTGCTGCCGCTGACCCGCAACAGGCCGCCTGGCAGGCCGGCTGGCTGATGGCGGCCGAGACGCTGGCGGTCGGTATTGACTTCAGCTTTGCACCGGTACTGGACCTTGATTACGGCCGCAACCAGGTGATTGCCTGCCGGGCTTTCTCCGGGGATCCGGAGGTGGTGATCCGGCTGGGCCGCTGCTTCATGCAAGGCATGCAGGCAGCCGGCATGGCCACCGTCGGCAAGCATTTTCCCGGCCATGGCTGGGTGACCGCCGACTCCCATGTGGCGGTGCCAATAGACGAACGGCCGCTTGAACGCATCCGCCAGCAGGACCTGCGCAGCTTTGCCGGGCTGGCCGACTGCATGGACGGCGTGATGCCGGCCCATGTCATCTATCAGCAGGTGGACCCGCAGCCGGCCGGTTTTTCCCCATTCTGGTTACAGCAGGTACTGCGTGGCGAGCTGGGCTTCAAGGGTGTCATTTTTAGCGACGACCTGTGCATGGCCGGTGCCCATGTTGCCGGCAGCATGGCGCAGCGTACCGAAGCGGCGCTGCAGGCGGGTTGCGACATGATACTGGTGTGCAATGACCGCACCGGTGCCCGGCAGGCGCTGGCGTGGATGCAGCAACAGCAGGTTGCTCCGGCAGCGGGGCTGTCACGCATGGCGATGGCCAACAGCTATCCGGCAGGGTTGTTGCAGCGGCCTGATTATCCGGCCATCAAGCAACAGGTTATGGCCCTGCAACAGGGCTGATTTCAATACAAATTTACGGAGATGCGCATGACTACAGTAGCCATTATCGGTGGTACCGGACTGACCCAGCTGGATGGCTTGGTCATTCGTGAGGCCAGCCTGGTTGAAACCCCTTACGGCCCCACATCCTCTACCGTGCTGCGGGGCGAGTTTGGCGGCCATGATGTGTTGTTCCTGGCCCGTCACGGACATCCGCACCGCATTCCGCCCCACCAGGTCAATTACCGCGCCAACCTGTGGGCCTTGCGCCAGCAGGGGGCAGAGCAGGTCATTGCCATCAACTCGGTGGGCGGCATTGCCGCCGACCTGCCACTGGGCCACTTTTGTGTGCCCGACCAGCTGATCGACTACACCTGGGGCCGGGCCCACACCTTCTTTGAAGGCGA
>CAZMLX010000033.1:0-6247 GCA_964567275.1 uncultured Thiopseudomonas sp. | reverse complement strand
TATCCCTATGATGACAACCTGCGCCGGCGGTTGATTGCAGCAGCGGCAGCGCTGGGCTTTTTCTGCAAAAGCAACGGTGTTTATGGCTGCAGCCAGGGGCCACGACTGGAAACCATCGCCGAAATTCGCAAGATGGAACGTGAAGGCTGTGATGTGGTGGGCATGACCGGCATGCCGGAAGCCGCCCTGGCCCGTGAGCTGGGCCTTAGTTATGCCTGCCTGGCCCTGGTAACCAACCCGGCGGCCGGCAAGGCCGAGGGCATCATTACCACCCGCCAGATCGAAGAAGCAGCCCGGGCCGGCATGGAGCGGGTACGCAAACTGCTGGGCCGTGTGCTGTCGGCTTGAAATCGGGGCCGCTGATCGCCTACCGGCCGTTGGCCGGCAAGGCGACCAGCGTGATCAGCGCATCATCCAGTGCGGCCCACTGGCCGCTTATCTCAAGTCCGGGGCCAATGTCGGCACTGAGCTGGCGCAGCAAGCGCATCTGTAACAGTCCCGCCTTCCATTGCACCAGCTCGGCATCCTGAAAGCCGAAGTACAGGCCAGTTACCGGGTTCAACGCCTTGAACAGGCTTTCCTTGGCCGAAAATACCAGGGTCAGCCAGCGGGCCGCCTGGCTGGCATCCAGCTGCTGAAACTGCAGGGTTTCCGAGGCTGTCAGTAGCGTCCGGGCCAGCTTTAACGCCCGCCCGGGGGCGATCAACCGTTCCAGATCCAGCCCCAGCCCCAGCCAGTGCAGGGCGTATCCTGCCAGTGCCGCAGCCTGGCCATGACTGTGACTGATTGATCCGCAGCACCCTTCAGGCCAGCGGGGCTGGCGGCTATCCGCTTGACGCTGTGGCAGCGAACCGGAGTATCCCAGTGCCTGCAGGGCGGCACGGGCACAGTGGCGGCCGGCTAAAAATTCGCTTTGGCGTTTGGGGTGGGCGTCCAGGAGCAGCAGTTTCAAGGCGGCAAAGTCAGCAGCAGCGGGCGGCTGGCCAGCGCTAAAGCGGGCCATTGCCAGACGACAATCCGGCAGGGGCTGCGGAAAGGGCCAGCACAGTTCAAGGGAGTGAATAAAGGCTGGCAGGGCTGGTTTCATGAATATCTTGTTGGCGTATTGATAATTTTTTGTTATAAGAACGCCGTCCAGGTGCGACATTACTTATGAATGTTTGCCATTATATCGGGAAATCCCGGCCAAGGCTCGCCACAGCAAGCGGCCTTCAGTCTGACAGAGGCGTCACATGAAACTGCAACAGTTGCGTTATATCTGGGAAGTATCCCGTAACGGCCTGAACGTATCGGCCACCGCCCAGGTGCTCTATACCTCGCAACCCGGCATCAGCAAGCAGATTCGCCTGCTGGAAGATGAACTGGGGGTGGAAATCTTTGCCCGCAGTGGCAAACATCTGTCCCATGTCACTGCCGCCGGCGAGCAGGTAATAGCGGTGGCCGGCGAAATTTTGCGCAAATGCGAAAAAATCAAACAGATTGCCCATGAGTTTTCCAACGAGCGCGAAGGGGTGCTGGCAGTGGCCACCACCCACACCCAGGCCCGTTATGCATTACCGCCGGTCATTAGCCGTTTTATGCAGGATTATCCGGATGTGTCCCTGCACATGAACCAGGGCACACCGGCGCAGATTGCCGGCATGGCAGCGGATGGCAGCGTTGATTTTGCCATTGCCACCGAGGGGCTGGAAAACTTTCCCGAACTGATCAGCATGCCTTGCTACCGCTGGAACCGCTGTGTGGTGGTGCCCCGCGACCATCCGCTGGCCAACACCGAAAAGCTGACGCTGGAACTGCTGGCCGAATACCCGATTGTGACCTACGTATTTGGCTTTACCGGCCGTTCCAAGCTGGACGAAGCCTTCAGCCTGCGCGGCCTGGCGCCGAAAGTGGTGTTTACCGCTGCCGATGCCGACGTCATCAAAACCTATGTGCGGCTGGGGCTGGGGGTTGGCATTGTGGCGAGGATGGCAGTCGACCCGCAACAGGACAGTGATCTGGTGATGCTGGATGCCAGCGAGCTGTTCGAGTCCAGCGTGACCCGCATTGCGTTTCGGCGGGGGACCTTTTTGCGGGGTTATATGTCGGCTTTTATCGAGGCTTTTGCACCGCACCTGACCCCGGACATTCAGCAGCAAGCGCTGCAATGCCGCGACCAGGACGAGCGTGACCAGTTTTTCTCCGGCCTGGCGTTGCCGGTGTACTGAAGGGTTAAAGTGTCTGCATATTCAATAATCGAATATGTGGTCTAAAAATTGTTATTTGTGGGTTATAAGCGGCATTGCTAGGATGGCTTCCGTTCCATCCTGCGGGCTGCGCCCGGACAGGATGATTACCACCCGGATTTCACCAGGAGTACCCCATGTCTTTACGCATCAACGCCGTTGCCCCCGACTTTACCGTGCCGACCACTGCCGGCGAACTGTCATTCCATGACTGGATTGGCGACAGCTATGCCGTACTGTTTTCGCACCCCAAAGACTTCACGCCGGTGTGCACCACCGAGTTCAGCGCCTTTGCCGCTCTGGCCGGCGAGTTTGCCCAGCGCAATGCCAGGCTGATCGGCCTGTCGGTGGACAGCGTTGACGATCACCTGAAATGGAAGCGGGACATTGAAGCCTTTGGCCAGGTAACCGCCGATTTCCCGATTATTGATGACAGCTCGCTGCGGGTGTCAAAGCTGTACAACATGCTGCCGGAAGATGCCTATCTGCCGGATGGCCGTACTCCGGCCGACAGCGCCACTGTACGCAGTGTGTTCATTATCGGTCCGGACAAAAAAATTCGCCTGACCCTGACGTATCCCATGTCGGTCGGCCGCAACATTGCCGAAGTGCTGCGGGCGCTGGATGCCATTCGCCTGACCGATGGCCAGCCGATTGCCACCCCGGCTGACTGGCTGCCCGGACAGGATGTGATTGTGGCGCTGAGCCTGAACAACGAACAGGCTGCCGAAAAATACGGCGAGCTGGATGTACGTCTGCCTTATTTGCGCTATGCCAAGGCACCCCAATAATTTCAGCGTCAGTCAAAAAGCCGGCCATTGCCGGCTTTTTTGTATCAGGCCGGGCGGGGCATCAGCAGCAGCACGGCGGCTGCGGCCAGCAACATGCCGGCAACGTTGGTGCGGCTGAGCTTTTCCCGGAACAGCAAAACTCCAACCAGACTGCCACACAGGATCACGCCGATATTCATGCTGGTAAACACCAGTGCCGGGTTGTCCGGCAGGCTGCGGTGGGCACTGATATAGGCGTAAATGTTGCCGAAATTGAAGGCGCCCAGCAGCAGGCCGCCGGCCAGACTGGGCAGGTGCCAGCGGCTTTTGCGCAGCAGCAACCAGAGTCCGAGCGTCACGCCGGCCAGCACAAAGGAGCCCAGCAGCACACTGGAAAACCCGCTGCCGGCACGGGCCATCTGTTTGAAACAGATATCTATGACGCCATAACCGGCCCATACCGCCGGCAGCAGCCAGAGTGCAGCCGGCCCGCTGGTTTGCCGGGGACCGTTACGCTGGATCAGCGCCACCATGGCAATCAGGGCCAGAATCAGGCCGGCCAGCGTGCCAGCGGCCAGTGGCTGCTGGAACAGGACAAAAGACGCCAGCAGTGGCAGCACCAGTGACAGCCGCTGGGCGGCATCACTGCGGGCAATACCGGCCTGGTTGACGGCGGCGGCCATCAGCAGAAAGACGCCGGGCAGCAACAACCCCAGGGCGGCCATCAGCGGCCAGTGGTTCAATAACAGGGGCAGACTGTCAGGGGCCGGTTGCAATACATAGAGGGTCAGGCCGCTGGCCACCAGATAGTTCACCCACACCGCCTGGGTGACATCCAGTGAAAAGTGGCGGGCCAGTTTCAGCAAAATGGAGACCGTTACACTGCAGGCAACGGCAATGGTTAGCATCAGCATGGCAGGAGGAGGGCGGGCCGGTGACTGCCCGCGGCAGGGTCAGGCGGGCTTGATGACCAGCAGGTCACAGTTGGAGTTTTCAAGCACCCGTTCGGCGGTGTTGCCGATCAGTGCGTTTTCCAGGCTGTTGCGGGAAATGGCGCCCATGATCAGCAGATCGGCACCCTGTTGCTCGACAAAAGCGGGAATGGACTCTTCCGGCATGCCCTTGAGCAGGTGTTGCTGGTCCGGCTTGACCGGATACTGGGCAAACAGCTCGGCAAAGGCGTTGTGGTGGCGCTGCTCGGCGTTGGTCAGGTAGTCGTCGTAAGCCAGCACCAGCTCGGCCTCCAGCACCAGCGTTTTGGGCAGCGGGTTATAGCTGTGCACATAATCAATCTGCATGCCACTTTTCTCCAGCAACAGGCTGGCTTCAATCAGGCGGTGATCCAGTGCGGCGGCCTTGTCGGCCGAGTGCAGCGGGTCAACGGCCACTGCCGCCCGTTTGTCGGTCCATTCGCCGTCGCGCACCAGCCACAAGGGCGCCGGGCAACGACGGATCAGCTGCCAGCTGGTGTTGTTGAACAGCAGACGCTGCAAGGTACCGTGGGAGGTGGCATTGCGCATAACCAGATCGGGCTTGCTTTCTTCGACATGGGCAATGATTTCATCGTACAGCGGTTTGCCCCAGCGTACCTTGCAACTGGTTTCAATGCCTTTTTCACGCAGGGGCGCAGCCAGCTCTTCCAGCCATTCCAGATGCTGGGCGAGCAAGGCGGCACGGGCGCGCTGCTGGGCGTTGCGGTCAGTAAAAAAACCGTCGTCCAGGGCCGAGTTATGGTCGCAGATCAGCAGTTCAACAGAAGTACCGGTACGTTCTGCTACCAGGCTAGCGCGCTGCAGGGAGGGTTGCTTGTCTTTGTTGGTGGGGTCAATCACCACAAGTAATTTTGTTAGTTGCATGTAAGCTCCTTTAATGACGTACTGCCCAGTGGGACTGAAGGAGTATACAGCATTGTACCTTGGGCGGAATGGGCAGAAACCGGATTGCCGACGGTGTCGGGCGGGGTGCTTTGCGGCCGGCTATCCTTGCGGCTGAATAAAGTACCAGTGCCCCTTGATGCGGACAAACAGCGAGCGCTCATGATGCTGGTGCAGCTGCCCTGCGCTGTCCTGCCAGTGGGCGGTGAATTCGACAAAGTAGCGCGGTGGCTGCGCTTTGAGCGGACCGTGCCGGTTGATGTCCAGACCCAGCCAGCGGCTGGTTTGGCTCCAGACGGCAATGTCGTCCAGATCCAGCCCTGCCTGCTGGGCCGGATGGGTGGTGTCACGAATGTAATCAACCAGCCCCAGCGCAAAAGCGCTATAGCGAGAGCGCATGAGCAGCAGTGCGGAAGGCGCTTTTTCACCCTGGTGATAGCGACCGCAGCATAGCTCCAGCAGGGTGCCGGACGAGCAGGGGCAGGGCAGGCCGGACATGGCTCAAACACCTCGCAGAACATTCATGGGGCTGCTGTTTACCACCGAACGGGTACCGAGCCTGCCGGCCGCCAGAATCAGTACAGCACCCAGTACCGGCAACATGGCCAGCAAGGGGTGTGGCTGCCATTGCAGTTCGAACACCAGTCGATACAGCAGATAGCTGGTCAATTCACAGGCCAGCCAGGCCAGCAGGCCGCTGGTGGCGCCCTGGGTCACAAATTCGTAGCGGCTAACGGCCCGCAACAGGGTGCGATCGCTGCCCAGCGCCCGCAGCAGTGCGCCCTGGTGGATACGGCTGGCCAGCGTGCTCTGTACGCCGGCCAGCAGTACGGCGATCCCGGCCGTCAATACAAACAGCAGGATGAATTCCACTGCCAGGGTTACCTGCGCCAGAATGGCCCGCAACTGGTTAAGGATGGCATCAATACGCAGCAGGCTGACCGCCGGGAACTGCTGGCTGAAACTGCGCAGCTCGCCTGCCTGCTCCATCGGCAGATAGAAGCTGGTGATCCAGGTATGTGGCAGCGGAGGCAGGTTGTCCGGCGCAAAGATGACAAAAAAATTCGGCTGCATGCTGCCCCAGTCCACGCTACGCAGATTATGAATGCGGCTGTGGATGAGTTGTCCGCCGATATTGAAGCTGACCTGGTCACCAATGCCCACCTGCAGGCGTTCGGCCAGCTCCTGTTCCATGGAAATCAGGATCTGGTCTTGTTCCGGCTGCTCCGGCCACCAGAGACCATCGGCCAGATCATTGGCATCGGGCAGGTTCTGGCTCCAGCTCAGGTTGAGGTCCCGTTGCAGGGTGGGCATGGCTTTGGAGTCGGGCGGTAGCCGTTCCAGCACCGGTTGGCCGTTGATATGGGTCAGGCGGCCG
>CAZMLX010000032.1:0-15941 GCA_964567275.1 uncultured Thiopseudomonas sp. | reverse complement strand
CGCGCTGGGCATGGCCATCCCGTCCGAACAGCAAGCCCGCAAGCTGCATTATCTGGTGCTCTATAACCTCGGTCGCATTCTCAGCTATGCGCTGGCCGGTTTTTTGTTCGGACTGGCCGGCTGGGCAGTGGGTCAAAGCCCGGTCGCCATGGGCATGCGCATTCTGGCCGGCCTGCTGCTGATTGCCATGGGACTGTATCTGGCCGGCTGGTGGTTTGGCCTGACCCGTCTTGAAAAAATGGGCCAGCATTTGTGGAAACCCATTCAATGCCGTTAAAAAAACGCCGCCACGCACTGCTGCTCGGTGCCCTGTGGGGCTGGCTGCCCTGCGGGCTGGTCTATAGCACGCTGATCTGGTCCGCCAGCCAGGGCGACGCCGGGCTTGGCGCCCTGTTGATGTTCTGCTTTGGCCTGGGCACCTGGCCGGTGCTGATTGCTTCCGGCTTTGCCGCCGAGCGCCTCGGCCAGTTTCTGCGCCATGGCAAGGTGCGTGCCACCGCCGGCCTGCTGGTCATCCTTTACGGCATCTGGACCCTTCCCGGCCCCCATCACCACCTGCTGATGGGCGGTCACCACTAAAGCAACAAAACCGCTTGATACAAATCAACGGCGTACCGGCAGCGGCTGCCTATACTCGGAACCCTGCCCGTTCTGTGCCGCCGCTTGCCATGCATACATCTGCCTACCTGTCACCGCTGCCTCCAACCTGCCCGGTTTCTCCGGCAACCGGTGTTGCCTATCACCCGGCAGCCGCAGACTTTCAGCAGCCGGTCAGCGAGTTCGAGCGTTTTTCTGCCCTGCGCAACAGCGCCAGCAGCCTGTCCTGTACCTTCGGCGTGCACCTGAGTGCAACGCTGGCCGGGGCCGCTGCCTCGCAACACCAGGCCTGGCTGAACGCCATTGGCCAGGAAGCCGAACTGCTGGCCCGGCATATTCCGGCAACAGCTGCGGCCTGCCATATTCATGTTGACGGCGCTACCCATGCGCTGAACCCCGGTCTGCTGGCACAGCTTCCAGCCCGGCTAACCGGGCTGACAAACCGGTTTCTACATCCACCCCAGAGCATCCGGGTAGAGCTGGATGCCCACCATACGGACTGGAAGCTGTTGTGCCAGTTGCGCGAAGCCGGTTACAACCAGCTGGGTCTGCTCAGTAATGCCCTGGTCTGTCCACACGCCGCTGCCCGCCTGCAAACGCTGTGCGAAGCCGCCCGTACGCTGCAATACAGCCGTCTGGAGCTGTTGCTGGCGCCGGCTGCCGGGCTCATGGATGATGCCCATGCCCGGCAAATACGGGAGCTGCTGATACTGTCGCCAGACCGCATTACACCCTTGCCTGCACAGCAACCCGCCCCCCAACCCATCCAGGCACTGCTGCAACAGGCCGGCTATCAGCCGCTGGGGCTCTACAGTCACGTACTTCCGGATGACGAACTGCTCGACCAGCTGTCGTCCCCGGCCCGGCTGGACAGTCCGCTTCGGCTGGGACTGGGCAGTGGCGCCGACGGACAGCTGGGCCGCCTGTGCTATCGCAACAGCTCTGACCTGCCAGCCTGTCTGCAGGCCGCAGCACAGCACCAGCTGCCACCTGCCAGCGGTTTCTGGTACACCCCCGGGCAGCTGGTGCAACATACACTCTGGCAACATCTGGCCTGCCATGGCCAGCTAGCCCTGCGGCCGCTGGCAGATACGCTGGGGGTGTCGCCGGCAAGCCTGCAAAACGGACTGGCGACCTGGCAACAACAGGGCCTGATTCAGCTGGACGATGACCGTCTCCTGCTGTTGCAACAAGACCCGGACCTGGCCCGGGTCATGCTGATCCAGCTGATTTCCTCCATGCCTGGCTGAGGTTTGCCGGTCTGGCGCTGGTAGCTTTGATCCGGCTCAGGTAATCTAGTCGCCACATTCTGGACTGAACCAGCCATGCCCGGGGCCGAAGCGGCAACAACCGCACCGGCTACTGTGTGGCGGCGTTGTTCATCCGTTCCTTCATCTTAACCAGAGACCCCAGTATGGCCGATGTCAACTGTGCCCGCAGCACGCACCAGGCTCATTGCCGGGATTGCAGCCTGGCCTCCCTGTGCCTGCCGCTCTCCCTGGACATGCAAGACCTTGACGCCCTGGATGCCATCGTCAAGCGCGGACGCCCGCTGAAAAAAGGCGAGTTCCTGTTCCGCCAGGGTGACGCCTTCAACTCCGTGTTTGCCGTACGCTCCGGCAGCCTGAAGACCTTCAGCCTGACTGACTGCGGAGAAGAGCAAATTACCGGCTTCCATTTGCCCAGCGAGTTTGTAGGCCTGTCGGCCATGGATACCGAACTGTATCCGGTAACCGCCATAGCCCTGGAAACCACCTCCATTTGCGAAATTCCCTTCGAACGCCTGGATGACCTCAGCCTGCACCTGCCCCAGCTGCGGCGCCAGCTGATGCGCATCATGAGCCGTGAAATTCGTGATGAACAGCAAATGCTGTTGCTGTTATCGAAAAAGAATGCCGACGAACGCATCGCCACTTTTCTGGTCAACCTGTCAGCCCGCTTCCGCATCCGCGGCTATTCGCCTTACCAGTTTCGGCTGGCCATGTCGCGAAACGAAATCGGCAACTATCTGGGCCTGGCAGTCGAAACCGTCTCCAGGGTCTTTACCCGCTTTCAGCAAAGCGGCTTGCTCAAGGCCGAAGGCAAGGAAATTCACCTGCTCGATCTGGTCGCCCTGTGCGAACTGGCCGGCGGCAACCTCGCTCCACCCTCTGCGTAACAGTCACCCAGGAGTTCGCCATGATTTTTGATGATTTCGCTATCAAGTCGCTGATTCGCCCCATCCCGGACTTCCCCCGCCAGGGTAATATTTTCCGCGACATCACTCCGGTATTCCAGTCACCCAAAGCCACCCGCATGGTCATTGACGGCCTGGTCCAGCGCTATGTCGGTGGTGACTTTACCCATGTCGGCGCCATCGAAGCCCGCGGCTTTCTGCTGGGTTCGGCAGTGGCCTATGCGCTCAACAAACCGCTGGTGCTGTTTCGCAAAAAAGGCAAGCTGCCGGCCGATGTGCTCAGCGAGCCCTACGATACCGGCTATGAACAGTCAGAGCTGGAAATCCATGCCGATAGCCTGGCCAGCGGTGACCGGGTGCTGTTGCTGGATGACATCATCGCCAGTGGCGGTACATTCGTTGCCGCAGCCAGCCTGATCCGGCGGCTGGGCGCCAGTGTGCACGAGGTGGCAGCCATTGTAGACCTGCCCGAGCTGCACGGCTCGCAGCTGCTGCAGGATATCGGCATTCCAACCTACACCCTGACCGCTTTTACCTGCGACGAACGCTAAGCCTGCCTCCCATAAAAAACCGCTCCTCGTGAGCGGTTTTTTATGGGGCAACGGTTGACGAACAACCCAAAAAAGAACGCAGTTCATCTGCTTGTGCCATCGCATCCTGATAGCCCAGCTCAACCAGCTCACTGCAGTAGTCCTGCTCAAATAACAAATAACTCAAAATACCGCCGGAATGACGCAGCGAACCACTGCCCCGCAAAAAACTGCCAATGGCCCGGGGCAGGCTGCGCCGGTGTTTGAGGGCAATCTCGCCAATGGAGCGGCTGGGCTGAATCACCAGCACCTCGACCGGCGCCAGGCCGATCTGCTCATGGTGATGCTGCGGGCCCAGCAGTTCTCCCAACCGGTTCAACCGGCACAACAGCTCAAGGTCGGTATCCAGGTTGTCAGTAAAGGTACCGTCCAGCAAGTGCCCGCCGATCTGGGCCAGACTGGGCTGGGCCGAACTCACTGTCTGGGGTGTTTCCCGCTGCCCTTCAACGCCCACCACCAGAATCCGGGTCGCCCCCAGATGCAGTGCGGGGCTGACCGGCGCCTGCTGCCGCACTGCGCCATCACCATAGCACTCCTGCCCCAGCCGCACCGGCGGAAACAGCAAGGGAATGGCCGAGCTGGCCATCAGGTGTTCCAGCTGCAACCGCACCGGTACACCGAGCCGGTTATGCCGCTGCCAGGGCAGCAGCGCACCGCGGCTCTGGTAAAAGGTAGTGGAACGGGCACTTTGATAGGCAAAGGCCGTGACCGCAATAGCACGCAGTTTGCGCCTGGCCAGCGCCAGGCTGATACCGGCAAAATCCAGCTCCTGCTCCAGCAACTGGCGCAGCGGGCTGTTATCCAGCAGCGCCGGCGCCACCGGTTTCGAACCCATGCCCAGCAGATGGGACCAGGTGAAACGACTGGCCTGACGCAGCACCCCGGACCAGTCACTGCGGTACACCTGCCCGGTACTGAAACCACTCCAGACCCGGGTCAGCCGGTCGGTGGCCTGATGGAAATCCATCGCACCACAGGCCAGACTGACGGCATTGATGGCGCCCGCCGAAGTGCCCGAAATAATCTGGAAAGGATTGTCAGCACCGGCCGGCAGCAAGCGGGCAACCGCCTGCAGCACGCCTGCCTGATAGGCCGCCCGCGCGCCGCCACCCGACAGGATCAGCCCGGTGACCTCATTGGCCCGGACCTCCGTTTGCTGTTTGCGAAAAAAAGCAGGTTTCATCCTTGATACACCTTGCTGGCGCCCGGCGGCCGGGTTTTGAAACGCCGGTGGCTCCACAGATACTGTTCCGGATGCTCGCTGATCGCCTGTTCCACCCACTGGTTGATCCGCTGGCAGTCAGTCTCGACATCAACGCCGGGAAAATCCGTCCAGGCTGGTTCAACCTGCAGCAAATACCCACGGCCACCCGGCAGCCGGCTCTGACGCATGGGCACCACCTGCGCCCGGCCCAGCCGGGCAAAACTGGTCGTGGCGGTTACCGTCGCCGCCGGCACGCCAAACAGCGGCACAAACAGGCTCTGTTTGGCGCCATAGTCCTGATCCGGCGCATACCAGATGGCCCGGCCCTGGCGCAGATGACGCATCATGGTACGCACGTCTTCACGCTCGATGGCAATGGCATCGGCATTGTGGCGCTCGCGGCCCTTGCGCTGCACATAATCAAACACCGGATTTTTGTGGGCACGGTACATGCCATCAATGGTGTGCTGCTGGCCCAGCAGTGCTGCGCCAATTTCCAGGGTGGTAAAGTGGATTGCCATCAGGATCACCCCCTGGCCCTGCTGTTGTGCCTGCTGCAAATGCTCCAGCCCTTCAATGCGCACCAGCCGTGCCAGCCGTGGCGCCGGCCACCACCAGCTCATGGCCATTTCAAAAAAGGCAATGCCGGTCGAGGCAAAGTTGTCACGCAGCAGCTGCTCCCGCTGCGCTGTCTCCAGTCCTGGAAAGCACAATTCAAGATTGCGCCGGGCAATATGCCGGCGCGCACCGGCAAAACGGTACATCAGGGCGCCCAGCCAGCGGCCCAGCCGCAACAGCCAGGGATAAGGCAGCTGTACCAGCAGCCACAACACACCCAACCCCAGCCACAACAGCCAGTAGCGGGGGGAGAGGAATGCCCCCCGGAAGCGGTTTTCGTTCATCCTGCCCGTCCGGTGATAAAAACAGCCACCTAGTGTACGGAAAAATTTGCAGACTGCCATGCTTGTCGCTATAAGGATGGTTTTCCACTGCCAGGAACCTCCCGTCACCATGGAATCCGACATGTCATCCACCCAGGACCAGCCTGCCTTGCAACTTAAAGGCAGCATGCTGACCCTGACCACCCTGGACGTTTTGTCTGCCGAACCCGACCTGCTCAGGGAGCAGCTCAGCAGCCGCATTGCCCAGGCCCCCGACTTTTTTGCCAATGCACCCATTTTGCTGACCCTTGAGCAACTGCCGCAAGAGCAGCAACCGGCGCTGTTGGCCGATATCCTGGCCCTGTGCCGCAGCCTGGACCTCAATGTACTGGCGCTGCGCAGCGAGCTGGAAGCCGCCTGCGCTGCCGCAGCGGACTGCAGCCTGCCGGTGCTGTCACCCTCGCTGACCCGTGACCGCGCCCTGCCCAGTGAAATACGCACCGAAGTCAGGCTGGAGCGGCTGCCGCCCCGGCTGGTAACCACACCGGTGCGCAGTGGCCAGCAAATTTATGCCAAGGGCACCGACCTGATTGTGACGGCGGCCGTCAGTGCCGGTGCCGAACTGCTTGCCGATGGCCATATCCATGTCTACGGCGCCCTGCGCGGCCGGGCGCTGGCCGGCATCAGTGGCGACAGCAGCGCCCGGGTATTCTGCCAGCAGCTGGGTGCCGAACTGATCTCCATTGCCGGCCAGTACAAAGTTGCCGAAGACTTGCGCCGCATCCCGGCCTGGGGCAGCGCCGCCCAGATCTGCCTGGAAGGCGAACAGATGCATATCCAGCCACTGGCCTGAAGCCGGTCACAGAATACCCAAGGCTTGATGCAGCAAAGCACCGAACCCGTTATACTCCGCACATTTAAACGGCCGCTGCCATGGCGGCCTTTTCCGACCAACTTAAGGTGATTCCCTTGGCTAAGATTCTCGTTGTAACCTCAGGCAAAGGTGGTGTCGGCAAAACCACCACCAGCGCAGCCATTGGCACAGGACTGGCCCTGCGCGGCCATAAAACCGTGATCGTCGACTTTGACGTTGGCCTGCGCAATCTTGACCTGATCATGGGTTGCGAACGCCGCGTGGTGTACGACTTTGTCAACGTCATCAACGGCGATGCCAGCCTCAACCAGGCGCTGATCAAGGACAAACGGCTGGAAAACCTGTACATCCTCGCCGCCAGCCAGACCCGTGACAAGGACGCCCTCACCCAGGAAGGCGTCGAACGGGTCCTGACCGAGTTGAGCGAACAGTTTGACTATGTCATCTGTGACTCGCCGGCCGGTATCGAAAAAGGCGCTCACCTGGCCATGTACCTGGCCGATATCGCCATTGTTGTCACCAACCCCGAAGTATCTTCGGTGCGTGACTCCGACCGCATGCTGGGCCTGCTGTCCAGCAAATCCAAGCGGGCCGAAGAAAACCGCGAGCCCATTGCCGAGCATCTGCTGCTGACCCGATACAGCCCCGAACGGGTCGCCACCGGCGAGATGCTGAGCGTTGAAGATGTGGAAGAAATCCTGTCAATCAAAATGATTGGCGTCATTCCCGAGTCCCAGGCCGTGCTTAAAGCATCCAACCAGGGCATTCCGGTGATCCTTGACGAACAAAGCGATGCCGGCCAGGCCTACAGCGACGCTGTCGAGCGCCTGCTGGGCAAGGATGTGCCCCACCGTTTCCTGGAAACCCAGAAAAAAGGCTTCCTGAAGCGCATGTTCGGAGGCTAATCAACAGACATGAGCATTATCAATTTTTTCCGCTCCCGCAACAAAGCCAGCCCTGCCTCCATCGCCAAGGAGCGCCTGCAGATCATTGTTGCCCACGAGCGTGGCCAGCGCGACGAACCCGACTACCTGCCGCAAATGCAAAAGGAACTGGTCGAGGTGATTCGCAAATATGTGCCCATCGAAGACGACCAGGTCCAGGTTGCCCTCGACAACCAGGGCAACTGCTCCATTCTGGAGCTCAACGTCACCCTGCCCGACCGCTGACCGGCATGGCCCGGCAACGGGCCAACGGCACTCCGCCATGCCCCTGAGCAGCATTCCCATCCTCTACCGGGACCCGCATTTGCTGGTGGTCAACAAACCGACTCTGCTGTTGTCGGTGCCGGGCCGTGCCGAAGACAACAAGGACAGCCTGGTGCTGCGCCTGCAGCACAATGGCTACCCGGAAGCCCTGATCGTACACCGGCTGGACTGGGAAACCACCGGCCTGATGGTGCTGGCCCGCTCGCCGGCCAGCCATGCCGCCCTGTCCCGGCTATTCCGCGAACGGCAGGTACAGCGCCGTTACCAGGCGCTGTGCTGGGGCGAACTGGACTCGGCCCGGGGCCAGATCGAGCTGCCAATGCGTTATGACCCGCCCACCAAACCCCGACAGGTGATTGATCACCTGCACGGCAAACCAGCCCTGACATTTTGGCGCCGTCTGCAGTGCCAGGCCGGCTTTAGCCTGGTCGAACTGACACCCCACACCGGTCGCTCCCACCAGCTGCGGGTGCATCTGAACAGCATGGGACATCCCATTCTCGGTGATCCGCTCTATGCCCACCCGCCGGCGCTCAACGCCTGCTCCCGACTCTGTCTGCACGCCACCGAGCTGGCCTTTGCCCATCCGGCCAGTGGCCAGCTGCTGTCGTTTTCCTGCCCATCCGGTTTCCATCTGGACCGGACGGGTCCGTCGATTCAAGACTGAGGCAACACAAGCAGCTCCCCACAGCGTCCGTTTCACAGTAAACTGCCGCTTCCCCCGTTTTTTCGAGGCTCCCCATGACCCACCGTGCCGCCATCCTGTCCCTGCGCAGCTATCTGGGCAGCCAGATCCACGGCCAGGAGCGTCTGGTCGACCGGCTGCTGATTGCCTTGCTGGCGGATGGTCATCTGCTGGTGGAAGGCGCACCCGGACTGGCCAAAACCAAGGCCATCAAGGATCTGGCACTGGGCATTGACGCCAGCTTCCAGCGCATCCAGTTCACCCCCGACCTGATGCCGGCCGATATCACCGGTGCCGACATGTACCGTCCGGAACAGGGCCGACTGGAGTTCATGCCCGGTCCGGTGTTTCACAACCTGCTGCTGGCCGACGAAATCAACCGGGCCCCGGCCAAGGTCCAGTCGGCACTGCTGGAGGCCATGGCCGAGCGCCAGGTTTCAGTGGGCCAGCACACCTACCCGCTGCCCGAGCTGTTTCTGGTGATGGCCACCCAGAACCCGATCGAGCAGGAAGGCACCTACCCGCTGCCCGAAGCCCAGCTCGACCGTTTCCTGATGCAGGTCAACATTGATTACCCCGACGCCACGGTCGAACGCAAAATCATCCAGCAAGCCCGCGAACAGGCGCTACACGGCCAGCAGCAACCCGACTGTCAGCTCAGAGAACAGGACATTGCCACCGCCCGCGAAGAAGTGCTCAACCTCTACATGGCCGACAGCGTCGAGGCCTATCTGATCCAGCTGGTGATGGCTACCCGCTTTCCAGCCAAATTCGACCAACAGCTGGCCGGCTGGCTACGCATGGGCAGCAGCCCGCGCGGTTCCATTGCGCTGGACCGCTGCGCCCGGGCCCATGCCTGGCTGGCCGGACATGACTTTGTCAGCCCTGACGACATTCTGGCGGTGCTGCCCGACGTGCTGGGCCACCGGCTGGCGCTGTCGTTCGAAGCCCAGGCCGCCGGCCTGGATGCCGGACAGATCCTGCAACGCATCACGGAAATCGTACCGGTTGTCTAATGGATAGCCTGGGCCTTACCCACATCAGCCTGGCACAGCTGCTGGCAACCCGGTTGCGTGCCAGCCAGCTGCACCAGCAGACCGGCCAGGCCAGCGGCGCCCTGTCGGGCCTGCATTTTTCCCGGCTGCGGGGCCGTGGCATGGAGTTTGACCAGGTACGTGCCTGGCAGCCCGGCGACAATGCCCGCCATATTGACTGGCGCGCCAGTGCCCGGGCCGGCAAGCCACAGATCCGGCTGTTTCATGAAGAGCGTGACCGCCCGGTGTTCATTCTGCTGGAACAAAGCCCCAGTCTGTTTTTTGCCAGCAGCGGCAATTTCAAGTCGGTCCAGGCCGCCTTGCTGGGCAGCCTGCTGGCCTGGCTGGCCAACGCCCGTCATGACCGGGTGGGCGGACTGGTATTTGCCAGCCGGCCGCTGGCCTATATTCCACCCCAGCGCCATACCCGGGGTGTCCTGTCACTCTTGCACAGCACTGTCCAGGCCAATCAGGCCCTGCAACAACCCGGCGCCAGCGACCCGGCAAACAATCCGCTGACACGGGCGCTGGAGCACAGCCTGCCACGGCTTAAACCGGAAACCCTGGTCATCCTGCTGTGCGATGAAAGCCATCTGCAACCGGCCAATAGCACTCTGGTTGCCAGCCTGATCCGCAACCATGACAGCCTGCTGATACCGCTGTCCGATCCGATGGAGCAGAATCTCGCCGCCCATGCCCCGCTGACCCTTGGCAACGGCGAAGCCGCACTTGAAGTGCAGGCCAGCGCCACCGGCCTGCACAGCGGCTGGCGTCAGCAGGCCCGCCACCAGCGCCGGCTCTGGCAACAACTGGCCGCCAGCCAGCATACTCCGCTGCTGCCACTGACTACCGCTACCAGCGTTTTGCAGCAATGGCACCAGTGGCACCAGAGCAGCCAGGAGGCAGGCAGATGAGACCGGAGCTGGCCGCCATGCAGCCCTTGCTGTACCCGCTCGACGCCCCGGTCACCGGCGACCTGCCCAGCCTCTGGCTGACCGCCGCACTGCCCCTGCTGCTGGTGTTCGGGCTGGTTTTACTGGCCAGACAGCAACGGCGCAAACGGCTGAATAGCGTCCAGCCCCCCATACCCCAAACCATGGAGCAACAGTTGCTGAGTGCACTGGAAGAATTGCAGCATCTGCCGGCACCGGCGCCGGGCGAACAGGCCGGTCCCTGGCTGCAACAGCTCAATCTGTTGCTCAAACGCTTCTGTGCAGTGCGCTATCCCGACCTCAACGGCCACCGGCTGACCGGCCGCGACTGGCTGGCGTTCCTTGACAGCCGCTGCCCGGCTGCCGGTCTGACCCGCTGGCTGATTCTGGTGGAAGGCAGCTATCAGCCCGACTGCCGGCTGGAACAAACCAGCATTGACGGCATCAGCACCGCCGTTGACCTGTGGATGCGCAAACATGTTTAGCCTGGCCTGGCCCTGGCTGCTGGCCAGCCTGCCGTTACCCTGGCTGTTGCGCCACCGGCTGCCGCCGGCCCGGCGCACCGGCCCGGTGTTGCTGGCACCCTTCTTTGACCGCTTGCAGCAGCTACATGAACAGCAGTATACCCGGCATCCCGTCCAGCAACGGCTGCTGCCACTGGCCCTGATCTGGCTGCTGGTCGTCGTGGCTGCCTGCCGGCCCCAGTGGACAGTCCTGATCCCGGTCAGCAGTCCACCCCAGGCGGAAATCATGCTGGCAGTCGACCTGTCCAGCTCAATGAACATTCATGACAGCAATCAGCCCCACAACCGCTACCAGCAAGTCCGCCAGCTGCTGGAGCACTTGCTGCACGCCCGGGCCAATGACCGCTTCGGGCTGATCCTGTTTGGCA
Source organism: uncultured Thiopseudomonas sp. (assembly GCA_964567275.1). Classification (GTDB taxonomy): domain Bacteria; phylum Pseudomonadota; class Gammaproteobacteria; order Pseudomonadales; family Pseudomonadaceae; genus Thiopseudomonas. The sequence goes on along the minus strand of CAZMLX010000032.1, from coordinate 4,868 downwards.
GCCAGGCCTATTTGCAGTCACCGGCCACCCGCGACTATCAGACTCTGCTCTACTGGCTGCAACATAGCGAGCCCGGCATGGCCGGCCCCGATACCGCCATCGGCGATGCGCTGGGTCTGGCCTTGCGCAAGCTGGCCGATAGCCCCCACGCCCGCCACGATATTCTTTTGGTCACTGACGGCGCCAACAACAGCGGTGTCATGCCGCCCCGCACCGCCGCCCGGTTTGCCGCCCGCCAGGGCATCCGCATCCACAGCCTGGGTATCGGCCAGCCGGCCACTAATGACTCTACCCCGGACAACCATGCGCTGGATGAACAGCTGCTGCAAGAACTGGCCCAGCTGACCGGAGGCCGTTACATTCCGGCCTACCGGATGGCCGCCGAACCGGCGTTGCACCAGCTGCTGGACAGCCTGCCGGCTCCCCCGGCCACCCGGACCGAACAGCAGGTCACACCGCTGTATCCGCTGCCGCTGTTGCTGGCGCTCGTCCTGGCAGCAGCACTGGCACTGCGCCACGCCCTGTCGTCACGGCCCGCCAGGAGGCACAAACCATGAGCAGCCTGTGGCCCCAGTTTCTATACCCCTGGCTGTTGTTGCTGGCACCGCTGGCCTGGCTGGTGATCGGCTACCGGTACCGGCAACAACAACGGCCGGTCTGGCAGCAACAGTTGCCAGACAATTTCCGGCGCTGGCTGCTGCGCCAGCCTGATCCGCACAATGCCCGGATGCCACAACGCCTGCTGGCCCTGGCGGCCCTGTTTGCCAGCCTGGCGCTGGCCGGTCCGCAGTGGCCGGCAACACCCGACCCGGCCCGGCCAGACCTGCCACCACCCCTGATTCTGTTGCTGGAACTGACGCCGGACATGCTGGCCAGCGACCTGCCGCCGGACCGGCTGCACCGCATCCGCCACAAGGCAGCCCAGCTGTTGCAACTGCAAACACCGGGCGATACCGCCGTCATTCTGTATGCCGGCTCAGCCCACGTGATGACCCCTTTCAGCAACGACCCCGAAGTCGCACTCAACATGCTGCCAGCCCTGTCGCCCGGGCTGATGCCGGTACCCGGCCGCAATGCCGTCGCAGCAGTGGAGCAGGCGCTGGCCCTGCTGGACCGCCACCATCCGCCCCATGGCCGCTTGCTGCTACTGACCCGCGACCTGTCCGATACCGAACAGCAGGGCATCCGGCAGCTGCTGCATGGCAGCCGGAACCGCCTGCACATTATTGGCGTCGGCAGCCTGGAAGGCGCCCCCTTGCCGGCAGCAGGCAGCGACCGCTTCAGCCTTGACAGCCCGCTGAGCCGGTTGCAGGAAACCCGTCTGCAAAACTTTGCCAACAGCCTGCCCGATACCCGCTATGCCCGGCTAACCCTGGACTACCAGGACCTGCAACAGTCAGGGTTATTGACTGCCAGCAGCCAGACTGGCGTGCGCATGCAGCAACCCGAACAGCTGGAACCACAGGGCCACTGGTTTTTATTGCCACTGCTGCTGGTACTGGCGCCACTGGGCCGGCGCGGCTGGATCAGCCCGGCTCTGGTGCTGCTGGCCAGCCAGCTGTGGTGTAACCCCGGTTATGCCGGCCAGTGGCCGGTCACCGATGAGCCGCCAACCCGGACAACGCCGGCGGATGATCCTTTCTGGCAGGCTGTTGCCGCCTATCAGGCCGGACAGTACCAGCAGGCAGCTGACGGCTTTGCGGCTGTACCAGGTGCCGTCGCCCACTACAACCGGGGCAACAGCCTGCTGCAACTGGACCAGCCGGCCGCAGCCCGGCTGGCCTACCTTGAAGCACTACAATTAATGCCAGGCCTGCCCCAGGCGCAACACAACCTTGCACTGGCCGAGCGCCTGTTGCAAAGCGGCCTTCCCCCGACCCGGCCAGCGCCCCATGGCGCTGGCGACAAGGACACACAGGCAGTCAGCAACAAAACTGCTACACTGGGCCCACCTTCCGGCAGCCCTGAATACAGCGACCCAGACACATGGCTTCGACAAATCCCCGACCATCCCGGCGAGCTGCTGCGCCAGCGTTTCTGGAACGAGCAATTTCACCGGGCCGACTAGGCCGCCTGATGCTGCTGGCCAGCCTGTGGCTGATCAGCCAGACCCTTACCGCAGCAGACTTCACTGCACGGCTAAGCCGTGACCAGCTGCAAGCCGGCGAAACCCTGACCCTGACCCTTGAATCATCGGCCCCGTCCTATTTCATTGACCCCGACATCAGGCCCCTGCGGCAGCAGTTTGAACTCTTGTCCAGCCAGCATCAAAGCCCGGCCGACAACGAAGAAGGCCTGCGCCGCTGGGTTTTCGAACTGCGGCCGTTACAGACCGGCACCCTGAAAATTCCTGCACTGGCACTGGGGGAGCTGCGCAGCAACCCCCTTGTCCTTCGGGTAACGGCTGCCGAAGCCCCCATCAGCACCCCGTTGTTTATGGAAACCCGCCTTGATCCGCCCGTTCCTTATGTGCACGCCCAGATGCTGCTGAGCGTTCGTCTGCTCCATGCACTGTCACGCTACGCCGACGGCCAGATCAACCTGCCCGACACTGAGGGGCTGCGCATCCTGCCACTGGGCGAAGCCGAGCGCTCGCGCCAATTGCTGGGCGATACCGAATACGGCGTCATTGAACAGCAGTTCGCCATCTTCCCCCAGCTCAGCGGCACGCTGGAGCTGCCGGCTCCCCGTTTCATTGGCCCGGACACCCCGGCCCAAGGCATCAGCCTCGATGCCGGGTCCATCACCTTTGAAGTACGCGCCATTCCAGAGCAGTTCCCGGCAGAAGCGCTCTGGCTCCCTGCCAGCCAGCTTGAACTGGTCCGCCACTGGCATGACGAAGCCGACAGCCTGCCTTTTGAGCAGCCGCTGGCCAGCAGGCTGCTGCTTGAAGCCCGGGGTTTGCCGGCCAGTTATCTGCCACTGCCCCGGTTGCCTGCTCCGGCCGGCCTGACCCTGTTTGAAAACCCGCTCGATATCCAGCAAGAGACCAGCACAACCGGGCTGCTCAGCCGGGTTGAACTGCAACAACTGCTGGTGGCACAACAGCCCGGTGACTATCAGCTCGAAGGCCTTGAACTGCCCTGGTGGAACACCCTCACCGACCAGCTGGAATATGCCCGGCTCCCCGGGCGCAACCTGCATATCCAGCCGATGCCTGCCAGCCAGCCGCTAGCGGCCGATCACAGCCAGCTGTGGCCATGGCAGCTGGCCTGCGCCCTGCTGGCACTGGCCAGCCTGCTGCTGATGCTGCTCTGGCTGCGGGCCCGCCGCCTGCCGGCCATCCGCCCCAGCTCACGCCAGGCCGACAGCCAGCGTCTGCTGGAACAGTTGCGCAAGGCCTGCCAAGCCAGCCAGCCCCAGCAAGCCCGCCAATTGCTGGATCTATGGGTACGCAGCCGTGATGCCCAGCTGGACGCACTCCAGGCGTTCAGCCCCGATCTGCAGGCTGCGGTACGCACTCTCAACCAGTGCCTCTACGCCCCCGGCACCCACAACTGGGACGGCCAGCAATTGCGCCTTGCCCTGGATGCGCTGCTACAGGCGGAACGCTTGCCGGGCAGCGACCAGTTGCCACCCCTCTATCCGGCGTAGAAACGCCACAGGGCAACCCGCAACCGCCACAAACCCTGTACACTATGCGCATTTTTAAAACCCTGACCTGCGAGACAGACCCATGGCCGATCTTCCCATCAGCGACTTGAACGTTGCCTCCAATATTGCCCTGATTACCCCGGACCAGCTGAAAGCCAAAATCCCGCTTACCGACAAGGCCCGCCAGACCGTTACCGAAGGCCGCCAGGTAGTACGTGACATTCTGGACGGCAAGGACCATCGCCTGTTCATCGTCATTGGCCCCTGCTCCATCCACGACCTGAAAGCCGCCCACGAATATGCCGACCGCCTCAAGGCTCTGGCTGAAGAAGTATCCGACACCCTCTACATCATCATGCGTGTCTACTTTGAAAAGCCCCGTACCACGGTCGGCTGGAAAGGCCTGATCAACGATCCTTACCTGGATGACTCCTTCCGCATCGAGGACGGTCTGCACATTGGCCGCCAGCTGCTGCTGGATCTGGCCGAAAAGGGCCTGCCCACCGCCACCGAAGCGCTGGACCCCATTACCCCGCAATACATGCAGGACCTGATCAGCTGGTCGGCCATTGGCGCACGCACCACCGAATCACAGACCCACCGTGAAATGGCGTCCGGGCTGTCATCTGCAGTCGGTTTCAAAAACGGCACCGATGGCGGCCTGACCGTCGCCATCAATGCGCTGCAATCCGTGTCCAGCCCACACCGCTTCCTTGGTATTGATTCGTACGGCAAGGTGTCGATAGTCACCACCAAGGGCAACCCGTACGGCCATGTGGTACTGCGTGGCGGCAACGGCAAGCCCAACTACGACTCGGTCAGCGTTGCCCTGTGCGAGCAGGAGCTGGCGAAAAACAAAATCAGCCCCAACATCATGATCGACTGCAGCCATGCCAACTCCAACAAGGACCCGGCCCTGCAGCCGCTGGTACTGGAAAACATCACCAACCAGATTGTCGACGGCAACAATTCAATCACCAGCCTGATGATTGAAAGCCACCTGGGCTGGGGCAACCAGGCCATCTGCGAGGACATCAGCCAGCTCAAATACGGCATTTCCATCACCGACGCCTGTATCGACTGGGATACCACCGAAAAGTCGCTGCGGGCCATGCATGACAAACTCAAGGACGTGCTGCCACAACGCAAGCGTGGCTAACGATCTCCTTGTACAACAAAGGCCGGCATTGCCGGCCTTTGTTGTTAATGGGTAGGGGTGTACTGCCCTTTCCAGCAGCCTTCAGCCTAGTCATCACCTCCCCCTCGCCCGTCAT
>CAZMLX010000031.1:0-16232 GCA_964567275.1 uncultured Thiopseudomonas sp. | reverse complement strand
CTGGAAGTGGGTTACCGGCTGATTCCGCTGGTGGATCGCAACCAGGGCGGCCAGTTGCTGGCACGGATCAAGGGTGTACGTAAAAAATTGTCGCAGGACCTGGGCTTCTTGATGCCTTCGGTGCATATCCGTGACAACCTGGACCTGAACCCCAATGCTTACCGGCTGACGCTGATGGGGGTCACCGTGGCCGAGGCCGAGGTCTTCCCCGAGCGTGAGCTGGCAATCAACCCCGGACAGGTGTTTGGCACCGTCAATGGTGTGGCGACGGTTGATCCGGCGTTCGGGCTGGAAGCGGTCTGGATCGAGCCGGGACTGCGTGACCAGGCGCAATCGCTGGGTTATACGGTGGTGGATGCCAGCACTGTAGTGGCCACCCATTTGAACCAGGTGCTGGGCAAGCATGCCCATGAGCTGATTGGCCATGAGGAAGTGCAGCAGCTGATGCAGGTGCTGTCGCGCAGCTCGCCCAAGCTGGCCGAAGAGCTGGTGCCGGGCATGGTTTCACTGTCTGCCTTGCTGAAGATTCTGCAAACCCTGCTGCAGGAGCAGGTGCCGGTACGGGACATCCGTACCATTGCCGAAGCCATTGCCAATGCGTCAACAAAAGGTCAGGACCCGGCCGGCATGGTGGCGGCGGTCAGGGTGGCTTTGTCCCGTGCCATCGTGCAAAGCATTGTGGGGCTTGAGTCCGAGCTTCCTGTCATCACACTTGAGCCAAGGTTGGAACAGATATTGCTTAATAGTTTGCAGCAAGCTGGCCAGGGTGGAGAAAGTGGCGTTTTACTCGAACCCGGCATGGCTGAGAAGTTACAGCAGTCTCTGGTAGAGGCAGCGCAGCGTCAGGAAATGCAGGGTAGCCCGGTCATTCTCCTGGTAGCTGGACAGATCAGGGCAATGATGTCGCGTTTTGCCCGGATGGCAGTACCCAGCATGTACGTACTGGCCTACCAGGAGATACCGGACAACAAGCAAGTAACCATCGTCGCAACGGTGGGACAGAACTAAGGGGGCATAACCATGGCCATGCAAGTCAAACGATTTTTTGCCGCCGACATGCGTCAGGCAATGAACCGTGTCAAGGAAGAACTGGGTGCGGACGCAACCATTCTTTCCACCCGCCGTCTGGCGGGCGGTATCGAGCTGACTGCTGCCCTGGATTACGATGTGCAGGCGCTGCCGTCGCGCAATCATTCGGCACTTGAAGTCGAGTTGCGCAAGACCCGTCAGCATATTGCCAGTGCTAAAGCTGACTTTGAGCTCAGGGCCCAGGCAGCGGCTGGCGGCCGGGACCGTCAGTTGTTTGACGATGTAATGGAGCAATCTGCTGCGGTGCAGCAGAAGCCGGTGGCTCCGGAGGCGGTAACTGTTGGCCGCAGCCTGCAGGACCAGCAGGAACTGGCGCAGATGCGTGCCGAACTGATGGGCCTGCGCGAACTGATTGAAATGCAAATGGGCAACATGGGCTGGCAAGGGCTCAAGCGGCAACAGCCTGGCCAGGCTGCACTGTGGCGCAAATTGCAGAAAATGGGACTGCCGGCCGAGCTGACCGGCAACCTGATGAAACAGGTTCCGCAGGGCATGGAGGCCCGGCAAGCCTGGCGTTTGCTGCTGGCGCAGCTGTCGCGCACCCTTAAAACGCCCGAGCAGGAGCCCTTGATGCAGGGCGGTGTGATTGCCCTGGTCGGCCCGGCCGGCATGGGCAAAACCACCACCCTGGCCAAGCTGGCCGCCCGCTATGTGCTGGAGTACGGTGCCCAGAATATTGCCATTGTCAGCATGGACAGTTACCGGATTGGTGCACAGGAACAGCTTAAGACGCTGGGTCGCATTCTGGGTGTGCCGGTCAGCCATGTGGAGCCGGGGCAAACCCTGGAGCAGGCAGTACAGCCCTTGCTGCGCAAACGGGTGGTGCTGGTGGATACCGCCGGCCTGCCGGCCAGTGACCCGCTGCTGACGATGCAGCTGGACAATCTGGCCAACCGCAAGCTGGCGGTACGCAATTATCTGGTGCTGGCGGCAACCAGCCAGGCGCAGGTGCTCAAGGCTGCCTGGCATGCCTATCGGCGCTGTGGCCTGGCGGGCTGCATCATTACCAAGCTGGATGAAGCGGTTAGTATGGGCGAAGTACTGGGGATGGCAATTGGCCAAGGTCTTGATGTGGCTTATACTACCGACGGTCCCAGGATCCCGGATGACATTCAGGTGCCGCGCAGCCACCAGTTGGTCAGTCGTGCAGTCAGCATGCAAAACCCGGAAGAACCCAGCGAGGAAGTCATGGCGTCCATGTACTCGAACTCTGCTCAAACCGGGCGCCAGGCAGGTTAGCCTGACTCGTAACTGAATGTTCAAGGTGTAGGAAGATGTCAAACAAACATGCGGTGCAAGTAATAGCAGTCACAGGCGGCAAGGGCGGTGTCGGCAAGACCAATGTGTCGGTCAATATCTCGGTAGCCCTGGCTGATCTGGGGCGCCGGGTGATGTTGCTGGATGCCGACTTTGGCCTGGCCAACGTGGATGTCCTGCTTGGGCTGGCACCCAAGCGCACCCTGGTTGAAGTGATGGCGGGCGAGTGCGATCTGCGTGATGTGTTGTTGACCGGACCCGGCGGTATCCGTATTGTTCCGGCTTCATCAGGGACGCAAGGGCTGGTGGAAATGACGCCGCTGCAGCATGCGGGCCTGATCCAGGCGTTCAGTGAGCTGGGCGACAACCTGGATGTGCTGGTGATTGATACCGCTGCCGGTATTGGCGATGCGGTTACCAGCTTTGTGCGGGCTGCCCAGGAAGTGATTCTGGTGGTGTGTGACGAGCCGACCTCGATTACCGATGCCTATGCCCTGATCAAGCTGTTGCACAAGGAATACGGCATGATAAGGTTCCGTGTGCTGGCGAATATGGCACATAGCCCGCAGGAAGGTCGCAACCTTTATCACAAGCTGGTTAATGTGACCGAACGCTTTTTGGAAGATGTGGTGTTGCAGTATCTGGGCGCCATTCCCTATGACGAAATGGTACGCAAGGCTGTGCAGAAACAGAAGCCGGTTTATGAAGCCTACCCGCGCAGCAAGTCGGCACAGGCATTCAAGGCTGTTGCACAAAAAATTGACAGCTGGCCGTTGTCAATGACGCCCAAGGGACATCTGGAGTTTTTTGTGGACCGGCTGATTGGCTGACGAAGGAACAACCATGGCATTACCCAGCGGATTGCAGATGTACCACGCAACACATGCCCGGGACGAGCAGTCCCGGCTGGTGGAGCAGCATGCCCCGTTGGTTAAACGCATTGCTTATCACATGCTGGCACGGTTGCCAGCCGGTATCCAGGTCGAAGACCTGATCCAGTCGGGCATGATCGGCCTGCTGGAGGCAGCCAGGAAATTTGACGCAGGCAAAGGGGCCAGCTTTGAAACCTTTGTCGGAATTCGCATCCGTGGTGCCATGCTGGACGAAGTGCGCAAAGGTGATTGGGCGCCCCGTTCCGTGCACCGCAATACGCGGCGGGTGAGCGAAGCGGTACGTGCGGTTGAAGCCCGCTTGCGGCGTGATGCCAGTGACCGGGAGATTGCCGAGGAGCTGGGAGTGGATATTGACGAGTATCACCAGTTGCTGAGCGATACCCGGAGTAGCAGGTTGTTCAGTTTTGATGGCCTGATGGAAGACGGAGCGCCTGAACCCCGGGGAGGGGGCTCTTCAGAACCGGTTCACCAGACCGAGGATGAACGTTTTCGCCAGGCGCTGGCCGCCGCCATTGAAGGGCTGCCGGAGCGGGAGAAATTATTGTTGTCGCTGTATTACAACGAAGGGCTGAACCTGAAAGAAATCGGGGCGGTGCTTGGTGTAAGCGAGTCCAGGGTAAGCCAGCTGAACAGCCAGGCCGCCGCACGGTTGCGGGCACGGTTGTCGGACTGGCAGGAGTAGTCCAGCAGGGGCGAGGCCGGAATGTTGGGTATGCATGTAATGAACACTTTTGGAGGCTGACTTGAACAAGAACATGAAGATCCTCATTGTTGACGACTTCTCGACAATGAGGCGGATCATCAAGAACCTCTTGCGTGACCTCGGCTTTACCAATACCGAGGAGGCAGATGATGGCTCCACGGCTTTGCCCATGCTGAAAAGCGGCAATTTCGATTTTTTGGTGACCGACTGGAACATGCCGCAAATGACCGGTATTGACCTGTTGCGTGCGGTGCGCGCCGATGACCGGCTCAAGCACCTGCCCGTGCTGATGGTGACTGCCGAAGCCAAACGGGACCAGATCATTGAAGCGGCCCAGGCCGGAGTCAACGGCTATGTGGTCAAACCGTTCACTGCCCAGGCACTGCAAGACAAGATCGAAAAGATTTTCGAACGGGTTAATGGTTAATTCGGACAGGCAGAGGGTAAACGTGGTTGAACAGAATGATACCGAAAGCCGTCTGCGCCAAGCGCTGGTCGATAATGCTGGACGCCTGCAGCAAGCCCTGTCGGTAGAAGACTGGGACCAGGCCATGCAGGTGCTGGGGGGGATTTACCATGTGCACAATGAAGCCCTGTACCAGGAAGTGGCACGCCTGACGCATCAGCTGCATAGCGCCTTCCAGGACCTGAATCTTGATGTGCGCAGTCCGCATGCGGAAGAAATGTCACAGATCACCGATGCGACCGAGCGTCTGCAGTATGTGGTCAAAATGACCGAGCAGGCTGCCAACAGCAGCATTGACCTGGTTGAAGCCAGTGCGCCGCTGGTGAACTACATCAGTTATGAGGCACAGAGTCTGCTGGCAGACTGGCAGCGTTTTGTAAGAAGGGAAATGCCCCTGGGCGAGTTTCGTGAACTGGCCCGCAGGGTGGAAGATTTTCTGGTTCGGAGTTTGCGTGACAGCGATCAGCTGTCGGGCAATCTCAACGAGATCATGATGGCGCAATCGTTTCAGGATTTGACCGGCCAGGTCATCAAACGGGTCAATCAGCTGATTGGTTATGTCGAAGAAAGCTTGCTGAAGATGACAAGCATGGCCGTTACGGTTGACCGGCTGGCGGGTATTGAGCATAACAGCCGCCCGTTGCCGGCTGAGCGGGCGCCAACGCAAATGACGACCCAGGGTGAAGGGCCACAGATCCGCAAGGATCAGGCGGATGTTGTCAGCGACCAGGTGGATGTTGATGACTTGCTGTCCAGTCTTGGACTATAAGGGGCTTGCGATGAGTTTTGAAGCCGATGAAGAAATCCTCCAGGATTTTCTGGTAGAAGCCGGCGAGATTCTGGAACTGCTGTCTGAACAGCTGGTTGAGCTGGAAAGCCGGCCGGATGACATGAACCTGCTGAATGCCATTTTCCGCGGTTTTCATACTGTCAAGGGCGGAGCCGGTTTTTTACAGCTGAACGAGCTGGTTGAATGCTGCCATATTTCGGAAAACGTATTTGATATTTTGCGCAAGGGCGCCCGTCAGGTCACACCAGAACTGATGGATGTGGTGCTGGAAGCCCTGGATACCGTCAACAGCATGTTCCAGCAGGTGCGCGACCGGGTACAGCCCGATGCGGCATCGCCCGAGCTGCTGGCGGCGCTGGCACGTCTGGCCGAACCGGACAGTGGTGCTGGCAGCGCACCACCGGTCAGCAACCCGGCTGGCCCGTCGCCAGCGGTGGTTGAAGCAGCTGCGCCGGATGAGGCCGAGCTGGAGTTCGAGCAGATGCTGGCCATGGGCGAAGACGCCGGTGATACAGCGGATTCTGCCGACATCATTACTGAAGACGAATTTGAAGCCCTGCTGGACCAGTTGCATGGCGAAGGGCGCTTTCAGGCGGAAGCCGGAACCACTCTGGAGCCCGTTGCCGAACCGGTTGACGGGCTGGGCAACAGTGATGAAATTACCGACGACGAGTTTGAAGCGCTACTGGACCAGCTGCATGGGGAAGGGCGCTTCAAGCCGGAGGTTGTCGCCTCTGCCGAGCCGGCAGAACAGGCGCAGGGCAGCAGTGATGAAATTACCGACGGCGAGTTCGAAGCATTGCTCGACCAGCTGCACGGCAAGGGCCGTTTTCAGGTACAGCCGAAAAAAGATCTGCAACCTTCCGCACCTGCGGTAGCAGCGGCGCCGGTTGTTGTCCCGGAGCCTGCGGCTGCGCCTGCAGTGGCGGAAAAGAAACCGGCTGCCGCCCTGCGTGCCGGCGCAGCGCCGGCGGCACCGGCGGAAGAAACCACGGTGCGGGTCGATACCGCCCGGCTGGACGACATCATGAACATGGTGGGCGAACTGGTACTGGTACGTAACCGTCTGGTGCGGCTGGGTCTGGAAAGCGAAAGCGAAGACATGTCCAAGGCGGTGGCCAACCTGGATGTGGTGACTGGCGACCTGCAGGCAGCGGTGATGAAAACCCGCATGCAGCCGATCAAAAAGGTGTTTGGCCGTTTCCCGCGGCTGATCCGCGACATGGCCCGCAACCTGAAAAAAGACATCCGCCTGGAACTGGTGGGTGAAGATACCGACCTGGATAAAAACCTGGTCGAGGCGTTGGCCGACCCGTTGGTGCACCTGGTGCGCAATGCGGTTGACCACGGTATTGAAATGCCGGATGACCGGGTTGCATCAGGCAAAGAGCGCACCGGAACCGTGGTGCTGTCTGCGGCCCAGGAAGGCGACCACATCCTGCTGATGATTACCGATGACGGCAAGGGCATGAATGCCGATGTATTGCGTGCCAAGGCGGTTGAAAAAGGCATGCTGGACAAGGATGCGGCCGATCGGCTGACCGAACTGGAATGCTACAACCTGATTTTTGCACCGGGCTTTTCCACCAAAACGGAAATCTCCGACGTATCGGGCCGTGGTGTCGGCATGGATGTGGTCAACACCAAGATTACCCAGCTGAACGGCAGTGTGAATGTGTATTCACGGCCCGGCGAAGGCTCGAAAGTGGTCATCAAGGTGCCGCTGACGCTGGCGATCATGCCAACGCTGATGGTGATGCTGGACAATCAGGCGTTTGCCTTCCCGCTGGTCAACGTCAACGAGATTTTTCATCTCGATCTGACCCACACCAATATTGTTGACGGCCAGGAAGTGGTGGTGGTGCGCAACAAACCGTTGCCGCTGTTTTATCTGGCCCGCTGGCTGTTGCCAAACCGCCGCCACGAGCGCCAGACCGATGGCCATGTGGTGCTGGTCAGCGTGGGCGACAAACGCATCGGTTTTGTGGTGGACCAGCTGATTGGCCAGGAAGAGGTGGTGATCAAGCCGCTGGGCCGGATGCTGCTGGGTACGCCGGGCATGTCCGGCGCCACCATTACCGGTGATGGCCGTATTGCCCTGATTCTGGATGTGCCCAACCTGCTGAGACACTATACTTGAAGCCAACGGGCTTTATAGTTTGAGGAATGTTGAATTCATGCCACTGAAAGTGCTGATTGTTGATGATTCGGGGTTTTTCCGGCGACGGCTGACGGATATTTTTTCCAGCGACGCCAATATTGAAGTGGTGGGAACCGCTGGCAATGGCCAGGAAGCGGTAGAGCAAACACTAGCCCTGCGACCGGACGTCATCACCATGGATTACGAGATGCCGGTAATGGACGGCATTACAGCGGTGCGAACCATCATGCAGCGTTGTCCGACGCCGGTGCTGATGTTTTCATCGCTGACCCATGAAGGCGCCCGCATTACCCTGGATGCCCTTGAGGCCGGGGCGGTGGACTATCTGCCCAAAAATTTTGAAGACCTGTCACGCAATCCGCAAAAGGTACGGCAAATGCTGTGTGACAAGGTGCATGCCATTGCCCGCAGCAACAGGCGCAGTTTTGGCCGGACCCTGCCGGCGGCGACAGCACGTCCGGCGGCCGCATTGCGTCCTGCCGGCAGTACCCTGGCTGCCCGGCTGGGCCGGGAGCCGGTTGCCGAAGCGGCGGCACCGGCTGTGGTGCTGAGCCAGAAACCGCAGCGTAGACATTACAAACTGGTTGCCATTGGTACCTCCACGGGTGGTCCGGTGGCTTTGCAGCAGGTGCTGACCTGCCTGCCGGCCAACTTTCCCGCGCCCATTGTGCTGATCCAGCATATGCCGGGTAGCTTTACCAAGGCGTTTGCCGAACGACTCGACAAACTGTGCAAAATCACGGTGAAAGAAGCCGAAGATGGTGATCTGGTGCGGCCCGGTCAGGCGCTGCTGGCGCCGGGTGGCAAGCAAATGATGATCGACATGCGGGGCCAGATCCGCATTCTGGATGGTGACGAGCGGCTTAATTACAAACCCTGCGTTGATGTGACCTTTGGCTCGGCAGCCAAAGCGTTTCAGGACCGGGTGTTGGCGGTGGTACTGACTGGCATGGGCGCTGATGGTCGTGAGGGCGCCCGCCTGCTCAAGGCTGCAGGTAGCCAGGTCTGGTCGCAGGACGAAGCCAGCTGCGTGATTTATGGCATGCCGATGGCGGTAACCAAGGCAGGACTGGCGGATCAGATTTATGCGCTGGACGAGGTCGGACCAGCCCTGATCGAGGCCTGTAGCTGATGGATATCCTGAGCCTGATCGGACTGGTCATGGCCTTTGTCGCCATTGTTGGCGGCAACTTCCTTGAGGGCGGCCATGTCGGCGCACTGCTGAACGGCCCGGCAGCGGTGATCGTGTTTGGCGGTACCCTGGGGGCTGCCCTGTTGCAGACCCCGATCAGCCGCTTTAAACGGGGGCTGCAGCTACTGCGCTGGGCGTTTTTCCCGCCACCGGTTGACTTGCAGGCCGGCATCAACACGATTGTCGGCTGGAGCATGATTGCCCGCAAGGATGGGCTGCTGGGGCTGGAAACGGCAGCCGACAGCGAATTGGACCCTTATGCCCGCAAAGGTTTGCAGCTGCTGGTAGACGGTGTTGAGCCGGAAGGCATTCGCAGCGTGCTGGAGGTAGACCTGTACACGCAGGAAGAGCGTGACCTGCAGGCATCCAAAATTTATGAAAGCATGGGGGGATACTCGCCTACCATCGGCATTATTGGGGCGGTGATGGGGCTGATCCATGTGATGGGCAATCTGGCCGATCCGTCCCAGCTGGGTAATGGTATTGCGGTGGCTTTCGTGGCCACCATTTACGGGGTGGCCGCAGCCAATCTGATCTTGCTGCCCATTGCCGGTAAATTGCGCACCGTGGTGCTGCAGCAATCCCGTTACCGTGAAATGCTGCTTGAAGGGCTGCTGTCCATTGCCGATGGCGAAAACCCCCGCTCCATAGAAATGAAACTGCAGGGCTTCATGGAGTAGCCATGGCACGTCGACGCCAACGGGAAGAGCACCCCAACCATGAGCGCTGGCTGGTGTCCTATGCCGACTTCATTACCCTGTTGTTTGCTTTTTTTGTGGTGATGTACTCGATTTCATCGTTAAACGAAGGCAAGTATAAAATTTTGTCGGATGCACTGGATGGCATCTTCAATCAGCAGGACCGCTCGATGAAGCCGATCCAGATTGGTAACGAACGCCCCAGTGGTCGTGAAGCGGGCGCCGAAGCCGAGGGCAGTACCGAGCAGGACCCGCTGACGCAGATTGCCGACAGCATTGAAAAAGAATTCGGCAACCTGCTGGGCCAGGGACAGCTCAATATCCGCGCCAATGAAATGTGGCTGGAGCTGGAGCTCAGTTCCAGCCTGCTGTTTCCCAGTGCCGATGCGATTCCGCAGCAGGAAGCGTTCAGCATCATTGAAAAAATTGCCACCATTCTTGCCCCCTTCGACAACCCCATCCAGGTTGAGGGTTTTACCGACAACCGCCCCATCAGTACAGCGGCCTATCCAACCAACTGGGAACTGTCGGCGGCCCGGGCGGCCAGTATTGTGCGTATGCTGGCCATGGATGGTGTGGCTCCGGAGCGGCTGGCTGCGGTGGGCTATGGCGAGTTTCAGCCAGTGGTCAGCAATGACACCGCTGAGGGCCGGGCACGCAACCGCCGGGTGGTATTGATCATTTCGCGCAATACCGAAGGGCGTCATGCAGTGATGCCGGAAGGGCGCTAGAGTCCATGATTGAGTTGGTACGGTTTTTGCTTTTCCAGTAGTGCGTAGAAAATTGGCAAAAGGCGTCAAACTATGGACGCTTGCAAGCAGTCTGGAGAAATGACATGAAAGTTTGGGCAGTTGCAAACCAGAAGGGCGGGGTAGGCAAAACCACTACCACGGTTGCCCTGGCCGGCTTGCTGGCTGATGCCGGACGCCGGGTGCTGGTGGTTGACCTGGACCCGCACGGTTCGCTGACCAGCTATTTTGGCCATGACCCGGATACGCTTGAGCTGAGCTGTTACGACCTGTTTACCCACAACGGCCGGGTGCCGGCCGACTTGCCTGGCCAGCTGTTGCTGGAAACCAGCCACGACAATATCCGTTTGTTGCCATCCAGCACGGCTGTGGCGGTGCTGGAGCGGCAATCACTGGGGCAGGACGGGCTGGGGCTGGTGATCAGCCGGGCGCTGGCTCATCTGGCAGAAGATTTTGATTATGCCATTCTGGACAACCCGCCGTTGCTTGGGGTGCTGATGGTCAATGCCCTGGCGGCCAGCGAGCTGTTGGTGATTCCGGTACAAACCGAGTTTTTGGCAATGAAAGGTCTGGAGCGTATGGTGAATACGCTGGGTATGGTTAACCGGTCGCGCAAGCAAGCCTTGCCTTGCGTGATTGTGCCAACAATGTTTGACCGCAGGACCCAGGCGTCAATGTCGACCCTGAGGCTGCTGCGCCAGCAATATAGCCAGGATTTATGGCATGCCTACATCCCGATAGACACCAAGTTGCGCGATGCCAGCCGTGCCGGCGTGGTGCCTTCGGTGCTGGACCGCAATGCCCGTGGTGTGCTGGCGTATCGTGCATTGTTGAAACATCTGCTGTTGCAGGGCATGCCGCAGCAGGATGTATCCTGATGACCGGCCTACTGGAATAAATGTGCCAGCAGCCGATAGCTGCGATAAATGGGCGATGAACCGCAGCTGTGTGGTTTGATCTTGACAGACAAGGGTGTAGGCATGAAGCAGCGCAAATCACAAACCGCACTGCAAAACTATCTGGACGGCCTGCTGCAGGAAGCCAGGGTTGAGCAATATCAGGAAGAACCCAGGCCGGTTTTGTTAAAAGAGCCGACGCCTGAAATCCGTATTTTGCCCACACTGACCGCTGTACCGGTGCCGGTCCAGGCGGAGGTGGTAATAGAGGAGGCAGTGGCGGAGCCGGTTAATGACCTTCCGGCCTGGTCAGGCGAGTCGTTTGAGTGCCTGCTGTTCAGTGTGGCCGGCTTGACCCTTGCAGTTCCCCTGCAGTGTCTGGGCAGTATTTATCCGTTGAACGGAGACCAGGTTACGCCCCTGTTTGGCCAGCCCGAATGGTTTGTCGGTTTGCTGCCAACGCCTGCGGGCAATATCAAGGTGCTGGATACCGCACGCTGGGTGATGCCGGAGCGCTATGTCGACGAGTTGCGGGAACGGTTCAAGTTTGTCATTTCCATTGACGGACATGACTGGGGTTTGGCAGTGGACGAAGTGTGCGAGTCGGTATTCCTGCAACCGGATGCGGTCAAATGGCGTGCACAGCGCAAAAGCCGGCCCTGGCTGGCCGGTACCGTGATTGAGCATATGTGTGCCTTGCTGGATGTGGATGCCCTGGCGCAACTGGTAAGCGCCAGGCAGCCGGTAGCAGCAGGTACCCGATGAAGCTGTACAAAAACATGACAACGCCCAATACTATGGGCCTTAATTGAAAACGGGATCTCAAGAGGTAGTATCCATGAGTACATTGTCTGCGCACGGTTCCGAGGATCCGGTTCTGCAGTGGGTGACTTTCCGGCTGGAAAAAGAGACCTATGGCATCAACGTGATGCAGGTCCAGGAAGTGTTGCGTTATACCGAGATTGCCCCGGTTCCGGGTGCTCCAGACTATGTGCTGGGCATTATCAACCTGCGAGGCAATGTGGTAACCGTGATTGATACCCGTCAGCGTTTTGGGTTGCACTCTGCCGAAGTCACTGATAACACCCGCATTGTCATTATTGAGGCCGACAAGCAGGTTATCGGCATTCTGGTGGACAGCGTGGCCGAGGTGGTTTACCTGCGACAGTCGGAGATAGAAACTGCCCCCAATGTGGGCAATGAAGAAGCGGCCAAGTTTATTCAGGGCGTTTGCAACAAAAATGATGAACTGCTCATTTTGGTTGATCTGGAAAAAATGATGACAGCCGACGAATGGGCGGAGCTGGACAGCTTCTGATGCTGACCTATGGGCTTGGGGTACTGGTGGCGGTGTTGCTGGTTGCAGTAGCCACCGGCGGTTATCAGTTGCGGCGGGCCCGTCAGCAGCTGCTTGATTTGCAGCAGGCTTTTCAGCAACTGGAGCAGAAACAAACCACCCAGCTGAAAAGCCTGTCACGCCGGCTCGACAATTATTTGTCGGGCAGCATGCAGATGGGCAGAGAGCTGCACGAGCTGCGTGAGCAGGTGGCGCCCTTGCCGGACAAGCTGTTGCAGATTGAGCAGCGTGACCCGGGTGGACTGTCGTTTATAGAAGCGGCCCGTTTGCTGGGACTGGGTGCCAGCAGCGACGACCTGCAAGCGGCGTGCGGGCTGACCCAGGCCGAGGCCGAGCTGTTGCAACGCATGCATGCCGGCAAGCGTTGACCCGTGTTGATCGTCACTTTCTGACGGGAGATTCAGATGAGAATTTTGCATACCATGCTGCGGGTGGCCGACCTGGAGCAATCGCTTGCGTTTTATACCGAAGTGCTGGGCATGCAGCTGTTGCGGCGCAAGGATTATCCCGAGGGGCGCTTTACCCTGGCCTTTGTGGGTTACGGCAGCGAAGCCGAAAACTCGGTGATTGAGCTGACCCACAACTGGGATACCGGCGGTTATGAGCTGGGGAATGGCTATGGCCATATTGCTCTGGAAGTGCCGGATGTGTACAAGGCCTGTGAAGACATTCGTGCCCGTGGCGGCAAGATTACCCGTGAGCCCGGCCCCATGATGCATGGCAACAGCATTTTGGCGTTTGTGGAAGATCCGGATGGCTACAAGATTGAGCTGCTGTCGCCCAAACGGGCGGACTAAGCCTTGAACGGCAAGCTTTAAACATGAAAAACGCGCCAGTTGGCGCGTTTTTCATTGTTGCTGCCTGGCTCTGTCAGGGGGTTTCGCTGTTGAAGCTGCCACCCATGGCCCGGTACAGGTTGACCTGGCTGACCAGCTGGCCCAGACGGGTCTGGATGCTTTGCTGGCGGGCTGCAAAGTGCAGGCGCTGGGCATCCAGCAGGGTCAGCTGGTTATCGATGCCTTCGCGGTAACGACGGTCGGCCAGCGACAGGTATTGGCTGCTGGACTCCAGCAGTTGCTCCTGGGCAGCCATCTGGTCGGCGTAGGTGCTGCGGGCCACCAGGCTGTCGGCAACCTCCTGAAAGGCGGTCTGGATGGTTTTTTCGTAGCGTGCCACGCGCACATCTTTCTGGATGTTGCTGTAATCCAGGCTGGCCTTGAGGCGGCCGGCAGTAAAGATGGGCAGGTTGATTTGCGGCTTGAACAGCCAGGTACCGGTGCCGGAGCTGAACAGGTCGGACAGTTCGCCACTCAGGCTGCCGGCGCTGGCGGTCAGGCTGATGCTGGGGTAGAACGCGGCACGGGCTGCACCAATGTTGGCGTTGGCAGCCCTGAGCTCGTGTTCGGCCTGCATGATGTCTGGACGGCGTTGCAGCAGTTCGGAAGGCAGCACCAGCGGCAAGTCAGCCAGTTTGCTGGTGTCCAGCCGGCTGTCAGCCGGCAGCTCCGGCATGGGGGCGCCCAGCAGTACTTGCAGGGCGTTGCGGCTCTGCGCCAATTGACGCTGGCTCTGGGTCAGGCTGACCCGGGCGCTGTCCGTAGCGGTACGTGACTGCTGCAGTTCGAGTGCCGAGGCAATACCGGCTTCGTAGCTGCGTTCGGTCAGGCGCTGGCTGTCCTGATAGGTTTCCAGGGTGGCTTCGGCCAGTTCCAGTGACTGCTGGTCGGCCTGCAGGGTAAACCAGGCGATGGCTACACTGGATACCAGGCTGAGTTCGGCACTGCGGTGGGCCTGTTCGCTGGCCAGGTAACCTTGCAAGGCGCTGTCCTTGAGGTTGCGGATGCGGCCAAAGAAGTCCAGTTCCCAGGCCATGACGCCCAGTCCGGCAGTGTATTGGTGCTGGATTTCGGCCTGGCCGGTGGCCGAGCTTCGGCGCGGGATGCGCTGGTGGGTGCCATCGCCGCTGGCGCTCAGGGCTGGAAACAGGGCACTGCGCTCGATGCGGTATTGGGCACGGAAGGCATCCACGTTCAGGGCAGCGATACGCAGGTCACGGTTGTGTTCCAGAGCGGTGCCAATCAGGGTTTGCAGGTTACGGTCCTGAAAGAAGGCCTGCCAGTCAGGCATCTGCGCCTCGTTTTGCGCCTGCTGTTCCCAGCTGGCCGCATAGGGTGCATCCGGTTGCTGGTAGCTGGGGGCCAGCGAGCAGCCGGCCAGAGCGGCCAGGAGTGCCAGGGTGATCAGGTTGTACTTCATTGGGCTTTCCCCTGGCTGGTGATTTTTTTCCTGCGCGAGAACAGGGCGGTCACCAGCACGTAAAAGAATGGAACAAAAAATACTGCCAGGACCATGGCCGTCAGCATGCCGCCAATGACGCCGGTACCGATGGCATGTTTGCTGCCGGCGCCTGCGCCGGTGGAAAGGGCCAGTGGTGTCACGCCAAGAATAAACGCCAGCGAAGTCATGATGATCGGCCTAAAACGGATACGGCAAGCCTCCAGTGTGGCCTCGACCAGTCCCATGCCGGACTCGTACAGAGACTTGGCAAATTCCACGATCAGAATGGCGTTACGGGCGGACAGGCCGATGGTGGTCAGGAGGCCGATCTGGAAGTAAACGTCGTTGGACAGGTCGCGGCCCCAGGTTGCCAGCAGGGCACCGACAATACCCAGGGGTACTACCAGCATGACGGCAAAGGGGACGGACCAGCTTTCGTACAGGGCTGCCAGACAGAGGAATACCACCAGAATGGAAATGGCATAGAGGGCGATGGCCTGGTCACCGGACAGCCGCTCCTCATAGGACAGACCGGTCCAGGACATGCCAATGCCGTCGGGCATTTGCTGCATGATTTCCTCGACCGCCTGCATGGCAATACCGGAACTCAGTCCCGGGGCGGCAGCCCCCTGGATTTCGATGGCCGGTACACCGTTGTAACGAGACAGCTTGGGTGAACCGAAGGTCCATTCGCCACGGGCAAAGCTGGAGAAGGGAATCATCTCGCCTTTGTCGTTGCGGACAAACCACTTGTTGAGGTCTTCCGGGTTCATGCGGGCTTCGGCTTCGCCCTGTACCATCACTTTCTTGACCCGGCCGCGGTCGATAAAGTCATTGATATAGCTGCTGCCCCAGGCAATCGACAGGGTCTGGTCAATGTCGGTCAGGCTGACGCCCATGGCGCTGGCTTTCTCGTCATCAATGATCAGCTGATACTGGGACTCGTCATTGAGGCCGTTGGGGCGAACCTGGAACAGGCGCGGGTCGGCAGCGGCCAATTGCAAGAACTGGTCACGGGCAGCGCTCAGCACCTCGTGGCCAACACCGGCACGGTCCTGCAGGAAGAAGTTGAAACCGTTGGCGTTGCCCAGCTCCATCACTGCCGGCGGTGCAAAGGCGAACGCCATGGCGTCGCGGAAACCGAAGAAACGCATCTGGGCACGGTCACGCAGGGCAAACACGCCCTGCTCGGCACGGGTGCGATCTTTCCAGTCTTTCAGGCCGATAAAGGCCATGGCCGAGCTTTGGCCGCGGCCGGCAAAGTTGAAGCCGTTGATCATAAAGACCGCGTTGACGGTGTCCGCTTCTTCGTTGAGCAGGTAGTCACGCATTTGTGCAGAGACCGCATAGGTGCGCTCAAAGCTGGAGCCGGACGGGGTCTGGATCTGGGCAAAGAGTACGCCCTGGTCTTCATCCGGCAGGAAGTCGGTGGGAATGCGGGTGAACATGAACACCATGACGCCAATCAGTAACAGGTACATCAGCAGGTAGGGGAACTTGTTGCGTACCACGTGGCCGACACTGTTGCCGTAGCCATGGGTCAGGCTGCCGAAACTGCGGTTGAACCAGCCAAAGAAGCCACGCTTCTCCAGGGTGTGCCCCTGTTTCAGCGGTTTGAGCATGGTGGCGCAGAGGGCCGGAGTGAAGATCAGCGCAACCAGCACCGACAGCACCATGGCGGCGACAATGGTGACCGAGAACTGG
>CAZMLX010000030.1:0-16481 GCA_964567275.1 uncultured Thiopseudomonas sp. | reverse complement strand
ACAGTCTGGACGAGCATCGCCAGCGGTTACAGGCCGCCGGTTTCAGCCAGGTCCATCTCTGGTTCCAGTGCCTCAACTTTGCCTCCCTGATTGCCCTGCCATGAACGATCTCAGTCCCCTGATCAGCCAGCTTGCCCGCACCCCGCTGGGCAGCTGGGCCCGCACCCTGCAACAGCAACTTGATCTCAAACTGGAGCAGGGCCATGGCGACCTGCCCCGCTGGATGGCGGCGGTTGCCGCCATGCCGCCCTTGCAGGTGCAGCAGCACGACTTCCTGCAGCGACTGGAGCTGCAGGGCCCCTGCACACCCGAACAACACCAGCAGCTGCACGGTGCCCTGCAAGGGTTGCACCCCTGGCGCAAGGGCCCGTTTCACCTGTTTGGCGTACATGTGGATACCGAATGGCGTTCCGACTGGAAATGGGAGCGGGTAGCGCCCCATCTGGACCTGACCGGCAAGCGCATTCTGGATGTCGGCTGCGGCAATGGCTATTACCTGTGGCGCATGCTGGGGGCCGGCGCCAAAACCCTGGTGGGCATTGACCCCAACTGGCTGTTTTATTGCCAGTTTCATGTGATCAAGCAGTTCTTTCCCGACGCACCGGTCTGGCACCTGCCTTTTGCGCTGGAAGAGCTTCCACCCAGCCTGGAAGGCTTTGACACGGTGTTTTCCATGGGTGTGCTCTATCACCGCAAATCACCGATTGACCATCTGCTAGCCCTAAAAGACTGCCTGCTGCCCGGTGGCCAGCTGGTGCTGGAAACGCTGGTGGTTGAAGGCGATGAACAGCAGGTACTGGTGCCCGAAGACCGCTATGCGCAAATGCGCAATGTCTGGTTTTTGCCCTCGGTGCCGGCACTGATGCGCTGGCTGCGCCGGGCCGGTTTTACCGATGTCCGCTGCGTCGATGAAAGCCTGACCACCACTGACGAACAGCGCACCACCGACTGGATGCGCTGGCAGTCGCTGCCCGACTTCCTCGATCCTGACGACCCGACCCGGACCATTGAAGACCTGCCCGCCCCCCGCCGGGCGGTCATCCTGGCCCGCAAGCCCTGACCGCCAGACACACAAAGGCCGCCCGAAGGCGGCCCTTGGTTACCCGTAAACGGCTCAGGCCAGTTTGGGGTCGGCGCCAAAGCGGTTGTCGCCGCTGTTGCCGTCCAGGCACATGAAGACCAGCAGCACGATACCACCCACCAGCGGAATCAGGCCGATCAGCACCCACCAGCCACTGCGGTCGGTGTCATGCAGACGACGGATGGTGACTGCCAGCGAAGGCAGGAACACCGCCAGGCTATAAATGGCACCCAGGATACCAATATCCATACCAATAAAGCCGTCGATCACACCCAGCACAATGCTGATGATTACGTTGAACAGCATGAAGAACCAGTATTCTTTACGGCGGGCACGGCCGTTGAATTCCACATATTTTTTCAGAACATCAAGGTACCAATTCATAACTACTCCCAGTTATTTCAGTTAGGGCACTACCTGCCCAAAGCGGACAGCGCCACGGCTGTCCCGTTTCTCACATCATGCTGCCGATAATCATCAAAAGCACTGTGATTACTAGGGTGGACAGGCTGAACACCAGCCCCAGCACCGAAAACAGTTTTTTGCGTGCCTGACACAGGCCGGCAATGGCCAGGCCACCGGCAACCAGATCAATAAAAATCAGCGCAAAGATGCCCAGCCCCAACGCAACGGCTCCGGCCGACTCTTCATCAATACCACCCGGCGTTGTACTTTCCCAGATGCCGGCGATCAAAAACACGATGAACATCAGTACCATGACCACGATCGACATGACAAAGGCTGCAATACCCAGCCCTGAATGCTTGCGTTCTTCCATTAGAATTTCCTTTGCAATAACCAGAAGACAACCCGGTTTACGGCCCGCTTGAACGCCGAAAACCCGCCTGAACGATCAGGCGGGCTGAATAGTGCAATGAAATCAGGAATGAAGCAACCGGCAAACAAAAAACCGGGCTGGCGTCACTCTGCCATCTGCTCGCCACTGCCGCCCCAGTCTTGCGGGGCATCTTTCATTTTGGGCAGCCCGTCACGCATCGGCAATACCGTTTCCTGGTAATGCACATGCAGCGATGGCCTGAACTTGAAACCTTCAATCACCGGGGCAAACATATCGACAATGCCCAAATGCGGATGCTCGTTCATGACGTGCCCGCCACAGCTCTTGCACCATTTGCGGCTGCTGCCCGGCGTCTTGTTATAGACCGCCAGATTGTCTTCACCGGCCGTAATGGTCAGCTGATCCGCCTGCCACAGGGTAAAGGTATTGACCGGGCCGGCCGACCAGTGCCGGCATGAGTCACAATGGCAATAGCCCATGACAAAGGCATCACCGGTTAGCGTAAAGCGCACCGCACCACAAAAGCAGCCGCCCTGATAAGTCGTGTTGTCGCTCATTATTGTTGTCCTCGCTATGACTGTCCGGGAGGGTCCCCGATTCCATTCTAGAGCCTTGCCAGCCGGCCAGTACCGGTACCTTGGTCGCAACAGGCACCGTCTAGTGGCCTGTGCGGTTAGCGACGCACCTGCCGCAGCCGGAAGCCGGCCAGGTAAAGCCCGGCCACAAACAGCACCATGCCCGCCACCACCAGCAGCGTGGTGTGCAGCACCCGCATTTGCCAGCCCCAGGCCAACCATTGCTCCAGCGGTGCACTCAGCCAGAGTACGGCGGCAGACATCAGCGCACAGCCGGTCAGCAACTGCACCACAAAGCGCCCCCAGCCCGGGGCGGGCCGATAGACGCTTGCCCGGTATAGCCCCCACGCCAGCAAACCGGCATTGAGCATACCCGACAGCGAAGTGGCCAGCGCCAGCCCGACGTGCTGCAACGGCCAGATCAGGATCAGGTTCATTGCCATATTGGCCACCATACAGATGATGGCGATGCGTACCGGAGTTTTCATGTCCTGGCGGGCAAAATAGCCCGGCGCCAACACCTTGATCAGCATGAAGGTCAGCACTCCCAGCGCATAGCCCTGCAATGCCAGCGCTGACTGGCGCACAGCCTCGTCGCTGACTTCACCGTAGTGGAACAGGGTGGCAATCAGCGGGCCGGACAAAATGCCAAGCGCCAGTGCCGCCGGCACGCCCACCAGCAGCACCATGCGCAGCGCCCAGTCCAGCGTGGCCGAAAATGCCTGCGGATTTTCGCCGGCATGCTGACGGGACAGGGTCGGCAAAATCACCGTACCAATGGCAATGCCGAAGGCGCCCAGTGGCAGTTCAGACAGGCGGTCGGCGTAGTACAACCAGGACACGCTGCCACTTTGCAAGAAGGTCGCCAGCAGGGTATCCAGCAGCAGGTTGATCTGGCTGACACCCACGCCAAACAGGGCCGGCAGCATCAGCAGCATGATGCGCCTGACCCCCTCGTGGTTGTGTGCCGGCCTGGGCATGGGCAACAGCCGTATCTGCCACAAAAATGGCAACTGGAACAGCAACTGGGCCACCCCGGCAATAAACACGCCCCAGGCCAGGCCGGTAATCGGCTGATCCAGCAGCGGACTCAAAAACAGGGCCGCCCCGATCATCGACAGGTTCAGCAGCACCGGAGTAAAGGCCGGCACCGCAAAACGGCCGTAGCTGTTGAGAATGCCGCTGCAAAAAGCGGTCAGCGACACCAGCATCAGGTAAGGAAAAGTAATGCGCAGCAGCTCACTGGTCAGCTGCATTTTTTCCGGCTGGTCATGGTAGCCCATGGCAAACAGCATGCTGACCCAGGGCGAGCCGGCCACCCCCAGGGCGGTGATGATGGTCAGCACAAAACTCAAACGGCCGGCGGTACGGTCAACCAGCTGCTTGACCTCGGCCAGCGGACGGGTGGTGCGGTACTCGGACAACACCGGCACAAAAGCCTGGGCAAAAGCCCCCTCGGCAAACAACCGGCGCAGAAAGTTGGGGATTTTAAAGGCCACAAAAAAGGCGTCAGCGGCGTCGCCGGCCCCAAACAGCACAGCAATGGTGACGTCACGCACCAGCCCCAGCACCCGTGACAGCATGGTCATCACACTGACCACCATGCTGGAACGCAGCAGCCCCGATTCTTTGTGGGCGGATTCCGCTTTTGCCTGCATCAGGGCCTCACTGGATCATAAAAAACGGGCATTCTACCCGAAATGCCCGTTTTCATCTGCTGCGATCCGGCCGGCTCATCGCCGGCCTTGCGCCTGCTGATACAAAGGCAACACCCGGGGAATCGCCTGCTGCAAGTTCTGCATGCGGGTAGCGGACGACGGGTGGGTGCTCATGAACTGCGGCGGCGCCCCGTTGCCGGCCCGCTCCATTTTTTGCCACAGGCTGATGGCTGCGGCCGGGTCATAGCCGGCACGGGCGGCCAGCTCGATCCCGATCAGGTCAGCCTCGGTTTCGGCCTGCCGGCTGTTGGGCAGCAACATGCCGTAATTGACGGCTGCTCCCATCGCCTGCATGCCATCCTGGTTGGCGCCCAGCAAGGCACCGATACCGCCCATGGCCAACTCCATGGTGTAGGCCCGGGAAACCTGCTCACGGCTGTGCTCTCGCAAGGCATGCGCCATTTCATGGCCCAGCACTGCCGCAATTTCCGCATCGGTCAGCTGCAACTGCTTGACCAGCCCTTCATACACAATGATTTTGCCGCCCGGACCACAACTGGCATTCAGCTCCGGGCTGCGGATCAGACTTATCTGCCAGTCCCAGCCGGCGGCATCCGCACGAAAAAAAGGTGTCTGCCCGATCAGCCGGCGGCTGATCTCCTGCACACGACGGGCCTGGGCGCTGCTGTTATCCAGGGCTCCGGCCTTGCGGGCCTGTGCCAGTGTTTCCTGATAGGTCTGTGCATAGGCCTGGTTGATTTCATCCGCCGACAGCACATTGAGCACGTACTGTTTGCGCTGTACACCCACCACCCCGCCTTCGGTGGTATTCATGCTCTGACAGCCCACCAGCACCGCCATGCACGCCAGTGCCAACAGTCTTGCAGCCTTTCTGATCATCGGTCGAATCTCCCGGCCAACATCCGGTGGTTAAAAACGGCTTTCCAGAATCAGGCTGTCCTGCTCCTGCCGCCAGCTCACCTGTTTAAGAAAACTCATGCCCAAGAGGGCTTCTTCAGGATGGGTGCCTTCCAGCACCACGGCTTCCACATCGGTTACTTCAAGCTCTGCCAGCTTGACACTGCGCAACACCACCAGCCAGCCTTTTTCCACACCACTGGCGGTGGTGACCTGCAGGGGTTTGCCCCGCCGGTAGTCAATGCCCAGCCGCTGGGCATGGGCGGCATTGAGCGCAACCGAGGAGGCGCCGGTATCCAGCAAAAAACGCATCTGGTAACCATTGATGGCGCCGGTTGCCCAGTAATGGCCGTCCTGCTTGCGGGTCAGCGTCAGCCGTTGCCGCTCTGGCGCACTGTAGCCACCCGGGTTGTATTCCCGGTCCAGCGTCAGCCGCTGCTCCACCCCGTCAATCCTGAGCAGCGCCGAGCGGCTGTCGGCCTGCAGCACTTCGACGCCACCCGGCCCGGTTTGTCCGGCCCTGACCAGCGTGCGCTGGCCATCAATACTGAGCACCGCCGCATCAGCAAACAGCCCCACCACCCGAACCTGCGGTGCAGCCACCGCTCCGGCGGCCAGCCCCAGCGCCAATCCGCACAGTATCAATCGCAGCATGTGAATCCGTCCTTCCCGTCTCCGGGCTTACATAAACCACTGCACCAGCAGCAAAACCAGCGCCGCAAACACCCCGGCCACGATATCGTCCAGCATAATGCCCAAACCACCATTGACTTTACGATCCAGCACCCGGATGGGCCAGGGCTTGAGAATATCGAAAAAACGGAAAGCGACAAAACCGGCCAGCCACCATACCCAATGGGGCGGCAGCCACACCAGGGTAATCCAGATGCCGACGATTTCGTCCCAGACAATGCCACCGTGGTCGTGCACGCCCAGATCATCCGCCACCCTGCCGCACAGCCAGATGCCAAACAGCGAGGCCAGCACAATTATGCCCAGCGCCAGCGGCAGGCTGATGGTTTGCAGCAAGGGCACAAAGGGCATGCCGGCCAGCGTACCCCAGGTACCGGGCGCCTTGCGTGCCAGCCCGCTACCAAAACCAAAGGCTAAAAAGTGCCAGACATTGCGCCAGACCCGGGGTTGATGCGTATCGTTCATGACCTACCTGATTCAAAGGGACAGCGGGCGACGCAGCAGTGTGCCATAGCCTCAGGCCGTCTGGAAATGCTGATAACCCTGCTGATTGACCGTCAATGCCTGACCGTTCTCGTCCAGCAGCCGGACACCCTGCCCGTCTGTTACCCGGCCAATGCAACGAACCTTGGGAAACAGCCGTTCCAGTTCAGCCCCATGCGCCTGCGGCAGGCTGAACAGCAGTTGATAGTCATCGCCACCGGACAAGGCCCGCTGCACAGCCCGTTGTGGATCAGCCTGCCTGGCCGCCACAGACACCGGCACCTTAGCGTGCTCAATCTGTAACTGCACACCGGACTCTGTGGCTATATGCCCGGCATCGGCCAGCAAACCGTCTGAAATATCAATCACCGCACCGGCCCTGCCGCACAACCACTGCCCCAGCGCCAGCTGCGGTTGTGGCTGCCAGAAAGCCTGCAGCAGCGAACGGCTGACATCGTCAGCCAATGACGGGGGATTATCGGCAAATAGCGGCAGGGCAGCCGCTGCCGCACCCAGCGGTCCGCTGACATAGAGCAGCTCGCCCGCCCGGGCGCCACTGCGCAGCAACGCCTGCCCCGCCGGCACGCTGCCCATCACGGTAATGCCGATATTGAGCGGCCCGGCGGTGGTGTCACCGCCAATCAGCCGTATAGTGCACTGCGCCGCCATGCTCGCCAAACCACGGGACAACGCCTCCAGCCAGACCGCATCCGGCTGTGGCAGGCTCAGCGCCAGGGTAAAGGCCAAAGGATCAGCACCACAGGCCGCCAGATCACTGACCGCCACTGCCAGCGCCCGCTGACCCAGCAAAAAAGCATCACAGGGCCAGGGAAAGTGCACCCCGGCCAGCACCGAGTCGGTCGACACACACAAGCGGTGGCCGTCCGGCACCCGGATCAGCGCACAGTCATCACCAATGGACTGTTCCACCGCCCCGCCCGCCTGCGCATAGACGGCCTGGCGGAAGATACGGCCAATCAGCTCAAACTCGTGCACCCGCAGCCTCCCTTAACTGGCCCATTCGGCCTACTGGCGGTCGTGGTTGATCTCTGCACTGCGCAGTTTCAGCGCCAGCTTGTCCAGCACGCCGTTGACGTACTTGTGGCCATCGGTGGCACCGAAGTGCTTGGCCAGCTCGATGCCCTCGTTGAGCACCACCCGGTAAGGCACGTCAATACGCTGGCTGAACTCCCAGGCAGCCAGCCGCAAAATGGCCAGCTCCACCGGATCCAGCGAACCGACCGAACGGTCCAGAAACGGCGCAAACAGCTCGTCCAGTTCGGTGACGCTGCCGGCAATGGCGCGCAAACCTTCGCTGAAATACTCGCCATCCACGCCCTCAAAGTCGTTATCAACCCGGAACTGGGCGTCAATTTCATTGAGGTTCTGCCCGGCCAGTTGCCACTGGTACACCGCCTGCATCAACAGCGTGCGCGCCACCCGGCGCTTGGCAATCTTGCCTTTGGCCCTGGGTGGCGGGTTGTCGCCGTAGTCGTCGTTGTTAAGACTCACTTGGCCTCCAGCTGCGACAGCAGGCTTACCATTTCCAGTGCCGACAGCGCCGCTTCACCACCTTTGTTGCCGGCCTTGGTACCGGAACGCTCGATGGCCTGCTCAATGCTGTCCACAGTCAGCACACCAAAGGATACCGGTACGTCATATTGCAGGGACACCTGGGCCAGGCCCTTGGTGCACTCGCCGGCCACATAGTCAAAGTGCGGCGTGCCGCCACGGATCACCGCACCCAGTGCGATGATGGCGGCAAACTCGTTACGCTGCGCCACACGCTGGGTCACCAGCGGCAGCTCAAACGCACCCGGCGCACGAATCACGCTGATATCGCTTTCTTTAACGCCATGACGCACCAGCGTATCAATGGCACCGGTGACCAGGCTCTCGACCACAAAGCTGTTAAAACGACCCACCACCAGAGCAAACTTTCCCTGCGGTGCGATGAAAGTACCTTCAATTGATTGCATGTTTATATTCCTGTTCTGTTAATTTTTTTACGCAACATTTCGTGTCTGTGTAACTGGGGCATGGATTGCGCAAACACGCCGCAAGTACATCCCTATAGGCTCTGCAACGCCATCCATGGCGTTGCAAGGTTTGCTCCACCCATGCCCCAGTCACACCATAAATCCTGAGTTGCCTGAAAGATCCACAACGTCTTAAAAAACCACTCGACAGTCAAAATGTGCGATGTAGCGCACAATCTACCAGACCACTCCCTTTCTCCCAGCGGGCACGGTGTTCGTTGTGCCGCCGGGCTTTATGTATAAGCAAAGCCTTGGCGGCATGGATGCCGCCATGGAGCCTACAGGGATGTATTCACGGCGACTTTGCGTTACATAAAGCCCGGCAGCACACATCACCAAAGCCCAAAAACCTATTCCGCCTGCAAATACTCCACCACTTCCAGATCAAACCCGGAAATGGCATTAAACCGCATCGGTTTGCTCAACAACCGCATTTTGCGCACACCCAAATCCCGCAAAATCTGCGAACCGGCACCTACAGTACTATAAGTACCCGCCTTGGGCGATGGCTTGTCGCCACCCAACTGGCGATCCAGATGCTCCAGCAGGCTGGAACCGGTCATCTGGTTACCCAGCAGCAACACCACGCCGCTGCCGGCTTTGGCCACCTCGGCCATCGCCGCCTGCAGACTCCACAAGCCGGGACGTTTGACCTTGAACAGGTCACGCAGCGGGTCCATGTTGTGCACCCGCACCAGCGTCGGCGCCTCCGGAGAAATTTCGCCCAGGGTCAGAGCCAAATGCACATCACCCGCATTGTGGTCACGGTAGGTCACCAGCTTGAACTGGCCCAGCTCGGAATCCAGCTCCTGCTCGGATACCCGCTCAATGGTGCGCTCGTGGATCATCCGGTAGTGGATCAGGTCGGCAATGGTGCCGATTTTCAGGCCGTGCTCCTGCGCAAACACTTCCAGCTCGGGACGGCGTGCCATGGTGCCGTCGTCATTCATGATTTCACAAATCACGCCAGCCGGCTCAAACCCGGCCAACCGGGCCAGGTCACAGGCCGCTTCGGTATGACCGGCACGCGCCAGCACGCCACCGGCTTGCGCCCGCAGCGGAAAAATATGCCCGGGACTGACGATATCGGCGGCGACTGCATCTTTGGCGGCAGCGGCCTGCACGGTGCGGGCACGGTCGGCGGCAGAAATACCGGTGGTCACGCCTTCGGCGGCTTCAATGGAAATGGTGAACTTGGTACCAAAGCCGGAACCGTTATGCTGCGCCATCAGCGGCAGACCAAGGCGGTCACAACGCTCGTTGGTCATCGGCATGCAGATCAGGCCACGGGCATGCTTGGCCATAAAATTGATATGTTCTGCGCCGCAGGCTTCGGCGGCAATAATGATGTCGCCTTCGTTTTCCCGGTCCTCATCGTCCATCAGGATCACCATTTTGCCCTGACGCATGTCTTCGATGATTTCGGCAATGCTGTGTAATGCCACAATAGTTCTCCTGTTAACGCAGAAAGCCGTGTTCGGCCAAAAATGCTTCGGTAATGCCGCCCTGTGGCTCGGCGGCCTGGTCACCCTGCAACAGACGTTCCAGGTAGCGGGCGATCAGGTCGATTTCCAGATTCACCAGCGTGCCGGCCTGATAGCTGGCCATAATGGTTTCCTGCAAGGTATGCGGCACAATGGTCAGCTCAAATTCGCTGCCGTTGACGGCATTGACCGTCAAACTGGTGCCATCGACAGTGATCGAACCTTTCATGGCGATGTAGCGGGCCAGCTCTTTGGGAGCACGGATTTTGAAAATCACCGCACGGGCGCTGTCGCTGCGGCTAAGCACTTCACCCACGCCATCGACATGCCCGCTGACCAGATGCCCGCCCAGACGGGTGGTGGGCAACAGGGCTTTTTCCAGATTGACTGCGCTACCTTCACGCAGATTGACAAAGCCGGTACGGGCCAGGGTTTCACGGCTGACATCGGCACAAAAGCCGTCGCCTGGCAGCTCCACCGCCGTCAGGCAGATACCGTTGACGGCAATGCTGTCGCCCAGTTTGACATCGGCCAAATCGAGCTTGCCGGTGGCTACCTGCACCCGCACGTCACCGCCCTTTGGGGTGAGGCTGCGAATGCTGCCAACCGCTTCGATGATTCCTGTAAACATGGCGTCTCCATGCGCTCAAGGCGCAAAAAAGTTGCTAGTTCAGGGGTAAAACAGGAGGGAAGCGCACCCGCAAGCACGCCGGGCGCACAGCTGGGCCGCACGCCGGATTCCGCCCTCTCTCATCCGGACTATGACCGTCGGCACCGGAATCGCACCGGTTCTGCTGACCCTGTACAGAGGCACAGGCGCTCGCGGGCTTGTCCTGCCGGTTGTTACAACACGAATGCAGGCATTACCGCCGGTGGGGACTTGCACCCCGCCCTGAGAACGTTTCCACATGGTGGAAGGGCGGCTTTATAGCACAAAAGGCGGAAAAAAGCATTAGCAGGCAAGCTGCCGCAGACCGCCAGGGCTCCATCCCGACCGGTCAGGGCAATCCGTCTGGCTGCGGTACATTCGCCAGCCAGTACCAGTGCCCGGGCTGGCACAAGGGCTGCAGCAGCGCCGGCAGCTGTTCTGGCGACAGCAGTGGCAACCCGGCCGGCTGCGCTTCTTCGTTCTGCTGCAACCAGTCATTCAGCAACCGTTCGGCCTGCTCGGCAAGCGGCAGCCGGCCCTGCCGTACCTGCTCGCACCACTGCGCCCAGGCCAGCAACAAGGCCTCGGGCTGCTGTTGCAGCTGATGAAGACTTGCGCTCACTGCTGCCTGCAGCGCCTGCACCAGCGGACCGGCAGCCGGTCCGGACGACTGCATGGCCAGCACCAGTCCGGGCTGACCGGCCGGCTGGGCGGGGCGGGCAAACACGGCGTAGCACAGCCCCTGTTCACTGCGCAGCCGCTGCTGCAACAAGAGCTCCAGCAAGGGCGCCAGACAGCGCCACAGCGCAGCCTGCAAGGCATCTGCCGCCGGGCACCAGGCCACCAGCAAGGTTTCATCCGTACCGGCAAAGTAGCCACCCACATCCTGCCAGCGTTGCCGTACCGGCAGTGCCGGTGTAGCGGACACAGTGGCCGTTACCGGGTGTTGCAAGGCACTGCGCCAGCGCTCTGACAACCGGGCCAAGTCCCGGTCATTACCCAGCCACAGTGCTGACTGGGGCCGCTCTGCCAGCTTCAGCCCCGGCAACGGGCCGCTCGCCAGCCAGACCGCCGGCAGCATGGCCATCAGTCTGCGCAGCGCAAAACCGCCGGGCGGCGGCGCCGGCAACTGGCCGGAGTCGGGAAACAATTCCGTATCCGCCAGCGCCGCCAGCACCGAGTTCAAGGCGGCCCCCAAACAGTCAGACGGCCCCTCAAGTTTCAGCAGCAACAGGCCCGCCCTCGCTTCCAGTTGCCAGCTCACGGCATGACGGCGCCAGCTATTGGCCAGTGTGGCCAGTTGCGCATCCAGCTGTTGCAGCTGCTGCGCCCCCACCTGCTGGTGCCAGCCCCAGTACAGCCAGGCCCGGTGATCCGGCCACTGTGCCGGCCACTGCCGGGTTACCGATAGCAGCCCGTCGCTGTGCGACGGACCGGGCTGCAACCACTGTGCCAGTGGATGTGGCCAGACCGTTACCGGCTTCGCCGCCTGAAGCAACAGTGGCTGCGGCGGCAACCGGGTCAGCGCCAGCGGCAAGCCCTGGTCAAACGTCACCTCGCCCGCTTCGTCCCGCACCTCAAGCAGCGCAAAATCACCCCCTGCCAATAGCCGGCACACCTCTGCCAGACTGGCCAGCATGGCCGGGCTGATATCCATCGCCGGCACGGCCCCCACCCGTTGCATCACCTTTTCCAGCGGCTCCGCCAGCTGCCTGCCATAGTCGGCTGCTTGCTGCTCCAGCGCTTGCACCACGGGTTGCTGCAGATAGGCCTGCCAGCTGTGCAACCAGCCCAGCAGATGGGCAACCGTCTGCCGGGGGCCCTCCCCGGTTGCACCCGGCAACCACAGGCTGAACAGTCCCTGCCCGTCAAAGGGCTCGCACGGCAAGCATTGCCAGCCGGCTCCGGCATCCGGCAAACCGGCCAGGGCCTGATTCAACTGCTGTGCCAGCTGCGCCAGACCCTCGCCCTGCCGGTTCAGTGCCAGATGCAGCAGCCAGCCACCGCCACTGCCGGGCACCCGCAGGCAACCCTGCACACCGGTCGCCAGCTGCAAGGCCGGCGGCGGCAGCTGATGCCGGCTGCGCCGTTCGGCCAGCAAGGGTTGCAGGCAGGCAAGCAGCGGTTCCAGGGCAAAATCCTGCGGCAGGGCGGCGGCAATTTCCAGCGGGCTCTGCCGGCAGGCCAGCTGATGGTACTGCCGCAAAGCATCGGCAAAGCCGGAGTCCTCAAGGGTCAGGCTGTCACGGTGGCCGGCATAAAATTTCTGCAACGGATGGCTGCCCTGCAACAGGGCGCCGCCACTGGCCTGAAAGTGGGCCAGCGGCATCCGGCTGTACATGCCATGTTCCTGGTGCAAGACCTCCCGTTCACTGGCCAGGCTGTCGGCGGCAAACTCCGGTGCCTGCAACATGTCGACCAGCCGTTCGGCAGCTGCCAGAAAAGCCGTGGCGGTCACCTCGAAATGAAACAGCGTCTGCCGGGCCGAGGTGCGGGCATTGACCCGGCCACCGGCGGCCTGAACATGGGGCATCAGGCTGTCGGCGGCGGCAAAACGGCGGCTGCCACGAAACACCAGATGCTCCATAAAATGCGCCATGCCCAGCCACAGGGCCGGCTCGTCATGGCTGCCGCAGGCAAACGCCAGGGCCAGGGCAGCCGGTTCACCGGCTGGCAGTGCATGCAGGTGCAGACGAACGCCTTCGGCAAGGTCAATACAATCGGGAGCGGCAGCTGGCATGGCAGGGTTCCATCAGGACAAAACAGCAGATGTGTCACCTTGCGGCAGCAGCAGGCACGGCGGCAATGATGCTTTGGTACCGGCTTAATCGCTGGCTGCCGCCTGTTGCGACAAGCGCTGGCTGAGAATGGCGCGCAACTTGCTCGGCCGCACCGGTTTGTTCAACACCGGCACCTGCAAGCGCTGGCGCAAAGCGGCCTGCTCATCGGCACGGTCCGCCGTAATCAGCACCGCCGGCAGCTCGCTGACAAAATACTGGCGCAGTTGCTCAATCACCTGCAACCCGTTCACGCCATGGTCCAGGTGCAGGTCGGCCAGAATCAGGTCGGGCGGCTGGCTGCCCAGCTCGGCAACCGCCCCGGCAAAGTCGCTGGCCACAATCACCCGGCAATGCCATTGCTCCAGCAGCGCCTGCATGCTCAGCAGAATATCCGGTTCGTTATCAATCACCAGAATACGGCTGCCCTGCAAAATATCCGGCACATCCATCACCGGCACCACCGGCTGTATCCGGGCCTCGCCCAGCGGAACCAGCACACTGAAACAGGAGCCGGCGCCGCTCACCGAGCGGACTTCCAGCCGAACCCCCAGCATCCGGGCGATGCGTTCCACAATCGCCAGCCCCAGCCCGACGCCTTTGCGCAAGCCCTGCTGCGGGCTGTCGAACTGGGTAAATTCGGCAAACATCAACGCTTGCTGTTCCGGGGTCAGCCCCGGCCCGGTATCCCACACCTGAAGCGACAAATGGCTGCCACGGCGACGGGCACCCAGCACAATGCGGCCCTGGCCGGTATAGCGGCAGGCGTTACTGAGGAAGTTGCGCAGAATGCGCAGCAACAAATGGCAATCGGTATGCACCCAAAGCTTGCAGGGCACATGGCTGAGTGCCAGCCCCTCGGCCTTGGCAACCGGTTCAAACTCGGACACCAGGGCTTCCATCAGGTCGGCCACCGGGCAGGCGGCCAGCACCGGCTTGACCGCTGCCTGGTCGAGCCGGGCAATATCAAGCAGGTCACCCAGCAGTTCTTCGGCCCCTTCCAGTGCCAGGTGAGCCCGGTTGACCAAGTGTTTTTCGGCCGCCGGCAATTCCCGCTCCTGCAGGGTGGAAATCAGCAGACGGGCGGCATTCAGCGGTTGCAACAGGTCATGGCTGGCAGCGGCCAGATACTTGTCCTTACTGCGGTTGGCCGCTTCGGCGGCATCCCTGGCCTCGCGCAACGACTGTTCCACCTGCTGGCGCAGGCTCACCTGTTCCTGCAGCTCCTGATTGCTGCGGTGCAGCTCCCGGGTGCGCAATTCGACCCGCTGTTCCAGCTCCTGATTAAGTTCATACAGCCGGCGCTGGGCTTTTTTGCGTTCGGTAATGTCGGCAACAAAGCCTTCCAGCTGGTCAACCTCGCCCGGATGCATGAACAGGTTAAGCAAGACATCGCAATAGCGGTCCTGCTTGCCCCGCAGCCGGGTTTCATAGCCCCGCAAGGCACCATCACGCTGCAACCGCCGGTGAATTTCGTCCAGTTCCTGACGCCCGCCGGCAAACATGTATTCCGCCTTGGCGCTGTCACGGCTAACCAGGTCTTCGGCCCGCTCATAACCCAGCATCTGCAATAGCGCCGGATTGACCGCCCGCATGCCGCCATTGATCCGGGCCTGAAAAATGCCGTAATTGGCATGTTCGAACAACCACTTGTAACGGTTCTTTTCCTGCTCTACCTCGTACAGCTGGCGCAGCAGTTCCGGGTAGTGACTTTTGCGGGCCGACTGTTCGCCCAGCCCCAGCAGTCCGGCGAGCTGGAGGTCAGAGCGCTTCGCCATAGACCACTTCCATATCACGCTGGTTGGTCTTGCGCGGGTTGGTCAGAATGCAGGGGTCCTGCATGGCATGGCGCGACAGGAACGGAATGTCAGCCAGATTGACACCGTGCATGGCCAGGGTTTCATTAAAGCCGACGGCCTGTTTCAGTGCCCGCAGGTGATGCAACAAACGCTCACGAATTTGCACCGGTGTCAGCCCCCGGCAATCAATGCCAAAAGTCTCGGCAATCACCCGGAACCGTTCCGGTGCCGAGTCAAAGTTGAACGCCACCACATGCTCGATCAGCGCCGCATTGCACATGCCATGGGGCAGATCAAGATAACCGCCCAGGCTGTGTGACATGGCATGCACCGCCCCCAGAATGGCATTGGAAAACGCCAATCCGGCCTGCATGCTGCCCAGCATGACTTTTTCCCGCAGCTCCAGGTTGTCCGGGCTGGCAATCATCTGCACCAGATTGCCATTGAGCAGGCGCATCGCCTCCAGCGCATGGGGATCGGTCAGCGGACCGCTGCCCACCGACACAAAAGCCTCGATGGCGTGCACCATGGCATCAATGCCGGTACAGGCCGCCAGAAAGGGGTCCATACTGAGGGTGGTTTCCGGGTCGATCAGCGACACATCCGGCACCACCGCCTTGCTGACAATGGAAAACTTAACCCGCTCGGCCGGGTTGGTCAGAATGACAAACTGCGACACATCGGCCGAGGTACCGGCAGTGGTGGGTATCAGCACCAGCGGCGGGCTGGAAATGGTAACGGTATCCACCCCTTCAAATTCAAGAATATGGCGGCCATGCACCGCCACAATGCCAATCGCCTTGGCGCAGTCCATCGGGCTGCCGCCACCAATGGCAACAATGGCCGTGCAGTTATGCTCGTGATACAGCTCGGCGCCCCGCATCACCTCGTCGATACGGGGGTTGGGCGACACATCGGTGTACAGCTGATAGCTGATGCCCTGCTCGTCCAGACTGTTCTGGATATCGGTCACCCAGCCGGCGGCCACCACCCCGGGATCCGACACCAGCAACACCCGGGCGGCCCCAAAGGCACTGACAAAGCTGGCAACCCGGTGGCGACAGCCACTGCCAAACACAATTTCCGGCGACACAAACTTGCGCATTGAACCACTCCGGCCTTCAGCAAGCGGCGCTTGCAAATAAGCACGAATGCTATCAGCCCTTAACCCGGCCGGCCACTAGTCAAGAGTCTAGACAGAAGGTACGTTCACATCCTGACCCGGCACCACCGGGCCACCCTCCCCCAACGGCACGGTGTACCCGCAGGCAGGGCGAGGCCGGAGCAAAGCATCAGCAACAGGATCGAAGCCTGCTTCGAGACTGGCAGCGTAGCTTTGCGCAGCGCCTCGCCCTGACTGTCACACCAAAGCCAAAACAACCACCAAAACCGCTGGATTCCGCGACTACGCTTCGCTGCGCACGGAATGACAGCAGCGGGGCATTCGCTGCGCGTAGAATGACGGCATGGACCAGTTTAGTACTGTTCTGAGAGAGATCACCCGATCAAGTCGGGTGATGACGGGT
>CAZMLX010000029.1:0-16677 GCA_964567275.1 uncultured Thiopseudomonas sp. | reverse complement strand
TTTCCGACAATGTGCTGCTGCGGTTAGTATTCGTATAATAACACGCTAATTTTAATTGCAAGCCTATCGCCTTAGATTGTCTTTTTTAATTAGGTTTTTGTATCGCTGTTGCAAAGCTCTTTCCAGGCATTCTGATAGCGTTTCATTGTTCTCCTCGGCCAGGGCGGACAGCATTTTATGCGATTCTTTAGAGATTGTTATTGTCACGCCCCGCCCTAACCGTCGGCGTCTATTTTGGCGCAATGCTGCATTCATTTTCACTATGATTTCGGCAGTTAGATACTTCTCTGCAAACTGCATTACCGCATCCATATAGGACATTTCGGGTTCGTACTGCCCTGTCTCTTTGTATTTCTGAAATAAAGATTCATACGTGTTTTCAATTTCATTAAGCTCGTCTATAGCCTTGAAATTTATGCCTGCGAGCTTGCCGGATTTGTTGTTTAGCTGCTTATGTATATATTGGGCGCAGTAGATTGCATCCGCATTTTCGAGGGCCAAGAACCTTTTTTGCTGCTTCTGTACGTCTGACATACCAGCCTCCATTGCGCAAACGCCATATTCGGCGCTGCCTTGCCGTATTTGTGACCTGTCACGTTATCACGCCCGTGACAGGTCACGCAATGGGCAGATAACCATCATCGAGTTTGTATTCACCGGACATTCTTGCGGCCAGAATCATTCTGAAGCCGCTGAAATACCTCGCAGCCCTTATGCGGCACAGGTTATAGCGATTAGTGACCTGTCACAGCATCGCCTCCGTGACAGGTCACGGAGCAACTCGGCAGTCAACGCCCGACTTACATACACAGATAACCCTACATCGGAAATCACTTTTAAACCGACGTATCGGCTTGCGATCCATGTGCGGCAAGCGTTACAGGACTCCGTGACCTGTCACATAATCGCCGCCGTGACAGGTCACACTGCAGGCACAAAAAAAGGCACCCGCACGAATGCGGATGCCTTTTTGGGGGTTGGCCTGCAACCGCCGAGCCCAATCAGGCTCTTTGGTTGCGGGTTGGCTCACATGGCCTTGGTTGACAGTGTGCGCAGGTAGCGTGGCTCAGGAAAACCGCTGATGCCGTGCTGTACCAGCACGTCATTCCAGTCAACCGACTTGGCAGCGCCGGGGATCGGCATTCGAGGCAGCAGGACGTGCGCCCTGATTCCTTCAGCCTCAAGCCTGGCTCGCAGCACCTCGGCGGAACACTCACCGGTTTTGGACACGTCTTTGTCAGCCCATATCACAACCGTGTGCACCCCTTCTGGCACCTCAAAGCGCTCAAGCAGAACAGCAGAAACGGCCGCCCATGTAGGCATACCCGTTGCCCGTTGAGCAGACAGCGCTGTTTCGATGCCTTCGGCAATACCGATAACACCACCAACGGCAGGACCGCTAAGCTGCACGGCGCAACCTGTGACTTCCAGGCCTTGCGGCACGGGCATCATTTTCTTGGTTGCGCTGTTACCTGGCAGTCGGGCTTTACTGCCACTATCTGACAGGTAGATCCTGTGCAGTGTGACAATCTCACCGTCAACATCACGAATAGCAGCTACCAAAGCTGGGAAATCCCCTACTTTGTTCCCTTCTTCGTCGTGATACGGCAAAGATGGGGCATAGCGCAGCGCTTCGGAGCTGATGCCCCTCATGCTCAAACAGCGAGCCGTCAGGTACATCCTTGCCGGTGCGGTGTTCACGTCATGCAATGGCAAGCAGCTGTCCCAACGAGCCTGGATTTGTTCACGAAGTTTGGCGCTGTATTCAGCATCCCGCTTCGCTCGCTCCTCCAGCTCCGCCCGCAGCTCTTTAAGCCATGGCTTATGCTTGTGCATCGATACGACGTTGATCGGGCTTACAGGGGCCTCTTCGGACGCCGTTACGGCATCCATTTCCTCTACCGCTGCCTGCGCCTGTCGAGCCTGTGCCTCTTGGCTCTCGATAACCCAGGTATTGCGGTGAGTAGCACGGTGCTGGCCATTCGGAAGTTCCACTGTCACAGCTTCACGCCCGAGGTTTTTGGCAACAACCGTATCGCCTTTTTGTGCTTTGGCCTGTTTCAGAGCACGTTCCAGATCCACGCCCCAAAGGGTGCGCTCCTGTCCGTTGCTTTGTTCGACCTGCACAAAGAAGCTTTTGCTTTGCTGCGCATCATGTGGGTAAACGGCAAAGCCATAATCCACAAGACGGCCACTGTACTCACGCACAGCCTTGGCAGAAGCATCAGCGCCCTGAACAACATCTGCCCGAGTGCCCTTGCGAGCTTCAGCTTCAACGCCCAGCAGGCCCGCTACCGCTTCAAGCGTGGTTTGGTAATCCCATCCGTTCGCCCACATCAGCAGGCTTACGCCATCCGACTTAGGACCGCAGGTGTTACAGATACCGCCCCCTTTGTGGGCAACGTCCTTGAACAGACGGAACCCATCTTTGCCGCCGTGCACTGGGCACGAAGCATGTCGGCCAGGTTTTCTCAATGCACCCTCAAGGTGTGGCGATAGCGCCATGAGAATCTCCAGCCAGTTACCGGATGCAGCGTCCCGGACTTGTTTTGCATCAAAGTATTGCTTTGTCATTGTTGTCTCCTAACGGCTGTGTTGAGGCTTCCCTGAAACCCCAAGCAGGGACTTCAGGGAAGCCCCGGCACAGACCAGAAGGCAGAGCTACCCCCGCAGGGAGTAGAACCCTGCCGGGTGGTTTGAAGTGCGCACAGGTCCTAAACGGAACAGGTGCTGTTTTTTTGATCGATGAGGGAACGCAGCAGCTGATGCAGCTGATTTACGCTCAAGATGATGGTTTCTTTCCCGAAGGCGAATACTGTGCAGTCGCCTTTGTTGGAAATGAACACTTTGACCCAGGCTCCGTAATAGAGCTGGCCGGTGACTCTGCCGCCGAATAACGAGGGCAGTTTTTGGATGTCTTGTAGACTGATCATGTCCGCCTCCAGAAATTCGAGGCGAACGCCCAGCAGGGCGAACAGCCACGTTGGGTTGATTTGAATTACGCTGTTTGTTTGCGGTGGCCAGCTACCACACATTTTGCCTCACGTGGAGGACAAAAGTTCTTTGCTGTGTTCAATCCTATCACAGGGACGGCATCGAATGAGCACAGCGAAAAGCTTTTGATCGGCAAGAATGGCGGGGCTCTTGCCCCGCTCATTCACAGGTACTCGATATTCCATTCTGGGTGCAATGGCTTAATGCCAGGCTTACCCAGGAACTCAACACCGAGATTGGCCCCAATGGCCTTTCGGATGACGCCAACGAAGGTTTTTCCGGTCACGTCAGTGAAGCGAACGATGCCACCCAGACGGGCCGGCACGCCGTAGCGTTTTGCGATGGTGTAAAGCATGGTATTTCTCCTACAGAGTTTCAAGGCGGACACCTCCCCAGGGGGAGAAGACCCACCGGGGTTTGTTATGCAAAAAATGCGGGCAGTGAGCGCGCGAATGCGTGCTCAACTGGTGCTTCAACTGAGTCCAGCCTGGAGCCGGTATAGCGCTCAAACGCCACACGGAAACGCTCCGCATCCAAAGACTTTTCAAGCCAGACAAAGCCACCATCCCGTTTGGAAAATGGCGTTATCAGCTTGAGTAGCCCCAGAATGTCGATATGTTCCAAGGGAACACGAAGCCAGGCATGGCGGTCACTCACAAAGCGCTCATAACGAGCGTAGTGGATGCTGGTTGTCATAGGTACGCCCTCTTGTGTTGCCGGACACACCCCCCTTTCGGGTTGTGCACCCGGCGGGTTTCAGCAGCTCTACTGTAGTGCTGCAGGTTTTATTTCGATCGGAGACACACCAAACCAGTAGCAATCCCAATCAAGGAAAATGAAACTGTCAGGTCGCCAATCCGGGTCAATTTGCTTCTCAAAACCGAGGATGCGAACCCCCTCGATTTCGATCCCGTAGCCGTTCGTTACGGTCACCACGTCACCCACCTTGTAGTCACAGTGTGCAGGTGGCACCGTTGCTACTCTTCTTTGACAGAAGTCCTGGAACCTTGGGCAGTCTCGACTAACCCGAGTAACAGGAATCTGTCCTGTTTGCTGTGTGTTCATAGCTTTTTCCTTCTGTAGGTAAAAGCCAGGCACTCATGCCCTTCCGGGCAGGACACCCGGCGGGTAGGTTTTAGAACCATCCTGATGGATGGCTATGGTCGCTGCATTCAACCAGGGAAAGGTCAAGGCCAGGGCCTGTCAGGGTATAACCCCCATTTTCAGCAAGTTTTCTCAGTAGCTCATTAGCATCTGGTTCACAGTAAATGTGCTCCATCCGCTCCGCCAACTGATACCCCTTGCTGACGTCACTGACCATCGCCCCGAAAGGCAGACTCGACAGCGGGGTGTGTTCCGACAAAGGAATTTCATCCTCATCGTACTCATCCTCGAATGCCAAAGCGGCCGCAACTGGAAAATCAAAGCCCATCACACAACGCAAAGCGTCAAACGCCACGCCAAGCGTGAGTTCATCGCCAGCTCTGTGCTCCAAGTTTTGCTTCTGCTCAGTCACATTGCTACGAATGACCTGCCAGCAGTGCTCGCTGTGCATCTGCAACCCCTCCAGGATCGCTTGAGCACCATCGTTCATCACAATTTCCAGCTGAAAGTGAACACCTGGTTTTCCGTAATACGCTAACCACATCAGGGTTGCTTCTTGGACCGGCGACTGACCACCGGGTTTGATTTTTACTTTCATGGCATAGCCTTC
The DNA here is from genome assembly GCA_964567275.1 of uncultured Thiopseudomonas sp. Classification (GTDB taxonomy): domain Bacteria; phylum Pseudomonadota; class Gammaproteobacteria; order Pseudomonadales; family Pseudomonadaceae; genus Thiopseudomonas. The sequence continues at coordinate 11,969 of CAZMLX010000029.1, read as the reverse complement.
AAAAAGGCCGGGGCCGCCCTTCAGGGCAGTACCCGGCGGGTTGGGTGTAATGCTCAATCAGAGCAGATTCATGGCTTTCAAGCCGTTTTCCAAAACCTCGGCAAGATGATCAGCATGCTCTTGCGTCAATGTATCGGAAACCGCAGAAGCAAAGCCTTCGCTGTCCCGCAAATACACGGTCCAGAACTCAGGCTGCTTGCCGCAATGAATTGATCGAACAATATCTCCGTCAATTTCAACGCAGCCTTCCACTTCAACACCTAGGTACTTTTTCTGCTGAGTGGCCTTAAAGCTGTCGTACTGGGCAATGCCCCATACAATCGCCTCCAGGCACCACAGGAAGTGGTACGCGGGCTTGCCCTCAAAGGCATTCCCCATATCGCTCCATTCGATGCGTGGAGCGTCAAACGGCCAGTTACGGGCCAATTCAATCGCACCATGCTCGTCCTTCTCCGTGCAGTCACGCAGCAGCAGCTCGACCTCGACTCGATCATCGTCTCCGTCGAAGTTTCTCAGCACTGCATCAGCGAAATGCTTCCAGTTGAAAGTGCGATGACCACTGCGTGTGCAGGTGGCTACCAGCTTCTCTTCCAGGTAGCGACGGCAAACGTCACTTCTGAACAGGTCAAACATATCGGGCACACGTGCAAACGTGTAATCCCCCATGTCGCCTGAAATAGACAAATGCCCAGGCCAGGTAATCAGCCGGAAGCTGTAGGTCCCTGTGCCCGGTATGCCGAAGTAAATGCACCGATGAACGCCAGTGTCGTTCTCGATGGTCATTACGTGGCCGGCAGTGTCTTGCTTAAATGAGGTTGTCATAGCTTTGTTCCTTCAGGAAAAAGCCAGGCACTACGCCCTTGCTGGGCGTAATACCCAGCGGGTCGGTTTAGATGTTGAAGCGTTTGAAAGTCAACGCTTGTTCTGGGTCGAGGCGGTGGACTGACTGGATGCTGTAATGCACCTCGCCATAACGGTCATACAAACCGCCATCTTCTTCGTAGGCACCCTTGCCAATCTCACAGCTCAAAAAGCCGGCCATAGCCTGCTTCTCGGCATCATCGGGGGATGATGCTTGTACAGTTGTGACAAGGCGAGACACCAGCTCGTCAGAGCGCTGGTTGAGCTTTACCAGGTAAAGGCTTTCACCTTTAGGCAAGGCCTTTTCTTCGGTCAAGCTGTACTCCGTTCGGCCCCAAGAGCCATCGCCGTGTTCGTGGTCAAATACACCCGACGTGAATCCCTCTTTGATTTGCTCAATAGCATGCTCAAAATGGAAATCAGGATCGTCCTTGGACGTGACAACGATGTTGAAAATAAAGTGGTTCATAGTTTTCTCCAGATGAGGAAACCAGGTACCTCGACCCCTTCCGGGCGTGATACCCGGGCGGGTTTATTTCAGTTACAGGATCTCTACTGCGCCTTGCTGTTTGAGCAGGGTGTCGTAGTCCATTGTTGGGATGTATTGGCTCATTACCTCCAGGACCTCAGCAGTCAACGGCTTGACTGAATTGACCCAGTAGCAGTGAGCTTCATCAAAGCATTCACAGTCAGCAAACACGTTGTCGCCGTAGACTTCCGGTGCACGCACCAGCTCATCACATGCGGTAATGAAGTTAAGAGCTACAGATTCAGCCATGTCGCTTGTGAGCTTGTCGGGGCTTGTCACTATTCCGTATGAATCATGCTCCGCACCCGAAGGGCTGCGTTGCGTGACAGTGACGAAATAGCCAGGCCAGACCACCGGTACACCTGCGCATTCTGCAAGGTCTGCAAAGGCGGGACATACAGCGTTATTGTCAGGGTCATATTGATGGTTGTCCCAGTCAAAGACCTCGACGTTCACGCCGCTATCAGCAATCGCTTCCGCAACGCCGTCTTTAACCACAACCAGGACGCGTGGCTGGCTAATGGTTTGGTTGTTTTTGATGCTCATAATGTTTTCCTCAGACAGAGTTAAACGGGCACCATTCCCCTGCGGGTTTGGTACCCGACGGGGTTTTATGAAGTCAGCCTTCGCTGACTGGTTGCTGACTTATCTGCCAGCTTTGTTTGCATGTACCTCAGCGGCTTCAATCAGAGCGGCCACCTGGGCATTAGTGAGCTGAACTTGGGTCAAGCTCGCAGCACTAAATTTTCCGTTGCTTGGGTAGCAGCGAATGACAGGGGTGTAGCACGGCGGAAAACGCTGAATTGAGGCAACACAGGGTTTGCCATCCTTCACAATCTCAACCATCTGCTCGCCCCACTCGTCGGCAAAACCAACGATTAGCATGGCTTCAACCTCAGTACATGCAGGTATCCACTGAACATCGTCTTCTTCTGACAAAGGTAGAATGAAACAACCTTTCTCAGCTTCAGTGAACAGCGTTGCTTGGCTCTTGGTGACCCAACCATCGTTGTTGCACCAAAACCCAGCTCCGTCATAGCTACTCATCGCTTCCGAAGCGGAATAGATGAAGTATGTCTTTTCCACAGTGCACATAAAAAACTCCTGTTTCAGTGAGCACTCCGGCCATTGGCCAGCAGGGTATCCACGGACTTTCCAATGCTTTCTCCGAACATAGCGTCCAGTGCTGCAATTTCAGGCAGATCCCGTTTAACGGTTTCCATGGTCTGTTCCATCTGAGCCAATGCGTCTTGAAACTCAGTGACATTCCCGGCCGAGACCTCAAGGCGACACTTCAAATAGGCGGCATAAACATCGCATCCCTTAACGAGACGCTGTTCATATCCACCCGGCTTGAAATGCCCTTCAAGTCGCTCACGCAAGCCTTGCGGCAGCGTGTTCAGTAGCTTGTCCTCAGCCGCCTGTTCCAGCGCCGAGAACTCACGATGGAGCGTTTCGGTAGCCTTCTTGACGGGTGTAACCACGTCGCCGGTCAGGACCTCCGAAACATCATGAACAATGGCGTGACTCATCATCACCCCAACGTCCACTTTGTTGCCTCGTAACAAGGCAATTTCACCAGCCAGCATAGCCAGCATGGCGACAACAGCACTGTGCTCCAGAACGCTTTCGCGTTGCTGGCAGTGCATTAGGGACCAACGGTTAATTAGCCGCTGACGTAATGCCAGAGCCAAAAATCCAAAGGTTTCCATAAGACTTCTCCTATCGAGTGATACGGCATGGGATTTTGAGGGCCCGGGCCGTGTCGTTGATTCGTCCGAAATGTTTTTCCAGTTCCGAATTAAGTTGTTCAGCGAACGCATCCAGAGCGACCGAGGTCATCCCCCGGTTAAGCCCTTTGAACATGTCGCCTATAAAGCGAGGTTTACTGCAGGGCACGGATGCCAGCAGCTTGTGGTTCGCAAACAAACCAATAGCTGATTCCTTGAAATCCACCACCGCATACAGGGATGTGAACATCCCTTTGTTCGGGTGGAACGTAATCAGCCAGGTGCGGTTTGGCCACAGCTCACTTTTTCCGATCTGACTTAGCCCTGACCGCACCGTAATGGCGCAAGGAAAGGGTCTAAAAGCGTCATCAATGCTGACGTATTGGGGCGACCGGCAGGTCTCCTTCATAAGCTCGTAAGCTGTCGGGTATGACTCAAGGCCCACCACCTGATCGAGCATTAACGCTGCATCGAAGGCAGCTACGGCTTCTAACCCGAACAGTCCAAAAGAACCGTTCAGGTTTGCAGCCATGGCCTGCAAGGTGTTGCCTTGGTCGGTATCGAACCAAAATGAATCAGTCATCAGAAACCTCCTGATGGCCTGCGTTACAGCCGGCCAATTTCCGTTCGATAGAGTCAATCATCCGCAGTACACGAATCCTGATTTCCTCGTAATCCATACCCATTTCGCTTGCACAAACACGAAACGAGAACGGGTGGATGTCGTCGCTCAGCATCCACTCCAGGGCTTCAGCCTTAGCGGTGGTTGCGCGCCCATCAGTGAGATTGCGAAGCGTGTCCATCAGGACGGCCTCACGAAGACTGCTGATCGCCTCGTCACTCCATTGCTGATCGCATGGTGCGGCAGCATTGGCAGGACGGGTGCGGCGCGGGAACTGAACAACAGGTGCTTTGACGGCAAATAGCAGTTCCAGACAAAGCTGGAGCGGCCCATTGCGTTCAAGTGGAATCACTTGTGCTTGCATGGCAAGTCCTCCGGTCTAGCAGAGGCCTGCGCCCCCAAAGGGGCGAAAGCCCCTTATGGGTTTGAGTTAAATGGCGATAGCTACCTGGGTCTGTGCTTTCGCACAGCAGGCAAGTGCTTGGCCAGGTTTGATAAAGGCAATCGGCTCGAAGTCGTAACTGACCTCACCGGCCACGATTTCTACCCTGCAGGCGCCGCAAAAGCCTCGCTTGCATTGGGATTCAACGTGTTTGCCTTTTTGTTGGAGTGCGTCCAGCAGCAGCGTGCTGGAAGCTTCAAGCAGCGTAGGCATTGGAACCTCCTCGCTTGCTTTGGATGAGTCGCAACGCCTTGGCCGTAAAGTCGGCCATGACGCAGTTGTTGGCGTTACTGAAGTGTCGATGCCACTGCACCAGGCCACTAAACTGTTCAAGACGAACAGCGTCCCAGATACCCCAGATCCGCATCTCGGTTCCACGCCGAAGAACCGCATCAACGGCTTCTCGAATGGTCTCAATACTGTCCAGAGTAGAAAGCTGCGCCGGGTGGCGCATCATCAGGGACTCAGCTTCCTCAAAGCTCACAGGACGTACGCCCTCTTTGCTGATGTGGAAAGTCTTGATCTGCTGACCGTGGTCACGCCACAGCCAAGAGGTAACGTAGGACGGATCAGCACCGATACCCATGGGTACCATCACTGTTCCGTAAGAACGAAGAATCCAGATGACATCAATGCCCTGCTCCAAATACTTGGGCAAATCATTGAAATCCATTTCCAGATCTTCGGTGTAGGCCTTCGGCAGTTTGTGACTGCAGCTGGCTTGGGTCATCTGCTGCGTGATGCGTTCGATGGTGTTTTTCATGGTGTACTCCTGCTTCGAAAAAAGCCGAGCACACTGCCCAACCGGGCAGTGATACCCGGCGGGGATAGTTTTTACGCTGTTTGTTTTGGGTGGCCAGCTACCACTCCATTTGCCTCACATGGAGGACAAATCCACAAAGCTTTTCAGCTTTCCCAAAACGCCTGGTGTATTGGGTCTTGGGAAAGCCGACTGGATTTACCAGTGGCTTTCTCGTTTAGGGGGGGATATTAAGCCTTTCCGCGCTCAGTACCGTATTTCCTATCAAGATGGTCTGCTACGAACCACCCGATGGTGCTGACGATTGCAAAACCTGCCAGCAAGGAAAATACGAGCGTAAAATAATTGAGGCTCATAAATCACTCTCCTTTGTCTGTTTGACTGGGAATGGCCTTCACCAACTCTAACACGAGCGACAGCGCTTGTAGAGTGAAGCCTACCACGGTACTGAACGCAATCAGTACAGGGGGGCCGCTGGTGACAAAACCAATAAGGGCAGCGGTTATCAAGCCGCTACCAACACCAATCAACCACTGCGACATCCAGCGGGTCAACAGTGCTTTAAACATCTTAGTCTCCTGTTTGTTACCAAGAGACAAACCACCCCCAGAGGGGCGATTTGCCCCTTGAGGGTTAGTTTTAAGCTGCGATCAACGAGCCCTGCATCAGCTTGAACAGCGTTTTGCGAAGGTCGGCGGCCGCATCGATAACGATACTGTCCTGGAAATACCGCTTAACCAGGTCTGTACCGATTCCGATTCCGATGGTTTCCACATCGGATTTTTTGTAGAGCTTCAGCACATCGAGTACCGCACCTGCGTTGTCTGGTTCACCGTCTGTGATGCAAATGACCAGCTTGCGCTGCTCTTTGCACTTGGACAGTTCAAACCCGGCATACCACAGGGCTTCAGCCATTGGCGTAGAGCCGCCGGCATTGACACCGAAGCGCTTGGCATTGACTCGTTCGCCATGACGCAGCGCAGACTGAACAACGCCAGGCCCAAAGAACGAGACCGCAGGGTTCACACCCGGGATGGACTCCAGCGCCAACGAAATGGCCAGGGCCGCTTCACGAGCAATCTCATAGTCGGCCTTGGTGTTTCGTGCGTTGCCCATTGAGCCGCTCATATCAACGAGGATATGGACCGCCGTGTTGGGCATCACCTTTTCCGCAGGCTTGTTGAAGACCTTGGTTTCGCCTGCACGGACACGAGCCAGCCGGCTCGCACGAATGCGGTTGCCGGAACGACTCTGGGTATCCGCTTTGCGCTGTGAAGCCTGAACCAGACCATACAGCTGCTGGCGAATGCCTGCCGAGACCCCTTTAACCGAGGACAGCAAACCGGCTCCGGCCATGGACGTTCTCACGTTGGCCACCTCGCTGATGTAGCGGTACGAGGTGTCCCCATGCGGGTTGGCATACTGATTAAGCTCTTGCTTCAAGGCATCCCGGGCATCGCCCAGAAGATCCTCACTGCCGGCTGCTTTGATCAGCTGAGACAAACTAGGCTTGTGGGCTTCGTCAGCTCCTTGATCGGCACTCCCATGACTGGCACCAGCGGCATTGTTTGAGCCTTGACCCTGCTTCTGATCCTGACTGGAATCATCACTGGAGTCACCGCCTGCACCCTGCTGCTGGCCATCGGCTTGGCCGGAGCAGTCACCTGCTTCGTCTGTGCCTTTGCCTTGGGAATCGCCGTTGCCGGCGCCTTTGTCGCTGCCGGCATCTTGCTGGCTGCTTTGTTCCTGATCGTCAGAATTGCTTGCGCCCTGGCCGTTGCCGCCCTGATCGCCTTCACCCTCGCCGGAACCTTTGTCACCAGAATCACCGCTATCAGATGCGTCGAGGGAATCGCCCTGGCCCTGATCGTCGTTCTGCTGGTTTTGCTGCTGCTGGTTTTGCTGCTGTTGCTGTTGCTGCTGTTCCTCTTCCTCAATCATCTTGAGGATTTCGGTTGCCAGGTCGGCAGCGTCTTGTGTGCTTTGCGAAGCAACACACCGGTTTAGCAGCACGCGCATACGCAGGAATGCACCCATCGGGAACACCTGTTTGAACGCTTGCTCCGCTTGCTCAGCCAAAGCCTCCAGCACGGGTTGCCCCACACCGTACGCCTGCAGCCAAAAAAGCATGTAACCGGACAGCACGCTTGCCGGGTGATCGCTGGCGCTAACGCCTGCGTAATGCCCTGCTTGCAGCATGTATTCTGCAGTTTGCAGCAATGTCGCTGCTGTACCTGGATACTCCTTAATCATCAACTGCTCAATTCGGCAGTCTTCGATTATGTTGACCAGTTCAGCATGGATGCCCGGCACCCGATCTACACTGAAATCAGTGAAGCGGACGTGGGCGCCTTCGTGCGCCAGATAACCCCAGATAGCATCCGTTTGGGGAGCGTCCTTGGGGATATTTGGCAGATTGATGGACTTGCCATCGGTATAGGCGACACTGCCGCCAATGTTGATTTTTACGCCGATTTTCTCAGCGTATGCCGCAGCCACAATGGGCAGCGCATTGAACAGGTTGTCCTGATTCTTTTTCATGGTTCACTCCAAACAAACGTATTTGGGCAAACCTCCCCTTTCGGGTGAGATTCACCCTTTGGGGTTGATCGGGTATAGATACCCGCAGGTGGCGTGGCACGATAAAGCCCGGGGGGTTCCCCGGGCATCCATCGCATTACCAAACCCAATTATCAGCGGCTGGCTCTGCGTCCTTTTCAGGCTCATCAGAAACAACCACTGCAACAGGTTCAGCAGGTGCAGCTGGCTCCTCGCTTTGAGCAATTGCTTCAAGCTCGGCCTCAGCAACGTCCGGCTGCGCTGGACTGAAGTCAACCTCGATGTCATCAAGGTCTCCAAACAGATCAGCCGCATCGACCTTCGGCGCCGGCGCAGGAGCAACGGTCACCTCGGGTACATCCTCGTCATCCGCTTCGTCGCATTCGTACTGCTCGTCTTCTTCGTCTGAATCCTCATCATAGGGGATCAGCGTAGCAAGCTCGTCCAGTGACAAATGCGGGTTGCTTCGGATGTTGTTGGTGTAGTCGCCAAGGTGGATTTTTCCATCGGCCCAATCCTGAATTTTGTCCTCATCGGACAGAATCAGGGCCACAGCCATCACCTGATACAGGAAAGGCTTTTCAATGTAGCGGCCATCCCGGTGCAGCTGATACCCCTGAAGGGTATCGGAGATGAGATCTGCGAGCGGCTTCAGGTTGCTGTTCAAAAAGGCCAGCCCTTCTACCTTGTCGCGAATCCCTTTTAGGGTGATGCTGGTGGTGCTGGAAACCCTGTCCTTACCGAACACAGTCTCCGAGAATTTCTGACCGGCCAAGGCCACTTCAGAAATCAGGTCATCACCCAGTTTGCTCACTTTGCGCTCCAACTTTTCGGCGGCTTCGTCACCCAAGCCGGCCGGCTGGAGCTGGAAGACCTCAAAGTCAAAGCTGATGCGTTTTTCAACGTCATCACGGTGCAGAACACCGCGTCGAATCTCATTGGCAAACTCAGGGTTGTCGTTTACCCACGATTCAACGTGGTCGTTGTAGTCAATCAGGAACGCCTGTTTGATGTCTTCAAACTCCTGACCCACTTTTTTCAGCTTTTCCTCTACAACGTCCAGCTTGTCGATAGGACAAGCATAGCCGCCCAAGAAAGGCATGCCGTGGCCTTCCAGAAACCGTCGGGTCTCCACCTTCAAGCGGTGAAAGCCGTTCAGTCCTTTCGGGTCAACGATTTTTTTGTTGCCTAGGTTTGCCACCTTTTCAGGGGGCAACTCTCCGCCATGACCGATACGAATATCTGCGGTATCCAGCTTGCGCTGGCCTGACCAGATACGGAAATCAGCGTCAACGACGAAGATGTTTTCTGTTTTGTTGAGGGATTTCATAGTGTGCTCCTTACAAAGCAAAATCCGAGCGCACTACCCCTTCCGGGCAATGACACCCGGTTGGGTTTTTTGGTTTAGATTTCTTCGATGCGTTCAAGCATCTCGCTGGAACGAGCCGCAGGAATGCGACCGAGAATGCTGATTTTGCCAGCGCCATCCGCAAAGTATTCAGCCTTCAGAGGAAGCCATTGGGCATTTCTCAGGCAGAACTTTGTGTCTTTGCTCAGACCGGCAATTTCAGAAGGACTGAACGAGATTTCTCCACGTCCAGCAGAGTGGGTGCGTTGGCTTGTGCCATACACCACCAGGATTTTCCCGGCCTTGGCATCACAGCCTGCGACAAGCACAGGGCGATACTTGGGACCTGGGTGATTGGGTCGGTCGTGCTGAGGGAACCAGCAAGACACAACTGCGCCCACAAGGGCGGACAGGTTAGACATAGCCTACCTCCGCCCAGACGGGCAATTTAGGTTTTCAGGTGTTCCATCAGAACATTCTCAAGTGACTCAATTTCATCTCCCGGTTCGGCAGGCGTTAAAACGCCATTCTTCACGAGAAAGTCATCGAGGGTCTCACCCAGAATTGCTTCGCCTTCAGGCTCGAAAGGAGCCATACCGGCAGAGATGAAACGCTTGCACAGCTGCTCAACAGTAATGTCGAGCTCCTGAGCTTTTTGAGCCAGCTTGGCTGGCAGTGTGCTGCGCTGTGAATAGCGAAGCAGGATGGTTTTTTCCATGTGTCCTCCAACGTGGAGCGGAAGACATCCCTGCAGGGCTGTCCCCTGCGGGTTGATATTACGCTGTTTGTTTGCGGTGGCCAGCTACCACACGTTTGTCTCCCAGAGGGAGAACAAAGCTCTTTGCTTTGGTTAATCCTACCACGCTTTCGGGGAATGGGTGCCAACAAACCAAAGGAAAAAACTCTGCGATACGACAGGACCAGGGCAGCCGTTGCTGCCCTGGATTCCCGTCTAAACAATGTGGTCCGGGTATTGCTGAGCAATCCTGAACAACTTGCCACCATCAGTGGTAAAGATTCGTCTGTGCCCTTTCATGCGAGCTACCTCCCTCACATAGCGATGCTCGGTGGATTTGGTGCTGTATCGCAGGATGCGGTAGCACAGGCGAATGGTCTTGGCGTCATCTTTGCCGGCACGATCACAAAGCTGATCCACCAGAGACGACACCAGCTCCCTGGGCGCCTGTTTCACGTCCTCGGCATTTGCAGTCCAGTAGAGCGTGATGTCACGCCCCGCCCTGGTGATGCAATCCAGCCATTGCGCCATTTGTTGCTCAGGCTTAATGCTGTGCTTGATCATCGCCTTCAGGGTTAAGTATGAGTAGTTCGACATGAGCTGGTCCAGCCGATAGGCGGAAAGCTCAAACTCATCGGCCCACTCCTTCACGATATAAGAGTGATAGTGGATCAGGCCCGCCAACTGCTCAACCTTGTCGGTCAGGGTGTACACCACTTCAATAGTAGGCCCCACCCGTACAGGTTTGGGTTCAACTGCCGTGGAAATAACCTGGGCCATTGTGGCCAAGGTATCCTCGGCACCCCACCAAATGTTTGTTTTGTTCATGATAGACACCTTTGATTTTGGCAGGGATACCGCCCGGAGGCGATAAACCCTGCGGGTGGTTTAAGTAGAGTCAGAACCAGAACGATTCTGCCGTTTCGTTTACATCGTCGAGCGAATCCACAACGGACTGATCAACGATATTTCGGGGAACCAACGAGTCGGTAACCGTGATACGGCATCGTTCTGATGCCTCACCCCGGAACGCTTCGATTACATCCTCAGACAACTGAAGTTTGTCTTCAACAATCTGCTTGTAATCGACTCGGCCCTGGCTCATGTAGCGGGTCACCATGACGCCGCAGAACTCGCCAGAGCAGTATTCACCCATCAAGGCCTTCATGGTCTCGATGTGCGGCTGCTGGCGCTCCTGCAACTCCTTGAGTCGGTTTTTGAGCTCAACAATGTCTTGCTCAAGAATCCGGTAGCTTTCAGCAGCACAAATCCAGGCATCCGCCTGGCCGTCTTTAGGGATAAAAACATCGCGCTGCGGGTCCTTGGGGGGCTCTTTGCGATTCTGCACAGCCTCCCAAAGCCATTTGGCCTTCTTCAGGATTTCATCCTGCATGGCCTGATCGGCAACGATGGAAAACTCCATCATCTGCTGAGTGTCGGTGTTGTAGAACACCAGGACGCCATCACTGGCTCCAGTCACCATCAGCTGATGCTGGACCTGGGGGTAGTACAGCTTGAAGGCTTCAGACTCTTGGCCCTTCACCTTTACTTCGTCCCAGGTGGACAAGGCTGGACACTTCAGCTCGACTGGCCGACCTGCGTTGTCCAAACCATCCAGCGACGCCCTAATTAAAGGATCGCTTTCAGATTCAGCGCAAACCGGCAACAACATCTCCGAATGCTTCAGCTCATACGCCTGCCGGGCAGCATCCTCGAACTCCACACCCCGAATAACATTCGGATTGCGAGACAAGTCTTCAGCCACGGCGTAGCCGGTTTTCTCTGCCCAAAGCCTCCAAACCGTTTTGTGCGGTGAAAGCCCCAGCAGAATTGCAGCGTCGGATGCAGTAACACCTTTGCTGCGCCAGGCATGCCATTCAGGCGAGCGCTGGCTTAGATTCACCACATTCATGGCATTCTCCTTTGTCAGAAACAAACAAGCCTTACGTCTCCGTAAGGCTTGCCTGGTTTTGGGTTAATGGATGTCCTCGTACTCATCCGCTTCAGCAAAAGCCTCTGCTTCCGGGTACGAATTTTCATCATCACCTTCAGGGGCGCTTTCGCTTTCCTGAGTGCTGTTGTGCGCACGCTCAGCGTCATCGATGTAGCCGAGCACGTATTGCAGCTCGCCTTCCGAGAACCGACCGGCAGCATACTCACGAGCAGCCTCCCACGCTCCTGCGTTGGCCGCACGAGTGACAAGATTGTTGAGCAGCGTGCTCATCTTGTCCTTCTGCTCCTGGCTGATGTCCTCGTACACGATTTCAGCCACAGTAGTTTCCGTTACCGGACCTGCTTCTGTTGGCTTACGTGCTGATGTGGAAACCACCTCGGCCGCCCCCATGTCACGGATACGCTCAGCTTCATCCGGGTCATAAATAC
>CAZMLX010000028.1:0-16779 GCA_964567275.1 uncultured Thiopseudomonas sp. | reverse complement strand
TTGTAGCAGCAGCGGGGTGCAGGTGTAGCAGGGCTGTGCCGCCAGGGATGGCGGCACCAAGCTTACATGGACGTACTTGCAGCGACCCTGCGGAACCTGTGCAGCGTACCCGCATGCACTTGGCCCTGAACGCCAAAAGAAAGGAAACCCCAAATGAATAGCACCATGCTGGCAATCGTCCTGCTGGCGGTCACGGCGCTGGCTTACCAGTTCGGTCTGCTGCGCAGTACGCAGCAGGGCCGGACACTGGCGCGGGAGCAGGTTCACTCCAGACCGGTGTATCACGCAGCCTGGCTGGCGATTTGCTGCGGCATTCCCGGGCTACTGGTGCTGCTGCTGTGGTCCGCACTGGAGCCGTTGCTGATCCGCAACTGGCTGCTGGCCAGCTGGCCCGAACTGCTCAACGGTCCGGCGGAAACTGCCAGCGTGATCCTGATGCGCCGCCTGCAAGAACTGGCGGCCGGAGCAGACAACGCAACCACGCTGGAACTGGCGGCGGCACAACAGCTTGGCCAGCTGCAAACTTGGGCCGCGCTGGGCAAAACCGCACTGGTCGCATTGGCCAGTGCCGGCGGGCTGGTCTGGGCAGCACGGCGCATGAGCGCAACCTTCAAGGCACGCCACCGGGTCGAGCGCATGGTACGTACCCTGTTGCTGGGCTGCTCGGCAGTGGCGGTACTGACCACCCTAGGCATCGTGTTGTCGATGGTCAGCGAGGCCTTCAACTTTTTCAGCTTCATCCGCCCGTCCGAGTTCTTTTTCGGCACCCAATGGAACCCTGCCTTCAGCAGCACCGATACCGCCCATGGCGAATACGGCCTGCTGCCGCTGCTGTGGGGCACGCTGATGGTCAGCCTGATTGCCATGCTGGTTGCAGTCCCGCTGGGGCTGATGACCGCCATCTACATGGCCGAATACGCACCTGCCTGGTTTCGCGACATGGCCAAGCCGGTGATCGAGATTCTCGCCGGCATCCCGACCATCGTGTACGGCATTTTCGCCCTGATGGCGGTCGGCCCGCTGTTTGCCGCTGCCGGCGAACTGCTCGGCATCCAGGTACGCGCCACCAGCGCCCTGACCGCCGGCGTGGTGATGGGACTGATGATCATCCCCTTTGTCTCGTCGCTGTCAGACGACATCATCACCCGCGTCCCCCGGGCGCTGCGTGATGGCGCACTGGGGCTGGGTGCGACCCGGTCGGAATGCATTCGCCAGGTGGTGCTGCCCGCCGCCCTGCCCGGAATTGTCGGTGCTTTCCTGCTGGCCTTCAGCCGGGCGATTGGCGAGACCATGATCGTGGTGCTGGCCGCCGGCAACAGCCCGCAACTGCACGCCAACCCGCTGGAAGCCATTTCCACCGTGACCGTCAGCATCATCAACCAGCTCACCGGCGATACCGACTTTGCCGGCCCGCAGTCGCTGGTGGCCTTTGCACTGGGCCTAACCCTGTTCATCATTACCCTGGCGCTGAACGTGATCGCCCTCTATGTGGTACGCAAGTACCGGGAGCACTATGAATAAGCAACCTCTGAGCAGCGGCCTGAGCGAGCGCGACATGGTACGCAGCCGGCTGGCCAAAACCCTGCGCCGCCGTCACGCCCTCGAACGCCGCTTTCGCCTGGCTGGCGTGGTCTCGGTCGGGCTGGCAATGGCCTGTGTACTGCTGCTGTTTGGCAGCATCCTGCAGCGTGGCCTGCCGGCGTTCTGGCAATCGAGCATTCAGCTGCCGGTTTATTTCGACCCGGAAATCATCCGCGTGGATGCCGCACCACAGCCATTACCAGACGAACCCCCAGCCGAATTTCAGCGTCGCCAACTGGAATGGCAAGGACAGCTGGCCCGCAGCAACTGGCAGCGCCTGCTGGCACAGGGCGTGCAGCAGCTGTACCCGGAGCAGCACATCCAGCCACGCCATGCCCAGGCACTGTTTACCCGTGCCGTGCAGCACCAGCTGCGGGAAACCTTTGCCGCCAACCCGGGCCTGCTGGGCCAAACCCTGGAGCTGAGCCTGCTGGCCGATGCCAATGTCGATGTCTGGCTGCGCGGCAACATTGACCGTAGCCTGCCGGATACCCAGCAGCAACTGGCCGCACCGGTACGGGCTCTGGCCGACCAGCTGCAGGCCGATGGGCATATCACACTCAAGTTCGCCAGCGCCCTGTTTGGCAATGCCGACTCGCGCAGCTCGCCGGCTTCCGCCGGGCTGCTCGGGGCCTTTGTCGGTTCGCTATACATGCTGGTGGTGGTGCTGTTGGTGGCGGTGCCGGTCGGTGTTGGTGCGGCAATTTATCTGGAAGAGTTCGCCCCAAAAAACCGCTGGATTGACCTGATTGAAGTCAACATCAACAACCTCGCCGCCGTGCCTTCCATTGTGTTCGGCCTGCTCGGGGCGGCGCTGCTGATCAACTGGTTCCGCCTGCCGATGTCCGCACCCCTGGTGGGCGGTCTGGTGCTGAGCCTGATGGCCTTGCCGACCGTGATCATTGCCACCCGTGCTGCCCTGCAATCAGTACCCGGCACCATCCGCCAGGCGGCGCTGGCCATGGGCGCATCCCGCACCCAGGCGGTGTTTCACCATGTGTTGCCGCTGGCCCTGCCAGGAGTGCTGACCGGCGCCATCCTGGCCGTGGCACAGTCACTGGGCGAAACCGCACCCCTGCTGCTGATCGGCATGAACGCCTTTGTTGCCAATGTGCCGGCCTCGCCGCTGGACCAGTCCAGCGCCCTGTCGGTGCAGATCTTCCTGTGGCAGGGGCACGAGTTGCGCAACTTCTTCGAAGCACGCACGGCAGCGGCCATTATCGTGCTGTTGAGCCTGATGATCAGTCTAAATGCGGTTGCCATCTATCTGCGCAAACGTCTGGAAAATAAATGGAGCTAATCTGGTGAGTACCATACAACCCAACCAACCGGCCGGGCTACAAACACCCCGCACCAAGATGCAGGCGCAGGACGTGCGCGTATTTTATGGCGAGCACCAGGCCATCAAGGGCATCAATCTGGAATTGATGGAAAACGAGGTGATTGCCTTTATCGGCCCGTCCGGCTGCGGCAAGTCCACCTTCCTGCGCAGCTTCAACCGCATGAACGACACCATCGACGGCTGCCGGCTGGAAGGCCGCATCCTGCTCGACGGTGAGGACATCCACGCTGCCGACATGGACGTGGTGATGCTGCGGGCACGGGTCGGCATGGTGTTCCAGAAACCCAACCCCTTTCCCAAGTCGATCTACGACAATGTGGCCTATGGTCCCCGCATTCACGGACTGGCACGCGGGCGAGGCGACCTGGATGACCGGGTCGAGGACAGCCTGCGCCGCGCCGGACTCTGGGATGAGGTCAAGGACCGCCTGCAGGCTCCCGGCACGGGTTTGTCCGGCGGCCAGCAGCAGCGGCTGTGCATCGCCCGCGCCATTGCCATCAGTCCCGAGGTGATCCTGATGGATGAACCCTGCTCGGCGCTGGACCCGATTGCCACGGCCAAGGTCGAAGAGCTGATCGCCGAGCTGTCGCAGCAATACACCATTGCCATTGTCACCCACTCGATGCAGCAGGCAGCACGGGTATCCGACCGCACCGCCTATTTCCATCTCGGCGAGCTGATCGAGGTGAACGCCACTGACAAGGTATTTACCCACCCGCAAAATGCCCTGACCGAGGCCTACATAACCGGGCGCTTCGGCTAAGGAAGGGCTGAATAATTACCTGCGTTGTCTGGGCGTTGTTAAAAATCAGCTCAACATGCTCATTTACTATCAGTAAATTGCGCTATTTCGCTAATTTTTGCCTAGCCCAGACTGCCTCGCCAACATTATTCAACCCTTCCTTCAGAAACTTTAGCTTTTGTATCCGCTTTGACAACAGGACAAACAACCATGGTATTCAATCTGGGCAAACACAGCTCAAGCCAGTTCAATCAGGAAATGGAAGCCATCCGCAGCGATCTGCTACGCATGGGCGGGCTGGTGGAACAACAGGTCAGCGATGCGCTGGAATCTTTTTTGCAGGCTGACAGCGCCCTGGCGCAGCAGGTGCAGCAAGTCGAGCGGGAAGTTGACGAGCTGGAAAAACATATCGACGAAGAATGCGCCCGGGTGCTGGCGCTACGCCAGCCGGCCGCCATTGATCTGCGCACCATCATTGCCGTGTCCAAATGCGTGGCCGATCTGGAACGCATGGGCGATAAGGCAGCCAAAATCGCCAGACTGGGCATCCAGCTCAACGAGGAAGGCAACCTGGCGATTGGTCAGGTCGAGGTACGCCATCTGGGCGAGCGGGTGAGAACCATGCTGCATGACGCACTGGATGCCTTCGCCCGTTTTGATGCGCACAAGGCAATCGCCGTGGCGGTGGCCGATGATGATGTCGATGCCGAATACCACAGTGCCATGCGCTCGCTGGTGACCTTCATGATGGAAGATCCGCGCTCGATTACCCGGGTGCTGAAGCTGATGTCGGTATTCCGTGCGCTGGAGCGTATCGGCGACCACAGCAGCAACCTGTGCGAACAGGTGGTGTATCTGGTCAGCGGCCAGGATGTGCGCCATCTGTCACCGGCCGACATGCAGGCACTGCTGGCGCAGCGTTAGGCCTGCCCAACTCCGGGCAGGATCTTGTGCGCAGGAAAGCAGCAGGCAAAGCAGCTGCCCTGGCCGGGCTCACTGGTGATCTCCAGCTGTGCATCATGACGCAGCAGCACATGCTTGACGATGGCCAGCCCCAGCCCGGTCCCCCCGGTGGCGGTAATGCGGCTGGCATCGGGCCGGTAGAAACGCTCGGTCAGGCGCGGCAGATGATGGGCAGCAATGCCGGCACCGTTATCGCATACTTCCAACCGGCCACCATCTTCGCTGCCGCACCAGAAAATCCGAATCAAACCATGCTCGCTGCTGTAGTTGACGGCATTGGTGAGCAGATTGGTCAGGGCGCTGCGCAGTTCATTTGCCTCGCCCGACAGGGTCAGGCCACAGGGTACATCCAGCTCTATGCTTTGCTGCCGCCCGGCGGCCAGCGCCGCATTGTCAGCCACCACCACCGCACACAGCAGATCCAGCCGCACCGGCTGATGCGTCTGCAGCACCTCGGTGCCTTCCAGTTGCGCCAACCACAACAGGTCATTGATCAGCCGCTCCATGCGCCGGCTTTGACCATCCATCTGTTCAAGAGCCTTGCGCAAGGCCGGCTCGCGATCGGGCGTGGTATCCAGCAGGGTTTCCAGATAGCCCTTGAATACGGTCAGCGGTGTTTTCAGTTCGTGACTGACATTGGCAACAAAATCCTTGCGCATCTGCTCCAGCCGGTGCAGCCGTGTTACATCGCGAATCAGCAGCAGGTATTCACCGGCACCAAAGCGGGTAATGCTGTATTCCAGCATGCGCGCCGGCTGTGCCGGTGAAGGCAGCGACAGCGGCTGGCGAAAATCATCAGCAGCCAGATACTCGATCATCTGCGGATGACGGACAAAATTGGTGAACGCCTGGCGGCGGTCGGTTGCCATGCGCAAGCCCAGTGCCTGCGCCGCCGCCTGATTCCAGGTTTCCAGCTGTTGGCGGCGGTCCAGCAGCACCACGCCATCGCGCATGGCCGACATTGAGTTTTCTGTACGCCGGATCAGTTGTGACAGGTCGTCACGGGCCAGATTTTCCCGCCGCAACAAGCGGTACAAGCCATTGAACAGCTCACCCCAGGCACCGCTGCTTTCCGGTGGTTCCCAGTCATCCGGGTAGCGTTGCAACCAGCGCAGCAGACGGGTCAGCTGCCACAGGTAAAAGCCCAGGCATCCCGCCAAAACCAGCAGCAGCGGCCATAAACTGTGCTGCCACCAGCTGCACAGGCCGGCCACCACCGCCAATAGCAGCAAGCGGCGCAGTTCGTGCAACAGCAGGGCGTTCAAGCTTGGCCGCCCTGTTCTACAGGGTGCACGGAAAACCGATAACCCATGCCCCGCACAGTCTGCAAGTATTCGGCAAAACCGTGGGGCTCAAGGCATTTGCGCAAACGGCGAATATGGACATCGACCGTCCGGTCCGACAGGTCACTGTTGCCGCTCCAGACCTGCGCCAGCAATTGTTCACGACTAAAGGCACGCTCTGCCCGTGTCATGAAAAACGCCAGCAGACGAAATTCGGTCGGCCCCAGGCTGAGCGGCCGGCCATGGGCGGTAATCCGCTGGCTGGCCGCATCCAGGCACAGGCCATCAATATCCAGCAGGTCGGCCGCTGCCAGCGCATGGGTACGCCGCAACACGGCATGGATTCTGGACACCAGTTCGCGGGTGGAAAACGGTTTGGTGACATAGTCATCGGCGCCGGCATCCAGCCCCTGGATTTTATTGTCCTCGGCACCCCGGGCAGTCAGCATGATGATCGGCAAACCAGCCGTCAGGCTGTCGCGTTTGAGCCGGCGGGCCAGCTCGATACCACTGGTGCCGGGCAGCATCCAGTCCAGCAGCAGCAGGTCGGGCTGCTCGTCGTAAATCAGGTTCAGGCCGTCGCGGCCATTGCAGGCAGTCCGCACCCGGAAACCGGCCAGTTCCAGCGCCGCAGACAGCATGTCGCAAATGGCGGCTTCGTCATCAATAACCAGCAGGGAAAATGGGTTCATCGTCGGAAAATCCTTGGCAAACGGCACGCAACATCAGGCTTGCGACGGCCCCTTGCAGGGGGTGTCATACTCCGGCCAGGGTACCAGCCGGCCTTCGCCACGGCTCAGGTTGTTGAAGCTGGCGTGCAGGCCGGCTTGTTGCTGCGCCGGTACCGCCAGCCGCAATTCGACACCATTGGCCTGAAAGTGTTCCTGCTCGATGGTGGCAGCGGCGGCTGTCAACAGCGCTTTAAACTGCTCCAGTACCGGATAGGGACAAAAGCCCTGCAAACCCACCTGCTCGACCAGTTCCCGGCTGACGGCCGCCTGCAGACAGGCCGTTGCCGCCCCGCCATACGCCCGGGCCAGCCCGCCGGTACCCAGCTGGATGCCGCCATACCAGCGGGTTACCAGTACCAGACAGCGGTCAAAGCCCAGGTTGTCAATGGCGGCCAGAATCGGACGGCCGGCGGTACCTCCCGGCTCGCCGTCGTCACTGAACCGGCAAATTGCGCCGTAACGCCAGGCCCAGCAGTTGTGACTGGCCGCCGCAACCGGCAGCTCTTTCAGGTAGCGGGCCGCTGCCTGCTCGCCCTCCAGCGCCACCGCCCGGGCCACAAACCGGCTTTTGCGGACCAGGCTTTCGTGATGGGCCGGTGCGGCCAGGGTTTTCAATCCGCCCTTGTCGCTGTGCGGGTGATTGCTCATCGGTGGCTGCGGTCAGATTCGGGTGATGATGTGGTCGGCCGGCAAACGGCCCTTGGGCAGACCGGCATTGAAATCATCTGCCGCCCGGTAACCCAGGGCTACGGCCACCTGTGCCGACAGGCCACGGGCCGGCAGGTCAAACTCGGCGTTCAGCACCTCCAGGTCCAGCCCTTCGATCGGCAGTGCGTCCACGCCCAGTACCCCGGCGCCCAACAACAGGCAGCCCAGGTTGAGGTACAGCTGCTTTTCATTCCAGTGGGCGACGTCCCGGGTCACGTTGAGGTGGTAGTCGTGATAGCCCCGGCGGGTCTGGTTGACGCTGTCTTTCATCGCCGGGTTGGCGGCAAAGCGGCCAGCCTGTTCCTCGGCCTGCAGCACTTGCTCAAAGTGCGCATCATCCAGCCGGGTATAAGAGCACAACAGCACCGCATGGGAGCAGTCCAGCAACTTGCGTTCGTTATAGGCGTAGTCGGCGGTAGCGCCCCTGGCCAGCCGGGCCTTGCCCTCATCGGTGCCGGCCACAATAAAGTGCCAGGGTTGCAGGTTGGTACTGGACGGGCTCCAGCGCAATACATCCAGCAGCTGGCTGACCAGCGGCTCGGGCAGGGTACGGGTCGGGTCAAATACCTTGGTGGCGTAACGGCGTTGCAGAATTTCGTCGAGTTTCATGGTCGGGTTTCCGGTAGCAGTCTGATATAAAGGTGACCAGTGTACCATCGGACCGCCTGCCGGCAGACCCGTTCAAGGAGTGATTGCGTGCGTTCCTTTCCCCGCCACGAAACCCTGACCTGCGAATTCAAAAGCGACCTGCGCAAACTGCCGCTGCGCACCCTGCTGGAAGCGGTGATCTGCATGGCCAACGGTGCCGGCGGCGATATTTATCTGGGTGTGGAAGATGACGGCAGCATCAGCGGCCTGCATCCGTACCGGCGCAACCTGAAGCGTATTGAACGGCTGATTTGCCAATACACCCGCCCCCATTTCAAGGTGCAGGTACGGGCGCTGGTGGTCGATTATCTGGTCGTTGCCCGGGTCAGCGTGCCCATCAGCCCCAAACCGGTTGCCACCCGTGACGGCCTGTACAAGCGCCGCCAGCTGCAGCCCGGCAATGGCGAACCCCAATGCGTGAAATTCAGGCCCGCTCCAGCAGCTCTGGCGCCAGCTGCTGCAACGCCTGGTACTGGCTGAGAAACACCTGGCCGTTCAGGTGCTGGAGGAAATCGCTGCGCTGCAGACGGTCCATCACCGGCCCCTTGACCTCGGAAAAGTGAAAGCCGATGCCGGCCGATTGCAGCCGTTCGTTGATGGCTTCCAGGCTTTCCAGTGCGCTGGCATCAATGCTGTTGATCGCCGAACACTGCAACACCACGTGTTTCAGTGAGCTGTTGCGGGCCACCGCCTGGTTAATGCGGTCTTCCAGCGCCCGGGCGTTGGCAAAGTACAGGCTCTCGTCCACCCGCAGGCTGACCACCGAAGCATCGGTCAATACCGGATGGCGCAGTACATTGCGAAAGTGCTCGGTACCCGGCATCAACCCCACCTCGGCAATATGCGGGCGGCTGGTGCGCCACAGGTACAACACCAGCGACAGGCCAACTCCGGCAATCAGTCCGGTTTCCACCCCGATCAGCAAGGTCGCCAGCAGGGTTGCCGCCACGGCGGCAAAGTCGGCTTTGGAATAGCGCCAGGTATGTTTGAGAATGCTGAAATCGACCAGCGACAGCACCGCCACAATAATGGTGGCGGCCAGCGTGGCATGCGGCAGGTAATAGAGCGCCGGGGTCAGCAGCAGTGACGCCAGCGCAATGCCGACAGCGGTAAACACGCCGGCGGCCGGGGTGCGGGCACCGGCATCAAAGTTGACCACCGAACGGGCAAAGCCGCCGGTCACCGGAAAGCCGCCACTCAGGGCGGCCCCCATGTTGCTGGCGCCCAGCGCCACCAGCTCCTGGTCCGGCTCGATGCGCTGGCGACGCTTGGCGGCCAGCGTCTGGCCCACCGACACCGACTCGACAAAACCCACCACGCTGATCAGCAGCGCCGGCATCCACAGTTGCTGCCACAGCGTCCCATCAAAAGACGGCATCATCAAGGGCGGCAAACCGGCGGGTACGTCACCCACAATACGCACACCCTGGCCATCCCAGCCGGCCAGCCAGGTTAGCAAGGTGGTCACGGCAATGGCCAGTACCGGTCCGGCCTTGGCCAGTGCGTCGGCCAGTTTGGGGGGCACGCCCCAGCCCGTCAGCAAAGGTTTCATGCCTTTGCGTACCCAAAACAAAAAAACCGTGGCGGCTGCGCCCATGGCCAGCGTCAGCCCGTGAATATCCGGCAGGGCGGCCAGCATGGACGGAATCAGTTCCGGCAGGCTCTGGCCTTTGGCATCAATGCCCAGCATCACCTTGAGCTGGCTGAAAGCAATCAGGATGCCGGAAGCAGAAATAAAGCCGGAAATCACCGGATGACTGAGAAAGTTGGCCAAAAAACCCAGCCGCAACAGGCCCATGGCCAGCAACATCAGCCCGGAGATAAAAGCCAGCGCAATGGCCGCTTCCCAGTACTGCGGCGAGCCGGTTTCGGCAAACTGGCCAATGGCGGCGGCAGTCATCAGCGATACCACGGCGACCGGCCCTACCGCCAGTGCCCGGCTGGAACCGAACAGGGCATAGAACAGCAGCGGCGCAATGCTGGCATACAGGCCCACTTCGGGCGGCAGACCGGCCAGCATGGCGTACGCCAGGCTTTGCGGAATCAGCATCAGGGTAACAATCACCGCCGCCAGCAGGTCGCTGCCCAGGGTGGCACGGTCGTAGTCCCGGCCCCATTGTAAAAACGGCAAGCCCGGCAAAAAGCGCTTGAATACAGACATCGTTAATTCTCTTGGCAATCCGGGTGCCCGGCCGGGCAGCAACAGAAACAAACACCCCGCACAAGGCGGGGTGGGGGTTGATCAGCCTCGAACCACGCCGGGGCACACAATCAGGCTGTCCAGGTTGCAGGACGCCGCCAGCGGGTTGTCAGTCAGGCAGTTCAGCCGGTCACGCATGGCTTCCAGGTCGTAACCGGCAGTCTTGGCGATGGCCAGCACGTCATCGGTTGGCTGACGGCCGGCCCGGCTCAGCGCCCACAGCATGGTGCTGCGGGTACCGGTACGGCAGAACGCCAACACCGGGGTGGGCAACTCGGCCAGCGCACCGGCCATTTGCACCGCCTGGTCATCCTGAACCTGACCGGAGATAACCGGCAAATGGGCGGCTTGCATGCCGTGTTCGTTGGCCAGGCGGGCAATCTCGACAAAGGCGACCTGCCCTTCTTCTTCACCGTCCGGACGGTTGCAGACGATGCTTTTGAAACCGGCCGCCGCCAGTGTTGCCACGTCTTGCGGAGCGATTTGCTGGGCAACGGATAATTCATCAGTCAGTTTACGGATTTCCATGGTGCAACCTCTTTGCTAAAGCCGGTAAATGCTTGCCCGGGAGTTACAGGGCATTGAGCGGGATTTTGATATATGACAGGCCATTGTCCTCGGCTGGAGGAAAGTGCCCTGCCCGCATATTAATCTGCACCGACGGCAAAATCAGCACCGGCATTTCCAGGGTGGCATCCCGGGCTTCACGCATTTGCACGAAATCATCTTCGCTGGTGCCTTCATGCACATGGATATTCTGTGCCCGTTGCTCGGCCACGGTGGTGATGTACTTCAGCTCGCGGCCACCGGGCAGGTAGTCGTGACACATGTAGAGTACGGTGTCATCCGGCAGGCTCAGCACCTTTTCTATGGAGCGGAACAGGGTGCGGGCGTCACCACCGGGGAAGTCGCAGCGGGCGGTGCCGTAGTCGGGCATAAACAGGGTGTCGCCCACAAAGGCTCCGGTCTGGCTGCCATCAGTCACCACGTAGGTCATGCAAGCCGGGGTGTGACCGGGCGTGTGCAGGGCGGTCAGCTTGAGGCCGCCAATGGCCAGCTCATCGCCTTCCTTGAGCAGGCGGTCGAACTGGCTGCCGTCACGGGCAAATTCGGTACCGGCATTGAACAGCTTGCCAAAGGTGTTTTGTACGGTAGTGATCTGCTCGCCAATGGCCAGCTTGCCACCCAGCTGTTGTTGCAGATAAGGCGCTGCAGACAGGTGGTCGGCGTGCACGTGGGTTTCCAGCAGCCAGTCAACGGTGGCGCCCAGCTCGCGTACCCGGGCAATCAGCCGGTCGGCCGAGTCGGTGCGGGTGCGGCCTGCTTTGGGGTCATAGTCCAGCACACTGTCGACAATGGCGCAGCGGTTGCTGGCGGTATCCAGGACCAGATAGCTGAGGGTCCAGGTGGCGGTATCGAAGAACCCTTCCACCTTCAGGTTGGCGTTGGTCATACAGTCCTCACTGGGTCAGATCAAAACGAAGATTCGGGCCAAAGCCTCATCGGGGCAATCCCGATGAGGCTGGCAACCGGTGCTTACAGCGACTTGGTGGAGTAGTACCAGTCAACCGTGTTGTAACCTTCACCGGCAACGCGCTTGGCAACGGCATCGCTGGTCTTGGGCGGAGGCACGATTACGTCCTGGCCAGGCACCCAGCCTTCGGGGGTGGCTACCTTGTTGGCTTCGGAGGTCTGCAGGGCAGTCAGCAGGCGGACAAACTCGTCAATGCTGCGGCCGTTGCTCATGGGGTAGTAAACCATGGCACGCATCACGCCTTCCGGGTCGATGATGAAGGTGGCACGTACCGCCTGGGTGTCGGCTGCGCCGGGGTGAACCATGCCGTAGGCACCGGCCACTTCCATCTTGATGTCGTCAATGATCGGGAACGGAATCTCGACACCAAAGTTTTCCTGGATGCTGCGGGTCCAGGCCAGGTGCGAGTACACGCTGTCGATGGACAGGCCGATCAGCTCACAGTTCATCTCGGCAAACTGGGGGGCGGCTTTGGCGAAGGCAACAAACTCGGTGGTGCACACCGGAGTAAAGTCAGCCGGGTGGGAGAACAGGATCAGCCATTTGCCTTTGTAATCGGACAGGCTTTTAACGCCGTGGGTGGTGTTGGCGGTGAACGCCGGGGCGGCTTCGTTCAAGCGTGGGAAAGTGGAAACAGGGGTCTGGTTTTCCATGGGTGTCACCTCGTAGTTACAGGTTGTTGTGGAGTACGGGAGACACTCTATAACGCATAGATCTATAAATCTATATATTGTGCGCAATACAATCAATAGCCAATTTCTATTTAGAAGCCCCAAACACAAAACACCCGGCTATTGCCGGGTGTCTGGATGCCATATGGATCAAATGCGGAACCGGGATACCAGGCTCTGCAATGACTGCCCCAGCCGGGCCAGTTCGGCCGCCGAGGCCGAGGTCTGTTCAACCGCCGCCGCTGACTGGTCAGCAATGTTGTTGACGTTAACCACACTGCGGTTGATTTCTTCTGCCACAAGGCTTTGCTCTTCAGCAGCGGTGGCAATCTGCATGCTCATGCCCTGGATTTCCGACACGGTGCGGGTAATGGCTTCCAGCTCGGTGCCGGCCTGACGGGTCAGTTCCAGTGTGCTCTGGGCCAGATTGTCGCTGACTTCCATCATGTGTACCGCATTGCCCGAGCCCTGTTGCAGGTTGGCAATCAGGCCCTCGATCTGGGCGGTAGACTCCTGGGTACGATGCGCCAGTGCCCGTACCTCATCGGCCACCACGGCAAAGCCCCGTCCCGCCTCACCGGCCCGGGCTGCCTCGATGGCGGCGTTGAGCGCCAGCAGGTTGGTCTGTTCGGCAATGCCGTTGATTACGGTCAGTACCGTGCTGATGGCGTCACTGTCCTGGTTCAGCTGCTGGATGGCTTCGCTGCTGCTATGCACTTCATCACTCAGGCGGCTGATTTCGGCCAGGGCGGTTTGCAGGGCGGCATTGCCGGTTTTGGCCTGATGGTCTGCCTTTTGTGCCGAAGCGGCAGCTTCTTCCGAGTTTTGCGCCACTTCCTGCACGGTAGCCGTCATTTCGTTCATGGCGGTAGCGACCTGCTCGGTTTCGGTACGCTGGTTATGCACCCCGGTGCTGGTCTGGCTGGTGACCACCGACAGCTCTTCGGCCGCAGCCGCCAGCTGGGTGGTAAAGCCGGTTACTTCAGTCAGGGCTGAGCGCAGGTTGGCGCGGGTTTGCTCCAGCGCACCCAGCAACACGCCAAACTCGTCATTGCGGGCACTAACCGGCTGGCCGGTCATGTCCCGGTTGCCAATGGCCTGGGCAATACGCACCGCCTCGCGCAACGGGCTGGTAATCTGGCGCACAATCAGGCTGCCAATTACCACGCCAGCCACCACCGCCGCCAGCGCCATCAGCAAACCGGTCAGATGGGCAGTGTTGGAGGCACGCTCGCGCACCTTGTTTTGCGACAGCATGACCGCATCTACGCTGGCCGAAATTTTCTGGTAAATCTCCTGCTGCTGACGCACGGCATCAAGGCGGGTCTGTTCCAGCGCCGGCACCCGGTGGATCAGCGCCATATAACGGTTCACACCGTCCTCAATGGCCGATACCTGTTGTTCCTGCCCGTTATCCACGCCCTGGCGGGCCTGGCGGATCGCTTCCTCCAGCTGTTCTACCGCAACATCCAGCCGCTGCATGCGCTCGGCAGTCATGTCCATCAGGTAGGCACGGGCCAGGAAAAACATCTCGTTAAGGCTGTCCAGCAGGGTTTCGCTGCGCTGGGCATTAAGGGCATCAATATAGCTGTCATGCAGTATGGGCCGTCCAGGCTGGCCAGACAGGCCGTGCTTGATTTCCAGTGCCAGCGGCAGGACAGTGCCGCGGATGGCAAAGAGTTCGGTAATCAGGTCGGCCCTTTCCCGCTCTTCCTCCACCAGCACCATAAAGGCTTTTTCATACTCGGGTGCCAGCGCTGCAATTTCTTCCATGTAGCGACGATTGGCAGGATCGACCAGACTGTCGTGCACCGCATTGGCTTCTTGCCGGACACTGACCACCAGCCGCCGGATGGCATCAATGTCTGCCTGGGACGGCGTCACCTGATACCGGAGACTGGTTTCCTGCAGGGACTGGGCATGGCTGACAATGGTGCTCGACGCATACATGTTGTCGCTTTGCAGAATCACCTTGCCCAGATTGAGACTGTTGCTGATTGCCAGAATGACGGTCAGCAACAGGATCAGGCCAAAACCTATGGCCAGTTTGACGCCTACCTTGATGTCTTTCATGGGGTCACCCGTTGTGCAGTGATATGTGAATGCGCCTGCGACACCGGATTATGGAAGCATCAGCCAGCGCCAGTGGCAGAACAATAGCATTTACACCGGCTGCCGGTCCTTATGCAAAATCAAGCTACCGGAGGGTCAGTCTTCATCCACCTGTTGTTGCAGGTAGTTTTCACTGCCCATTTTTTGCATCAGGTCGAGCTCGGTACCCAGCAAGTCCAGGTGATCTTCTTCCTTGTCGAGAATTTCGCGCAGCAAGTCACGGGTAACGTAATCGCGGGCACTTTCACAACGGGCAATGGCCGCCAGCAGCGCAGCATGCCCCTGCTGTACCAGCGCCTGGTCACAGCCCAGCATTTCACCAACATTTTCGCCAATGCGCAGCTTGCCCAGCTCTTGCAGATTGGGCAGACCTTCCAGAAAAAGAATGCGTTTGATCAGTTCGTCGGCGTTGCACATCACCTGGATGGATGCCTTGTAGGCCAGTTTGTCGAGCCGCTCGAAACCCCAGTCCTTGTACATGCGAGCGTGCAGAAAATACTGGTTGATGGCAACCAGCTGGTTGCCCAGTACCTGGTTGAGTTGCTGAATGACCTGAGGATTACCCTGCATGACTGTTACCCGCCTGATGAAGTAAATGACGGGTGCAGGATACCAGAAAAAGGGGCGCCGCCTGAATGGCTTAAACGGCGTAAGCGAGATCGGTGGCGTTGTGTGTCATCTGTTCGGCAATGGCGGTACGGGCAACAGCCTTGCCTTCGCAGGCACATTTGCCGCACTGGGTACCGCAGCCGGTTTGCTGGCGAATCTCGGCCCAGCTGCGGGCGCCATCAGCCACCAGATCACGGATCTGGTGGTCGGTTACTCCTTTGCACAGACAGACGTACATGACAGCACCTCTTGAATGAAAGACTGTCATGAACAGTAATGATTCGCATAATGCTTTGCAAGCACTTTTATATGCCGCCGGTCGGACTCCGGCTCAAACCGGCAGGCGCCCTGCGCTGGCGCCTGCCAATGCATGCGGCCCTGCAGCTATGCCAACAGGCCGGCCACCCGGCGCAGCATGGCTTCGGTCTTGCCCCAGCCCAGGCAGCCGTCGGTGACCGATACACCGTACTCAAGCGGACCGTCCAGCGACTGTTGACCGTCGCACAGATGGCTCTCGATCATCACCGCCCGCAGGTTGAGGTTGCCGGCCAGCCGCTGGCGCACCACCTCGTCCAGCACCTGTGGCTGGCGCTGCGGGTCCTTGCCGCTGTTGGCATGGCTGCAGTCAACCATGATGCCGTCACCCTGACCGGCCTGCTGCAGTGCCTGCAGGGCATGGGCCACGCTGGCTTCATCATAATTGCTGCCGGCAGAGCCGCCACGCAGCACCAGATGGGTGTTGCGGTTGCCGGCGGCCTGCAGCAGTGCCACCCGCCCCTGCCCGTCCAGCCCCATGTACTGGTGACCGTGCGCCGCCGAGCGCATGGCGTCTAGCGCAATCTGTACGCCGCCGTCGGTGCCGTTCTTGAAGCCGGTCGGCACCTCCAGCCCGCTGACCATTTCGCGGTGCACCTGCGACTCGCTGGTACGGGCGCCAATGGCGGCCCAGCCCAGCAGGTCGGCAAAGTAGGGCACGGTCAGCGGCTGCAGCAGCTCGGTGGCCACCGGCAGGCCCAGTTCGGCCACCTGCAGCATCAGCCGGCGCGACAGCGCCAGCCCTTCGTCCATGCCGGCACTGCCGTCCAGATGCGGGTCGTACAGCAGACCTTTCCAGCCCACCGTGGTGCGCGGCTTTTCGGTGTAGACACGCATGGCCAGCAGCAGGGTATCGGACAATTCGTCAGCCAGTGCGGCCAGCCGCTGCGCATAGTCCATGGCAGCCACCGGGTCGTGGATGGAACAGGGGCCCACCACCACCAGCAGGCGCGGGTCACGGCCCTGCAAAATATCGGCAATATGCTGGCGCTGGTTGCGAATGCGCTGGCGCAGGCTGGCGGACAGGGGCAGACGCTGTTGCAATTCGGCCGGGGTAGGCAAACGCAGGGCGGCAGGCTGGGTGCAAGGGGTGTGCAGCAAGTCAAGGGCAGCTGCGTGAGACGGGGTCATGGTCAAAATCCTGTGTTATCTGTGATGTCGTAACGAGTCGGGCAAAGGGGCGGGCAGTTGCAGGTAAAATCGCCAGTGATCACGGCTGCGGTATCGATAATCAAGTTGCATGGTCGGTACTCCTGAAAAATGACATTAAAAAACCCCGGGCGGGAAGCCGACCGGGGTTTGATGTTGCTGTGGCGGCTACCCTTGACTGCAAAGGGCCG
>CAZMLX010000027.1:0-16871 GCA_964567275.1 uncultured Thiopseudomonas sp. | reverse complement strand
TGCTTGCTACGGTCACACCCGACACCCAAAGTCACACCGCGCTGGTGGGAAAGTGGTGGCACGGCTACGCCGTGCTGCTGTCGCTTGTCTGAGTTGAGTTTGTGGCTGTGTACTCGTCATTGCGATGACATCGCCGTGGTAATCCAGAGAGCTGGCAGACAAGTACGGGCTTTCGAGCTGGGCAGGACCGGAGCAAAGCATTAGCGCCGGGATTGAACTTGTTCAAGACCGGCAGCGTCAGCTTTGCGTAGTGTCCTGCCCGGCCCACTCTCTCCCTCCCACCCCGAAAATTGCGTCTTGCACAGAATTCGCGGGGCGGGCTGGGTGAGGTTGTAGCAAGCATCAGCAACAGGATTGAACTTGTTCAAGACTGGCAGCGTCAGCTTGCGGAAGCCTTACCCGGCCATCAGCCCCTAACACAAATCTCAAACCAGCAATTGCACGGAAAAATAATCATGTCTTTTGTACCTCAAGTTAAAGTTCCTGCCACTTACATGCGGGGCGGTACCAGCAAGGGTGTGTTCCTGCGTGTGCAGGATCTGCCCGAAGCGGCTCAACAGCCCGGTGCGGCCCGTGACAACCTGTTGCTGCGCATCATCGGCAGCCCCGACCCTTACGGCAAGCAGATCGACGGTCTGGGCAACGGCAGTTCCAGCACCAGCAAGAGCGTGTTGCTGAGCAAGAGCAGCCAGCCGGGCCATGACGTGGATTACCTGTTTGGCCAGGTCTCCATCGACAAGCCCTTTGTGGACTGGAGCGGCAACTGCGGCAACCTGACCGCTGCGGTGGGTTCCTTTGCCATCAGCAATGGTCTGGTCGATGCCGACAAGATTCCTGAAAACGGTATCTGCACCGTGCATATCTGGCAGGTGAATATCCAGAAAACCATCATTGCCCATGTGCCGATTACCAATGGCCAGGTGCAGGAAACCGGTGATTTTGAGCTGGATGGCGTGACCTTTCCGGCGGCCGAAGTGCAGATCGAGTTCCTCGATCCGGCCGATGGCGAAGGTTCCATGTTCCCCACCGGCAACCTGGTGGACGAACTGGAAGTACCCGGCGTCGGCACCCTGCAGGCGACCCTGATCAATGCCGGAATTCCGACCATCTTCGTCAATGCGGCAGACATCGGCTACACCGGTACCGAGCTGCAAGGTGCGATTAACAGCGATAAAGAAGCCCTGGCCAAGTTTGAGCTGATCCGCTCCCATGGCGCAGTCAAAATGGGTCTGATCAAGGACGTGTCGGAGGCGGTCGCTCGCCAGCACACGCCGAAAGTGGCCTTTGTGGCGCCGCCTGCCAGCTACACCTCGTCCAGTGGCAAGCAAGTCCAAGCCGAATCTATTGACGTGCTGGCCCGTGCTTTGTCCATGGGGCAGCTGCATCACGCCATGATGGGCACCGCAGCGGTGGCCATTGGCACGGCGGCGGCGATTCCCGGTACGCTGGTCAACCTGGCCGCCGGTGGTGGCGAACGTAATGCAGTGCGCTTCGGGCATCCGTCCGGCACGCTGCGCGTCGGTGCCGAGGCAGTGGAAGAGGGCGGCCAGTGGATTGCCAAAAAAGCCATTATGAGCCGCAGCGCCCGGGTGCTGATGAGCGGCTGGGTGCATGTGCCAGGTGACTGTTTTTAAATAGCAGCCGGCAGTAAAAAAAGGGCGCTCCCGTCAAGGGTTCGCCCTTTTTTGTGCCTGAAGCGAAAGCTTTGTGCACAGTTGCTGCCGAAATGCCATCCAATACATCCGGAAAGGCCGACAAGTCATTGATGATTTGTTTAACACATTGATTTTTAAGTATAAAAACGATCTGGTTATAAAGTGATCAAGTCGCCGCAAAGCCCGATCTGACCGGGCTTTGCGGGATCTTTACGCAGTTGTTCCACACAGTTATCCACAGATTTTGTGGGTAGTCTGAAGCCGCATATCCGGCTGTTGTCATCGAGTCTGGCGGGTTATTCCAGGTTGCCGGCCAGCTGGCGCTCGTGCCATTGCATCAGGGGTTCGGGCGCATCGAGTTTTTGACTGTAAATCACCGAATACATCAGCACGTTTTGTACATACTGGCGAGTTTCATCAAAGGGTATGGTTTCAATCCAGACGTCAACGGGCAGGTGCCGGGAGTCTTTCAGCCACTGGCGTACGCGGCCGGGGCCGGCGTTATAAGCGGCCGATGACAAAATGCGGTTGCCGTTGAACTGCTGCATGACATGATCCAGATAGGCGGTGCCCAGCAATACGTTGGTTTCAGGTTTGAGTGCATCGCCGGGTCCGCTGTAAGGAATGTCATAACGGCGGGCAATCTCCTGGGCGGTGGCCGGCATCAGCTGCATCAGGCCCATGGCGCCGACGTGGGAATGGATGGCCGGGGTAAAGGCACTTTCCTGTCGGGTAATGGCATACACCCAGCTGGCCGGCAGTTTGCGGGCCTGGGCGCCTCCGACCAGCTCGTTGCGGTAAGCCAGCGGAAAGCGCACATCCAGATCGTCCCAGTAGCGGGCCTGGGCCAGGCTGCGGATGGCCGGGTTGTACCACTGCAACTCAAGGGCGATTCTGGCCTGGGCCAGTTGTTGTTCATGGTTGAACACCTTGGCACCGTGCTGCCACTCCTGCAGGGCGCCGCGCCAGTCACCCAGCGCTTTTAATTCAATGGCACGCTGCACCAAAGGACTGTTTTTTACCTGTTGCAGGGTTTGCGCACTCACGGGTGCCGGAACATGGTTGAGCTGGTAAGGACGACGCACCTGGTCGGCTGCCAGGTAGCCGTAGTAGTCACGGTCGGTAGCCAGGGTTTCGTAGTGCTCCATGAAGGGCAGGCTGGTGCTTTGGGCCAGCTGGGCACTGCGGGCACGCCAGTATTGCCAGCGTGGCGTGTCCAGCAGGCTGGCCGGCATGCGGCCAATAAGGTTGCTGGCCTCGTTCCAGCGCTCCAGACGCAGCAACAGGCGGGCATGCCACTCGGTCGCCAGGGGTTCCTGCAGGCCGGGGTCATATTGCTGGAAGAGTTTAAGCGCCCGGGCATCAAAGCGTTTGGCCAGCAAACTGCCCACATCACGGGCAATCTGGCGTTTTTGCGTTTCAGTGAATTTCAGCTGCTTCTGGTAGTGCTCCAGCAGGCGCAGGGTTTCATCGCTGTTGTTGCGAATCATGCGGCGCAGGCCCAGGGCCACTATGCTGCGATTTTCTGCGGTGTCGGCACTGAAACGCCCGGTTTGCTTGAGCAGCTCGGGGTTGGCGGCGACATCCACCAGCAAATTGGCCTTGGCACTGTTGCTGTGTTCTTTGGCCAGATAGCGGGCCAGTGCCGGATTGCGTTCGTCCAGTGCCAGTTCCATGCGCTGCCAGACCCGTTCGGGTGTGCGCTGGCCGGCGGCTTGCCAGCGTTCAAACAGCGGGTCGCAGGCATTGGGGCGTGACTGGCCACTGAGCCAGATGGTGCGGGTTGCGTCCCAGCTTTTTGCGGTTTGCCCCTGATCCAGCAGGTAACCGGCGTGCAGGCAGTCCAGCTCGGCAAAGTCCAGCTCGGGCTGGTAGTACTGCAAAAACAGCTGCCACTGTTCACGTTCGGCCAGCAGGCGCAGCCAGCGCAGCTTTAACCAGCGCAGCTGGGGCAGGTCGGCATGCTGGCGAATAAAGTTTTCTACTTCGCTGTTACTGGCTGAACGCAGGCGGTTGGTGAGCTCGTCGTAGGCCAGATAATCGGCCAGCGGATAGCCCTTGAGCCGGCTCTGATTATTGAGCCAGGCTTCACTGCGGCCGGCTTCCAGCTCGGCTTTGGCCGTTTTATACAGCTGACGCTGTTGTTGCAGGCGGCTGTCTGCCAGCGCCGGTTGTGTGGCCACTGCCAGCAGGCAGCCGGCAAGCAGAGAAAGAAAACCAGTGCGCACATTCCACTCCATAAGGGCAGTAAAAGCAGAAGGGCAGCACAAGAGCGCTGCCCTGTTAAAAAAGACGCCATAGCTTACCTGTTTGCTGCTGTGGCGAGTAGGGCGGCGTCGACCGGGGCGCAGGTAAAATGTGCGTGGCAGATGTCACAGCTGGCGGCAGCCGTTAGACTAGGCGCACTTTTTTACAGGAGAACGGCATGAGCTTGCTGAAAATGTCCCAGATTTCCCTTGCCTATGGCATGAATCCGCTGCTGGATGGCGTGTCCTGGCAAATTGCCAAGGGCGAGCGGGTGTGCCTGATTGGCCGCAATGGCAGCGGCAAGTCAAGCATGATGAAGCTGGTACAGGGCAGCCAGCTGCCGGACTCGGGCGAGATCTGGCGGGCACCGGGGCTGAAAATCGGCGAGTTGCCGCAAGAGCTGCCCCGGGGCGAGCAGCGTACCGTATTCGAGGTGGTGGCCGACGGCCTGGCCGGTGTGGGCGAATTGCTGGCACGTTTTAACCAGCTCAGCCAGACGGTGGAAACCGAGGATGATCTGGAGGAGCTGACCCGGGTCCAGCAGGAGCTGGAAGCCCGTGACGGCTGGCGCTTGCAGCAGCTGGTGGACAGCACCCTGAGCCGTTTGCAACTGCCGGCGGAAAAGAAGCTGGAAGAACTGTCCGGTGGCTGGCGGCGCCGGGTGCTGCTGGCGCAGGCGCTGGTGGCCGAGCCGGACCTGTTGTTGCTGGACGAGCCGACCAACCACCTGGATATCGGCGCCATTGCCTGGCTGGAAGAGGCGTTGCTGGATTTTAACGGTGCTGTGTTGTTCATCACCCACGACCGTACCTTTCTGCAACACCTGGCCACCCGCATTCTGGAGCTGGACCGTGGCCACCTGATCGACTGGAACGGCGATTACGCCAGCTTTCTGGAGCACAAGGAACAGCAGCTGTCCGCCGAAGAAACCGCCAATGCGCTGTTTGACAAAAAACTGGCCCAGGAAGAAGTCTGGATTCGCCAGGGCATCAAGGCCCGCCGTACCCGCAATGAAGGCCGGGTGCGGGCGCTGAAAGCGCTGCGTGAAGAGCGCAGCCAGCGCCGTGACCGTCAGGGTACTGCCAGCATGCAGCTGATTACCGCCGAGCGCTCCGGCAAGCAGGTGATAGTGGCCGAGCACATCCGCTTTGCCCATCCCGGTGGCCGGGAGCTGGTCAAGGATTTTTCCATGGTGCTGCAGCGGGGCGACCGTATTGGCCTGCTGGGTGCCAACGGCAGCGGTAAAACCACTTTGCTCAAGCTGTTGCTGGGCGATCTGGAACCGACCGGCGGCAGCATCGAGCGGGGCTCCAAGCTGGAAGTGGCCTACTTTGACCAGCTGCGGGGCCAGCTCGACCCGGAAAAAAGCGTGGCCGACAACGTGGCCGAATCCAGCGACCAGATCACCATCAACGGCAAGTCACGCCATGTGCTCAGCTATCTGGGCGATTTCCTGTTCAGTCCGCAACGGGCCCGCACGCCGGTCAAGGCGCTGTCCGGTGGCGAGCGGGCCCGCTTGCTGCTGGCCAAGCTGTTCACCAAACCGGCCAACGTGCTGGTGCTGGACGAACCGACCAACGACCTGGACAGCGAAACCCTGGAGCTGCTGGAAGAGGTGCTGTCCGAGTTTGACGGCACGGTGCTGATTGTCAGCCACGACCGGACTTTTCTGGACAACGTGGTGACCAGCCTGCTGGTGTTTGACGGCAGCGGGCGGGTCAATGAATTTGTCGGTGGCTACGAGGACTGGCTGCGTCAGGGGGGCTCGGTGCGATTGCTGGGCATGACCGAGCAGTCAGGCGTTGCCGGCAGTCATGATGTACAGCAAGCCAGTGAAAAAAAACCTGAGCCGCAGCTGCAGAAAACGATGGATGATGGCATAGTGCCCAATAGAAAAAAGCTCGGTTACAAGCAGCAACGGGAACTGGATGCCATTCCCGGGCAAATTGACGAGCTGGAGGGCAGGCTTGAACAGCTGCAGGTGCAGGTATCTGATCCGGCGTTTTATCAGCAGCCGCACGAGCATACCGAGCAGGTGTTGCTGCAGCTGCAACAGGCAGAGCAGCAGCTGGATGCGTTGCTGGAGCGCTGGGCCGAACTGGAAAGCGAGTAGGGGAGTTTCATGGCTGTTGAGTACCGCATCACGCTTGATGACGAGCATGCGTTTAACTACAAAATCCAGCTGGAGCGGGATGTGCTGGTCAGTGACCGTGCCGGTGCTCCGGCAGCGGACTGGGCCCGGCTGGAATATCAGCAGTGCACCAACTGCCCACTGACACCAGCGCAACGGCAACAGTGTCCGGCGGCGGTCGACTTGCAGACGGTGGTGGAAGACTTCCGTGGTTTGCCGGCGTTCCGCAAAGCCTGGGTTCATGTGCGTACCGAAGAGCGCGAATACAGCAAAATGGTTAACCTGGAAGTGGCTTTGCGTTCGCTGCTGGGCGTCATCATGGCCACCTCCGGTTGTCCGATTTTGCGTCGCCTCAAGCCCATGGCGCACAACCATCTGCCCTTTGCCACCGACACCGAATTTGTGTTGCGGACCGTGTCCATGTACGTCTTGCGCGAGCTGTTCAACCAGCGTGACGGCCGTACGCCCGATTGGGAGCTGGGTGAGTTGACCCGTGATTTTTCTGCATTGCAGCTGGTCA
Organism: uncultured Thiopseudomonas sp.; assembly: GCA_964567275.1. GTDB lineage: Bacteria > Pseudomonadota > Gammaproteobacteria > Pseudomonadales > Pseudomonadaceae > Thiopseudomonas. The sequence continues at coordinate 10,318 of CAZMLX010000027.1, read as the reverse complement.
ACCAGGCGCTCTGGCACCGCATTCATGACGTCTGCGCCGGCGATACCAACCTCAAGGCTTTTCTCAGTTTTTTCTCGATGTCGTCCAGCATGACCTATTCGCTGGATGCACAGCTGGAAAAAATTCGCCCGCTGGTGATGAACGGCGACAGCCTGTTCCGGCTGTGACGGTTACAGGCGCAGGGATTAGCGCAAATCGACATCCTTGAGGTTGATGGCCAGCACATCACAGGGCGCCGCTGACAGCAGGTCGGCGGCTGTTGAACCCAGCAACAATGACAAACCATGGCGGCCATGGCTGCCGACCAGAATCAGGTCGCAGCCCAGTTCTTTGGCCAGCTGATGGATCTCTTGCCGGGGCTGGCCCTGTCGAATATGGCAGTGCCCGGACTGTAACTGCGGATAACCGTGCAGCACCTCGTCCAATCGTTGCCGGGCCTGGCTGCCCTGCTGTTGCTGCAGCAGCGACAGGTCCAGCGGCACATCAGCGCCAAACGCCATGGCAATGGGCTCCACCACATGAACCAGTGAAAGCTGGCAGTTAAAGGCTTGCGCCAGCTGGCAAGCCGGATCGAGAACCCGTGCGCATTCCTGGCTAAGATCGGTGGCAATCAGAATATGCTGGTAGGCCATTGTGAGTGTCTCCCTGTTAGAGCGGTCAGTCCAAGCTTTGCATAGCACCGCATTGCACGCAATGATTCGTAGCGTTGTCGCCTGCAGAAAAGCCCTTTTCCATTTGCAGCCGGATACAGGGCGCAGCCATACTGCAGGTACAGGTAAAGCGATGGTGTAGTTGTGCCGGCTTATTTGGTGTGTCGGCTAATTGACAAACGAAACGTTTTGCCTGAAGGTGTTGATCCGATCAAACGGTTGTATGAAATGGCCGTTCGACTGCAACGTTTTTGTAGGGTCAGTCCCGGCTGGCTTACTTCCTCTTGGTGGAGAACAGTGGATGATTTACTCAGGCAAGGCCTTTACGGCAACGCTCCTTGAGCAGGGCATCGTGGAACTCAGGTTCGACTTGCAAGGCGAGTCGGTCAATAAATTCAATCAGCTGGCGATCACCGAACTGGGTGAAGCGGTTGCCGCCATTGCCGCCGACAATCGGGTGCGTGGTGTGGTGCTGACCAGTGGCAAGGCTGTGTTTGTGGTCGGTGCCGATATTACCGAGTTTACTGACATGTTTGCGCTGCCGGACGAGCAACTGATTGAAGGGGTGATGCAGGTCAACCGCATTTTCTGTGCGTTCGAGGACCTGGCTGTGCCTACCGTGGCTGCGATCAACGGCATAGCGCTGGGTGGTGGCCTGGAAGTATCGCTGTCGGCGGATTACCGGGTTATGGCTGAAAAAGCCAAAATTGGCCTGCCGGAAGTCAAGCTGGGCATCTATCCGGGCTGGGGTGGTACCGTCCGGTTGCCACGGCTGATTGGTGCCGACAATGCCATCGAGTGGATTGCTGCCGGCAAAGAAGCCCGTGCTGAAGAAGCCCTGAAGGTGGGCGCAGTCGATGCGGTGGTACCGGCCGACAAGCTGTTTGATGCCGCTCTGGATCTGGTGCAGCGTGCTGCCGCTGGCGAGCTGGATTACAAGGCGCGCCGCCAGCTCAAACTGGACAAGCTGATGCTCAACCCGATCGAGCAAATGATGTGCTTTGAAAGTGCCAAAGGCTTTGTCGCCGGCAAGGCGGGCCCCAACTATCCGGCACCGCTCGAAGCCATCAAATCCATGCAGAAAGCGGCCAGTATGGGCCGTGACAAGGCACTGGAAGTGGAGGCCAAAGGCTTTGCCAAAATGGCCAAAACCCCACAGGCTGCCAGCCTGATTGGCCTGTTCCTCAATGACCAGGCGCTCAAGCGCAAGGCCAAAGGTTACGAGAAAATCGCCGGCCAGGTTAAAAAGGCGGCGGTACTGGGTGCCGGTATCATGGGCGGCGGCATTGCCTATCAGTCGGCACTGAAAGGCACGCCGATCCTGATGAAAGACGTGCGTGAAGAAGGTATTCAGCTGGGCCTGAGCGAGGCTGCCAAGCTGTTGGCCAAGCGGGTTGAGCGCAACCGCATGACCGTGCCGCAAATGGCCGAAGCGCTTAACGGCATCCGCCCAACCCTGTCCTATGGCGACTTTGGTGATGTGGATATAGTGGTTGAGGCCGTGGTGGAAAATCCCAAGGTCAAGCAGGTTGTGCTGGCCGAGGTCGAGGGTCATGTAGGTGAAGACACCATTCTGGCGTCCAACACCTCCACCATTTCCATCAACCATCTGGCCAAGGCACTGAAACGCCCGCAAAACTTTGTCGGCATGCACTTCTTTAACCCGGTACACATGATGCCGCTGGTGGAAGTGATCCGTGGCGAGCACAGTTCGGACGAAGCCGTAGCTACTACAGTGGCCTATGCCCAGAAAATGGGCAAAAACCCCATTGTGGTCAACGATTGCCCCGGCTTTCTGGTCAACCGGGTGCTGTTTCCGTACTTTGGCGGCTTTGCCAAACTGATCAGTGCCGGTGTTGACTTTACCCGTGCCGACAAGATCATGGAGCGCTTCGGCTGGCCGATGGGCCCCGCTTACCTGCTTGACGTGGTCGGGATGGATACTGCGTTTCATGCCCGGGATGTGATGGCTGAAGGCTTTCCTGACCGCATGAAAGAAGAGAGCGAAACCTGCATTGACGTGCTGTACAAGGCCGAGCGGCTGGGCCAGAAAAACGGCAAGGGTTTTTATGTTTACGAAACCGACAAGAAGGGCAAGCCGAAGAAAGTGGTCGATGCATCCGTGGCCGAACTGCTGGCTCCGGTGGTGCATGAACAGCGCGAGCTGAGCGACGAAGACATCATCAACTACATGATGATTCCGCTGTGCATGGAAACTGTACGCTGCCTGGAAGACGGTATCGTTGAAACAGCCGCCGAGGCCGACATGGGCCTGATTTATGGTATCGGTTTCCCTCCGTTCCGTGGTGGCGCACTGCGTTATGTGGACAGCATGGGTGTTGCCGCCTTTGTGGAGCTGGCTGACCGCTATGCCGACCAGCTGGGTGCCATGTACCGTCCTACCGATAAACTGCGTGAAATGGCGAACAACGGCCAATCTTTCTTTGGAGGTAAATAACATGAGCTTGAATCCAAGAGACGCCGTGATCGTCGACTTTGGCCGTACCCCCATGGGCCGCTCCAAAGGCGGCATGCACCGCAATACCCGTGCCGAAAACATGTCGGCCCATCTGATCGACAGCCTGCTGGCACGCAATTCGGCCATTAACCCGGCCGAAGTGGAAGACGTGATCTGGGGCTGCGTCAACCAGACCCTGGAGCAGGGCTGGAACATTGCCCGCATGGCTTCGCTGCTGACCCGCATTCCGCATACCAGCAGCGCACAAACCGTCAGCCGCCTGTGTGGCTCGTCCATGAGCGCCCTGCACACTGCGGTACAGGCCATTCATACCAACAACGGCGACGTTTTTGTGGTCGGTGGCGTGGAACACATGGGCCACGTCGGCATGATGCATGGCGTGGAAGCCAACCCGCAGCTGTCACTGCATGCGGCCAAGGCCTCGGGCATGATGGGGCTGACCGCCGAGATGCTGGGCAAGATGCACGGTATTACCCGTGAAGCCCAGGATGCCTTTGGCGAACGCTCGCACCGTCTGGCGCACAAGGCTACCATCGGGGGCAACTTCAGGGACGAGATCATCCCGATGGAAGGCTATGACGAAAACGGCTTCCTCAAGGTGTTTGATTACGATGAAACCATTCGTCCGGATACCACCCTTGAGGGGCTGGCGGCACTGCGCCCGGCCTTTGACCCGAAAAACGGTACGGTTACGGCCGGCACGTCCTCACAGATTACCGACGGTGCTTCCTGCATGATTGTGATGTCGGCCCAGCGTGCCAAAGACCTGGGGCTGGAACCGCTGGCAGTGGTACGTGCCATGGCGGTGGCGGGCGTGGATCCGGCGATTATGGGGTATGGCCCGGTACCGGCCACCCAAAAGGCGCTCAAGCGTGCTGGTCTGACCATGGACGACATTGACTATATCGAGCTGAACGAAGCCTTTGCTGCCCAGGCCCTGCCTGTGCTCAAAGACCTCAAGTTGCTGGACAAGATGGACGACAAAGTCAACCTGCATGGCGGTGCCATTGCGCTGGGCCACCCCTTTGGCTGCTCGGGTGCCCGCATTACCGGCACCCTGCTGAACGTGATGAAGCAGAATAATGGACGGCTGGGTGTGGCCACCATGTGTATCGGCCTGGGCCAGGGCATCAGCACTGTGCTGGAACGGGTTTAAGTTTCGCCTGGCAGAGATGCCCCGGGTTACACCAAAAAGCCGCTGAAAAGCGGCTTTTTGGTGTGTGAACCCTTTAAACCAGGTGGCTTGAGTTGAGGTCGGCCCAGGTGGTGGGCTGGTTGATGTAATCCACCAGCTGGCGCAGACGGCCATAGTCACGGGCATTAAACACGAACTCGAGCCGGTACAGGTTGCAGAACTCGGACTCTTTGTGGACTTCCTCGCAATAGGGCACCTGGCGAATGTTGCCGGACAGGCACAGATCGCCAAACTGGCTGTTAAGGTGCTCCATGGCCTGTGCAGTCAGCTGGTGGTGCAGACGAATGGTGAGGGTTTCCCGGTACCAGCGGGTAGAGTGGAAGTTGGCATAAAAACGTGCGATTTCTTCACCGGCTTCTTCCGGGCTGCGCACCAGTCGTACCAGTGACAGGTCTTCGTGCAGGATGTAGCCCTTGTCTGCCATCTCGTTTCTCATGAAATCAAGGGCAGCATCCCAGTAGGTTCCGCCTTCAATATCCATCAGGATTACTGGCACCAGCGGGCTTTTTCCGGTCTGGATCAGGGTAAGTACTTCCCAGGCTTCGTCCAGGGTGCCAAAGCCGCCGGGGCAGAGCACCACGGCGTCGGCCTCCTTGACGAAAAACAGTTTGCGCAGGAAGAAAAAGTGGAACGTCAGCAGGTTGTTGCTGGCCTGCATGGTAGCGTTGGCACCCTGTTCAAAGGGCAGCACGATATTCAGCCCAAGGCTGTTTTCCGGGCCGGCCCCTTCGTGGGCTGCCGCCATGATGCCACCACCGGCGCCGGTGATGCTCATCAGGTTGCGCTGCGCCAGAATCTTGCCCAGCTGTTTGGCCTGCTGATACAGGGGGTGCTCGACCGGGGTGCGTGCCGAGCCGAATACGGTTACTTTGCGGCGGCGTTTGAAACGGTCCAGCAGGTTGAAGGAAGCTTCCATTTCGCGCAGGGTTTGCAACATGATTTTGGCATCCCAGCGGCTGCGGTCGGCCTCGGCCATGCGGGCGACCGTGACCAGCATTTCCCGGTACAGCTCAAGGTTGGGGCTGTGTGGGGGCACGGCAGCGGCCAGTAGGCTGTTGATGCGTTCGGTCACGTCAAAGGTGCTGACCAGAAACGGACGCTCCATATAGTCGTCGGAAGGTGTCGACATGCTTACTCCTTAAATGGCGATGCGATCGCCGGGCTCGGGGATCTGTACGGGACGTCCCAGCTTCTGTTGTAAAACGTTTTGCAGAACCTGCATTTTCTCCAGCTCGCCATGGATCAGATGAATTTCTGGCGAGGTTTCAAACTGGCTGGCCCAGTTTACCAGTTGTGACTGGCCGGCATGGGCGGAGAAACCACCCAGGGTGTGAACCTTGGCCCGGACCACAATGTCTTCACGTAATACCCGCACCGAGCTGGCACCGTCAACGATGGCGCGGCCGGTGGTGCCCCGTGCCTGGTAGCCGGTAAACACCAGATGGCAGTCCGGGCGCCAGAGGTTATGTTTGAAGTGATGCACAATGCGCCCGCCATCGCACATGCCGCTGCCAGCGACAATGATGGCCCCGCTTTTTATGCGGTTGATGTCGGCAGACTGTTCGGCGGTAGGGGTCTGGCGCAGAATCGGCAGCCAGTCTTCCAGCCGGGAGATGTTGTTGTTGCGCAGCATGGCCAGGTTTTCATTGTCAAAATCGTCCCTGTGGTCCAGATAAATCTGGTTGGCACGAATGGCCATGGGGCTGTCGAGAAAAACCGCCTGTTGTGGCAGGCGGCCTTCCCGGTAAAAGCGTCCCAGATGGAACAGGATGTCCTGGGTACGGCCTACCGAGAAGGCAGGAATCATCACGTTGCCGCCATCTTCGTGTGCCTGTTGCAAAATGGCCGCCAGCTCGTCCAGGGTGTCTTCATTGCACTTGTGATCACGGTCACCGTAGGTGGACTCCAGCAGCAGTACATCGGCTTCGCGGACTACCGCCGGTGCCCGCATCAGCGGTGAGCAGGTGCTGCCCAGGTCGCCGGAAAACACCAGCCGCCGGCGCTGACCGGATTCGTTGAAGGTCAGCTCGACAATGGCCGAACCAATGATATGGCCGGCATCGTAAAAGCGCAGCTCCACGCCTGGCAGTATTTGTGTGCACTCCAGGTAACCCACCGGGCGGCGCTGTTTCAGTACCCGCTCGGCATCGGCACTGACATACAGCGGGCGTATCGCCTGCTTGCCGCGCCGGGCCCGCCAGCGGTTTTCCCATTCGGTGTCTTTTTCCTGGATGTGGGCGGCGTCGAGCAGCATCACTTCCATCAGGTCACAGGTGGCATCTGTCGCATAAATAGGGCCACGATAGCCTTCGGCCACCAGCCGGGGCAGCATGCCGCTGTGGTCAATATGGGCATGGGAAATCACGACAGCATCAAGGTGCTCGGGGTTGAATGAAAAGGGTGACCGGTTACCGTTACCGTTGTCGTCACCGTTGCCATTATCGCGGTCGCCACCTTGCTGCATGCCGCATTCCAGCAAAATCTGTTTTTTGTCGAGCGTTTCGATCAGGTAACAGGATCCGGTCACTTGTCGGGTAGCGCCTAAAAAGCTGAGTAAGGCCATGATGATTCCTTGTTTGGCGGAGCTGCGGGCGACACGGAAAACCACCGGCCTTCGTGCTTGCAGCTGTGACTGTTGTTGCTGTGACAAGGTTATCATACCGGGCCGGTTGGCGTGTTGCGTGGCCGTTGCCGCAAAAGGTGTGTAGAATGCCGCCCTGATTACAACCTATTGCTATCAAGGCTGGAGATATCGGTACCGGCCACAGTGTATGGCAATGTTACGATCCGTTAATTGTCCCTGACAGGAGCATGATATGAAAAAAACACTTTTGGCTTCCCTGATTTGCTCGGCCGCCCTGCTGTTGACTGCCTGTGATGAAGGCGGCAAAGCACCTGCTGCCCAGACCTCTGCCGTTGAGCAGGCCCGTGAAGTGGCTGATGCTGTTGCCCAGAAAGCTGAAGAGACTGCCGAGCAGGCTGCCGAAGCCACTGAAGCAGCGGCTGAAGAAGCGGGTTCCCTGCTGGACGAAGCCAAAGAGGCTGTTTCTGAAAAAGTTGAAGAGGTAAAAGAAGCCGTTGCCGAGACGGTTGAAGATGCCAAAGAAGCTGTTTCTGAAAAAGTTGAAGACGCCAAAGAGGCAGTGGCTGAAAAGGTTGAAGAAGCCAAAGAAGCGGCTGCTGAAAAAGCTGAAGAAACCAAAGAGGCCCTGAAAGAAAAAGCGGCCGGCGCCCTGGCTGACAAAGCCGATCAGGCTGCTGAAGCTGCAGAGGACGCTGCTGCCGAGTAAGTATTTGCCTGCAGCTGTTGCCTTTAAAACCGCAGACCCTGTCTGCGGTTTTTTGTTTCAGGGTGTCATGCCGGCCGCTGCACAGGCCGCCATGAACTGGCTGGAGCATTGTTTGCCAAAATATGCCTTGGCCGCTTTGCGGCAATCACGGTAGACCAGTGAGCCGTAGCGATAATTGTTGCAGAGCAGGCTGGTATCGATACGGCCCTGTTGTTGCTGGTAATAGAATACCCCGCGGCTGACATCCTTGCCTTTGGTGTTGCCGCTGCTGAAGCCATGGCTGTGCCAGCTCCACTGGACTTTGTGGCGGGGCAGCGGTTTGGACGGGGCGGTTACCGGCTTGCTTGCCGGTGCTGGCGACCGTACCGGCGCCGGCAGGCTGTTGTAGGCGCCCCGGGGTTGATAGTTATCGTCATTGAACTCTGTTTGGCGGGGTTGGCCGCCACTGCTCTTGACCGGCAGGACGGCCAGCAGGATATAGAGCGCAAGGCAGTGAAAATGGGCTTTCCTGGCCATGGGGCAACCTCCGTGTTGCTCTGGGTGCTGTTGCAATAGCAGGATAGCGCAGTCAGCCCGCAAGGGTTGTGGCAGTGGCCGGTTTGACTGCGCTTCGACTTGGCGGACCTGGCCTTAGAGCACCATGCCGCCAATTATGAAACCAAAGGTGACCGCCAGCGCCACGCCTATGGTGCCGGGGATGAAGAACGGATGGTTGAACACAAAGCGGCCAATGCGGGTGGTGCCGGTATCGTCCATTTGCACTGCGGCCACCAGGGTTGGGTAGGTGGGCAGGATAAACAGGCCGGACACCGCCGAGAACGAGGCAATGGCGGTCAGCGGGCTGACCTGCAGCGCCAGCGCCATCGGCATCAGCGCCTTGGCGGTGGCGGCCTGTGAGTACAGCAACGCCGAGCAGAAGAAGAAAATCACCGCCAGCATCCAGGAATGCTGCTGGATGACGCTGCCGGCGGTGTCCTTGATCCATTCCAGGTTGTTTTGCACAAAGGTGTCGCCCAGCCAGGCCACGCCGAGAATACAGATACAGGCGCTCATGCCGGCCTTGAAGGTACTGGAGTTGAGGATGGCGTCGGTGTTGACCTTGCACATCAGGGTAATGAGGGTGGCCACGCTGAGCATGATGATCAGGATGGCGCTGGTGGTGTTCATCAGCGGCACCTCAACCAGCCCGAGGCTGGGGCTGTTGATGATGGCGTAGACCACCACCGCAATCACGCCCAGCAAAAACAGCAGTACCGACGCCTTGGCATGGGGCAGGATCTCCTTGACCTGGCTGCCGCGCAGCTCGACCAGCTTGTCGGCGAGGCGCTGCTGGTACACCGGATCGTCGGACAGCTTCCAGTCAAACACCTTGGACACGATAATGGCCATCAGCACAATGGCCAGCAAGGTGGACGGCAGCAGCACCATCAGCAGGCTGAGGTAACTGACGGTATGACCGTCACCGACCATGGCCGGGTTTTCCATCACCGAGGCCATATACACCACCGCAGCGGAAATGGGCGAGGCGGTAATGCCGATCTGCGCCGCCACCACAGCGGTGGACAGCGGGCGGCAGGGCTTGATGCCCTGTTCCTTGGCCACCTCGGCAATCACCGGCAGGGTGGCCAGCGAGATGTTGCCGGTGCCGGCAAACAGGGTCAGGAAGTAGGTGACGATCGGCGCCAGAATGGTGATGTACTTGGGATTGCGGCGCAGCAGCTTTTCGGTTTGCGCAACCAGATAATCCAGTCCGCCGGCAATCTGCATGGCCGAGATGGCGGCAATCACCGCCATGATGATGGAAATGACATCAAAGGGAATGTTGCCGGGCTTGACGCCAATGGCGGCGAGGATGAGTACGCCCAGCCCGCCGGCATAGCCGATGCCGATACCGCCAAGGCGTGCGCCAAGAAAAATGGCCAGCAGCACGATAATGAATTCGATGATCAACATGGTGCGACTCCTTGCTGCGTTTGAATAATGGCTGCCGGTCAATGACGGCACCAGCGGTTGCTAGGAGAATATCGGGCTGGCAGAAGGGCCGCAATGGTGCTTGACCAGTGATTGAGGCAGATCAGGCAAATGGACAGTCAGTGGCGTTTGCCAAGGCAGGTTGCGTTCAAAGACTGGACGAATGGCGCATGCTGTTGCAGACTTCGGGCAGGGTCTCTGCCCTGTTTATCGAATTGTTTAAGGAAGAATAATGCGCTTAATCATTCTGCTTATTGCCTGTCTGGCTTTTTTGTCAGGCTGTATGTTGCACCGCCACTATGATGAAACCTTGTCAGAAGTGTACGTTTCTCCTGATTACAAGAAGCTTCTGGTTACAGGCGGCAGCAAGCGAAGCTATGAACTGGATATCCCTGACCCGCTGGCAGCGGCAATGCAGTCACCGCTGAAAGAAGGGATAAGCCTTTTATTTCCGTATCCTTACACAGCGTTTCATATCAATGAAGATGGAACGCTGCAAGGTCATTTCAATCTGATTCTGGCCGATTCATTCTTTCAGGAGCGTGAGGACTTGATACAGGAAGCTAAAAGCCTTGGCTTTGTTCATGGCAGAAAGTATTGGATGAAGGGACGAATCGAAATCGCGAAAGATGGCGAGGGCATGATGCGTTATGCCGGCTGGACAGATGCTGATGCCGAGAAGTATACGACGGTTCTGGACAGTGTCTATTATTTGCCGATCAGCATGACGGGC
>CAZMLX010000026.1:1763-17126 GCA_964567275.1 uncultured Thiopseudomonas sp. | reverse complement strand
AAACCGCCGCCTACGGCATGCTGCGCTTTGCCCTGCCGCTGTTTCCCAATGCCTCGGCCGAGTTTGCACCCATCGCCATGACGCTGGGCCTGATCGGCATTTTCTACGGTGCCATCGTGGCCTTTGCCCAGACCGATATCAAACGGCTGGTGGCCTACTCCAGCATCTCGCACATGGGCTTTGTGCTGATCGGCATCTATGCCGGTACCCAGCTGGCCCTGCAGGGTGCGGTAGTCCAGATGCTGGCGCACGGCTTGTCGGCTTCGGCGCTGTTTATCCTCTGCGGCCAGCTGTACGAACGTATTCACACCCGTGACATGCGCGAAATGGGCGGCCTGTGGGCACGCCTGCCGTACCTGCCGGCGCTGAGCCTGTTCTTTGCCATTGCCTCGCTGGGCATGCCCGGCACCGGCAACTTTATCGGCGAATTCCTGATCCTGTTCGGCAGCTTTGCCAGCTATCCGTGGGTGGTGGTACTGGCCACCTCCGGGCTGGTGTTTGCCTCGGCCTACTCGCTGATCATGATTCACCGCGCCTACTTTGGTGCCGAGCGTGAGGGCAGCGCCCTACGCGGCCTCAATATGCGCGAGCTGTCCATGGTGCTGGTTTTGGCCGTACTGCTGGTCTGGCTCGGACTTTATCCACAAAGCGTACTGGACATCTCTGCCGCCAGCATGAACGGCGTACAGCACTGGCTGGGCACCAGCCCGGCTCTGGCCCGGTAGCCTTACGATGGAACATGACACCATGAATTACACCCTGTCCCACTTCGTCGCCCTGCTGCCCCTGCTGATCGTCGGTGCTACCGCACTGCTGGTCACGCTGGTGATTGCCTGGCGGCGCAACCACGACCTGACCTTTGTGCTGACTGCGCTGGGCCTCAACCTGGCGCTGGTGGCGCTGATCCCGGCGCTGCGCGCCGCCCCGCTGGAGGTCACCGGCCTGCTGCTGGTTGACCGCTTCTCGCTGCTGTACACCGGCATCATTCTGGTTGCCAGTCTGGCCTGCGTCACCCTGGCCCATGCCTATCTGGGTAAAACCAATACCGGTCAGGGCTTTCAGGGCAACCGTGAAGAAATGTACCTGCTGATGCTGCTGTCCACCGCCGGCGGCCTCGTGATGACCAGCGCCAGCCATCTGGGCAGCCTGTTTATCGGACTGGAACTGCTGTCGGTACCGCTGTTCGGCATGGTCGCCTACGCCTTCTTCAACAAGCGTTCACTGGAAGCCGGTATCAAGTACATGGTGCTGTCCGCGGCCGGCTCCGCCTTCCTGTTGTTCGGCATGGCGCTGGTATATGCCGAGTCCGGCAGCCTGCAATTCAGCCAGCTGGGCGCTCTGGGTGTAACCAACATCCTGCAAACCGGCTTTGCCATGATGCTGGTCGGTCTGGCCTTCAAACTGTCATTGGTGCCCTTCCACCTATGGACCGCCGACGTGTACGAAGGTGCGCCCGCACCGGTATCCGCCTTCCTGGCCACCGTAGCCAAGGTGGCGGTATTTGCCGTGCTGCTGCGCCTGTATCAGGTTTCGCCTGCCACCCAGGACAGCAGCTGGCTGGCCACCCTGCTGACGCTGATGGCGATTGCCTCCATCCTGTTCGGCAACCTGCTGGCGCTGCTGCAAAGCAACCTCAAGCGCCTGCTGGGTTACTCTTCCATTGCCCACTTCGGCTACCTGCTGATTGCGCTGGTGGCAGCCAGCAGCCTGGCGGTTGAGTCGGTCGGCATTTACCTGGCCACCTATGTGCTGACCAGCCTGGGTGCTTTTGGCGTGATTACGCTGATGTCCACCCCGTTCAAGGACAACGATGCCGATGCCCTGTTCCAGTACCGTGGCCTGTTCTGGCGCCGCCCGTACCTGACCGCCGTGCTGACCGTGATGATGCTGTCGCTGGCCGGCATCCCGATGACGGCCGGTTTTATCGGCAAGTTCTCGGTGCTGGCTGCCGGTGTCGATGCCAGCCTGTGGTGGCTGCTGGGTGCGCTGGTGCTGGGTAGCGCCATTGGTGTGTTCTACTACCTGCGTGTCATGGTGACGCTGTTCCTGGTTGAGCCGGGCCTGCGCCGCCAGGACGCCCCGATGAACTGGGGCCAGCAGGCCGGCGGCATCATGCTGCTGCTGACCGCTGCGCTGGTGTTCTTGCTGGGCGTCTACCCGCAGCCACTGCTGCAACTGGTACAGGCGGCCCTGCTGGGCGCTGCCTGAGCCTGAAACGGCGACACAAAAAAGCCCCGGACCTCCGGGGCTTTTGCGTTTCCGGCGCTTATTACTGGCGGTCCGTACGGTAAATCTTGTCCGGATTCATGTTGCGTGACCAGGGCAGACCGGAGTTCTGCCAGCCGTTCTGCAGGCGCATGCCGGCCTGCGGGCCTTCGCCCAGGGCATCGCCCTGAAAACCGTTAATCACAAAACGGGCATTACTCAAACCGGCCTCGCGCAGCACCTGCGCACTGGGCTCGCCCCGCTCGCTGCCGGAACGGCACAGGGTAATCACCTCGGCGGTTTCATCCAGACCCCGTCTGGCCAGCTCGGCCTTGACCTGCTCGACAAACTGCGGGTTGCGGTCCAGCGCAAACACGCCACGCTCCTCGTTGAAGCGGCTACGGTCCACCAGCAGAAACGGGATATTGATATCGGCCACATCGGTAAAGCCGACAAACATGATTTCCACCGGATCACGCACATCCACCAGCAATACCTTGTTGTCCTGCTGCTGCACTTTGGCATAGGCATCAGTGGCAGAAATGCCCATGTCGACGGCATGGGCACCCATTGTGGCCAGACCGATGGCCGCAGCCAAAAAAATACGTTTCATGGTAAGGAACCTCCTGTCAGTAAATAAACCTAAACAATTTACCATAAAACAAAGTATCTGACTGGCCCGTCCTGCCAGTGCTGTTCCGCCACTTAATCCCGCAGGCTGATCACATCCCAGCCCCGCTCCAGCGCAATGCTGCGTAGACGGTCATCCGGGTCTACCGCAACCGGCCGGCTGACTTTTTCCAGCAGCGGCAGATCATTGTGGGAGTCGCTGTAGAAGTGGCTGCCGTCCAGACTGGCCTGGTGTTCGCTCAGCCAGTGTTCCAGGCGGATGATTTTGCCGCCCTGAAAGCTGGGCACGCCGGTCAGCTGGCCGGTGTAACGGCCATGGTCCATGCCGCACTCGGTGGCAATCAGGTGGTCCATGCCCAGCCGTTTGGCTATGGGGCCGGTAATAAAACTGTTGGTGGCGGTAATCATCATGATGAAGTCACCGGCTTTGCGGTGTTCGGCAATCAGCGCTTCGCCTTTGGGCAAAATGATCGGTTCAATATGATCACGCATGAACTGCGCATGCCAGTCAGCCAGTGTGGCGTTGTCGGTACGCCCAAGAATCTCCTGACAAAAATTCTGGTAGGCCACGACATCCAGCTTGCCGGCCAGATAATCGGCATAAAACTGGTCATTGCGGGCCCGGTAACGGTCCACATCGACATAGCCCCTGTCGCACAGAAACTCGCCCCAGGCATGGTCGCTGTCGCCTGCCAGCAAGGTGTTGTCCAGATCAAAAATTGCCAGTCCCACAGTGTTAACTCCTGTCTGCCCGTTGCAAATAAGCGCACAGCATAACGGCTTTTGCCGGTGCTGCCCACGGCGCTTGCAGATGTCCGTTGCCGGCCCGTCTTTCTTTATGGAACAATGGCCTCAAGTAAAATTTCTCAAGGAACGCTGTAATGATCGACGCAGACGGCTATCGCCCCAATGTCGGCATCATCCTGGCCAACAACCGGGGACAGGTGCTGTGGGCCCGGCGCATCCGCCAGGACTCCTGGCAGTTTCCCCAGGGTGGCATCAATGCCAATGAGTCGGCCGAAGACGCCCTGTACCGCGAGCTCTATGAAGAGGTCGGCCTGCAGCCGGACGATGTGCGGGTGCTGGCCTGCACCCGGGGCTGGCTGCGTTACCGGCTGCCACAGCGCATGGTGCGCCGCCACAGCCAGCCGGTCTGCATTGGCCAGAAGCAAAAATGGTTTTTGCTGCAACTGGTCGGTGATGAAAACAATGTACGCATGGACCGCTCCGGCAAGCCCGAGTTCGACGGCTGGCGCTGGGTCAGCTACTGGTATCCGCTTGGCCAGGTGATTTCCTTCAAGCGCGAAGTCTATCGGCGGGCGCTGAAAGAACTGGCCACCCGTCTGCCAACACCGGCTGATTTCAAACATGGCTGAACCCCAGAGCCATGCCAGCAACATGCTGGGCATGCTGCGCAGCATCTCGCAGGAGGTCAATGCCGCCCGGGATCTGCCGGCGGCACTGGCCATCATTGTGCATCAGGTACGGGCCGCCATGCGCAGCCATGTTTGCTCGGTATACCTGTACAACGTTGAAACCGACCGCTACGTGCTGATGGCCACCGAAGGTCTGAACAAAAGGGCCATCGGCAAAGTCAGCATGGCTCCCGGCGAAGGGCTGGTCGGGCTGGTCGGCAGCCGTGGCGAAACCCTGAGCCTGGAAGACGCCATGAGCCATCCCCGGTTCCTGTACTTTGCCGAAACCGGCGAAGAGCGCTATGCCTCGTTTCTGGGTACGCCGATCATTCATCACCGCCAGGTGCTGGGTGTGCTGGTGGTGCAGCAAAAAGAACGGCGCCAGTTTGACGAGGGCGACGAGGCCTTTCTGATTACCATGAGCGCCCAGCTGTCCGGGGTAATTGCCCATGCCGAGGCCACCGGCTCCATCCGCGGGCTGGGCAAGCACGGCAAGGGCATCCAGGAAGCCCGTTTCACCGGCGTTCCCGGTGCGCCGGGGGTGGCACTCGGCAAGGCGGTGGTGGTGCTGCCGCCCGCCGATCTGGAGGTGGTGCCGGACAGGGCCGCCGAAGACATTGCCGACGAACTGCTGGTGATGGATAACGCCTTCAACGCCGTGCGCGAAGAGGTACGCACCCTGTCGGCACGGCTGGCCAAACGGCTGCGGCCGCAGGAACAGGCACTGTTCGACGTGTACCTGATGCTGCTGGACGACAACTCCCTGGCCGGCGATGTACGCCGGCTGGTCAAGGCCGGCCAGTGGGCACAGGGTGCCTTGCGCCAGGTGGTGGAAAAGCACCTGCAACGCTTTGAGCGCATGGATGACGACTACCTCAGCGAGCGGGCAGCCGACATCAAGGACCTGGGCCGGCGGGTGCTGTCACACATGCAGCGGGCCCGCCAGCAAAGCCTGGTCTATCCGGACAACTGCATTCTGGTCAGCGAGGAGCTGTCGCCCGGCATGCTGGGCGAAGTGCCGCCCGGCAAACTGGCCGGACTGGTATCGGTCGAAGGCTCGCGCAACTCCCACACCGCCATTCTGGCCCGGGCCATGGGCATCCCGACCGTGGTTGGCGCCCATGACCTGCCCTACGTCCGGCTCGACGGTATCGAGCTGATCATTGACGGCTACCACGGCGATGTGTACACCAACCCGGGCAATCTGCTGCGCGAACAATACTGCCGGATCATGGAGGAAGAGCAGCTGATCTCGCGCGAGCTGGACAGCCTGCGCCAGCTGCCCTGTGTCACGCCGGACGGCCACAGCCTGACACTCTGCGCCAATACCGGCCTGCTCGCCGATATCCCCCGCGCCATTGAGCGGGGGGCCGAAGGTGTCGGCCTGTACCGCTCGGAAGTCGCCTTTATGGGTACGTCCCGTTTCCCCAGCGAAAGCGAACAGGTCCAGCTCTACCGTGAACAACTGGCCGCCTTCCATCCATTGCCGGTCACCATGCGCACCCTGGATATCGGCGGCGACAAGCCATTGGGTTATTTCCCGATCAAGGAAACCAACCCTTACCTGGGCTGGCGCGGCATCCGCATTTCGCTGGACCATCCGGAAATTTTCTCGGTGCAGGTCCGCTCGATGATCCGCGCTAGCGAAGGGCTCGACAACCTGCGCATCCTGCTGCCCATGGTGTCTGGCGTGCAGGAGCTGGAAGAAGCCCAATACCATATACACCGAACCTGGAGCGAGCTGGTTGACGAAGGTTTTCAGGTACAACTGCCCAAAACCGGCGTCATGATCGAAGTCCCTTCGGCGGTCTATCAGGCCCGCGAGCTGGCCGGACTGGCTGATTTTTTGTCGGTCGGCTCCAATGATCTCACCCAGTACCTGCTGGCGGTCGACCGCAACAATGCCCGGGTGGTCCGGTTATACGACTACCTGCACCCGGCGGTGCTGCAAGCGCTGTTGCAAGTGGTTACCGCCGCCCATGAACAGGGTCGCAGCGTCAGTATTTGCGGCGAAATGGCCGGTGACCCGGTGGCAGCAGTGCTGTTGCTGGCCATGGGTTTTGACAGCCTGTCGATGAACGCCACCCACCTGCCCCGGGTCAAATGGCTGTTGCGCCGGCTGCCCATGCAGACCGCCCGCCGGCTGCTGGACGAGGTACTGGCCATGGACAACCCCTGGGTCATCCACAGCACCCTGCAACTGGAGCTCAGCCGGCTGGGGCTGGACAAACTGCTCAACCCGGGTGCTGCAGTACAAATTTGAGCCCAGCCACCCTGCCTGCCGGTTTGGCGCCGGAGGTGAACAGTCGAAGACAGCCCTACATAGTTAGCCTTGCAATAAATTGTTGGCCACTTATAATGAAAACCAACACATCACTGCAAACCCCTTACGCACATGAACATGTTGTCCCCGCACCCCAAAACCCCTGGCGGCCTGACCGGGTCAGGCGTATCAGCGGTCTGCTGGATTACATCTGGAGCCCGCTGGGCCTGCCGGCCGGACACGTCATGGAACATGAATACGACAAGTGCCTGACTGCCTTGCTGGATTTGCTTGATGCAGGTGCTGGTCCGGCCCGGCTGGCCGAGCAGCTGCAAAGCGCCACCCTCGACCTGATGGGCAGCATCAATCCGATGCAGGTAGAGCAAAACCAGGAGCTGGCCCGCCTGATGCACGCCATCTATCACGGCACCGGCCGCCAAGCCTGAGGACGGGCTTATTTCACCCGCACACTGCATTCACCGACAAAGCGTCCGCCCGGCGCAAAACTGCGCTCCACCAGCCTGATGCTGTCAGCATCCATCCGCAGCAGACTGGTGGCACGGGTACCATAATCTTCGCCACTGATAAAAATGCCGGACAGCTGGCGCTCCAGCGCCAGCCCCACCCCGGTATCGGGCAACAGGCTGTCATCGGGCTGCCAGTCATCCTGCATCAGTGCAAACAGGGCCTGATCGTCGTCCGGGCAAGTGCGGCTGAAAGCCGTGCGCAGCCGCACCAGCTTGGGCCAGGGCGTATCCAGACTGGCATTGCACAGTGCGTAAATACCGGGCGACAGCCTGACCGGCAACGCCGCCGCCGAATGCAGGAACCAGAGTTCATCGGCCGTGCCCACCAACAGGTTGAAACCGCCGTACTCGCCGGCCCTGCCAGCCAGCTGCTGCAAATATTGGCCGGGCAACCGGTTGCCGGCCAGGTAGTCACTGACCAGCTCGCCCCGGGACAGCAGCGCCAGCTCTTGCGGCTGACGGATATTGGTCAGGGCAGCAAAACGCCGTCCGGGTGCTGCGCCCAGCCAGCTGCCACCCGCTTCCAGATCACGGCCGGCATGCACCCGTGGCCGGTCAGGCCACTGCGCCAGCGGCAGCGTTGGCCGGGCATGGAACTCGTCCCGGTTGGCCAGCAACAGCAGCGGCTGCCTGCTACCGGGTTGCCAGTCAAACACCAGAATGCACACGACTCAGTCCTGCCCGCTATGGGGCGTGACCCGCAGCACCTCGGCCACGGTGGTGAGCCCGGCAGCCACTTTTTGCGCACCGGACAGTCGCAGGCTATGCATGCCGGAGCGGAACGCCTGGTTGCGCAGGGCAGTCAGGTCGGTTTCCGGGGTGATCAGTTTGCGCAAGGGCTCGCTCAACACCATGATTTCATACAGCCCGGCACGGCCATGGAAACCGGTTTCCCGGCACTCAAGGCAGCCCCGGGCCTGAAAGGCTTTCTCCGGCAGCGGTGCATTCCAGGGACGGGTCAGGGTGGCCCAGTCTTCGGCGGATACTTCGGCCGGCTCTTTGCAGTGCGGACACAGGGTGCGTACCAGGCGCTGCGCCATCACACCCAGCAGTGAAGCACGCAGCAGATAATAGGGTACACCCAGTTCCAGCAGGCGGTTGATGGCCCCCGGCGCATCGTTGGTGTGCAGGGTGGACAGCACCAGGTGGCCGGTCAACGCCGCCTGAATCGCCATTTCGGCAGTTTCCAGGTCGCGGATTTCACCGACCATGATGATATCCGGATCCTGCCGCAGCAGCGACCGCACGCCACTGGCAAAGGTCAGGTCGATATTGTGTTGCACCTGCATCTGGTTGAAGGCCGGCTCGATCATCTCGATGGGGTCTTCAATGGTGCACAGGTTGACCTCTTCGGTAGCCAATTGCTTGAGGGTGGTATACAGGGTGGTGGTTTTGCCCGAACCGGTCGGACCGGTGACCAGAATGATGCCGTTGGGCTGACCGGTCATGCCCCGCCAGCGGGTCAGGTCTTCAGCGGAGAAACCCAGCTGGTCGAAGCTTTTCAGCAGCACGTCCGGGTCGAAAATCCGCATCACCATTTTTTCGCCAAAAGCGGTAGGCAGCGTGGACAGGCGCAGCTCGATTTCCTGGCCGTCCGGGGTGGAGGTCTTGATGCGGCCATCCTGGGGTTTGCGCTTTTCCGCCACATTCATGCGCCCCAGGGTTTTCAGGCGGCTGATGATCGCCAGCGTCACCTGCGGCGGAAACTGGTAGACGGAATGCAAAATCCCGTCGATGCGGAAACGCACCTTGCCCTGTTCGCGGCGGGGCTCGATATGAATATCACTGGCCCGCTGCTGAAACGCATACTGGAACAGCCAGTCGACGATATTGACGATGTGGGCATCGTTGGCATCCGGCTCCTGGTCGGATGCACCCAGCTTGAGCAGTTGTTCGAAGTTGCCGCCGCTGCTGGCGACGTATTCCTGGCCACTGGCGCCCGACACCGAGCGGGCCAGCCGATAAAACTCGCTGGAAAAACGGCGGATATCGGCCGGGTTGGCCACCATCCGCCGGATGTCACGGCGCAGCACATGGGACAGGTTGGCCTCCCAGCCACGCACAAAAGGCTGGGCACTGACGATAGTGACGCTGGAGACATCCTGGGCCACCGCCAGAATCTTGTGGCGCTGGGCAAAGGCATAGGACATCAGCGGGGTCACGGCCGCCACGTCAATTTTCAGCGGGTCGATACGCAAATAAGGCTGGTCGGCCCAGTCCGCCAGCCATTCGCTGAGGGTTTCCAGATCCAGTTTTTTGCCCGGTCGCAGGCCGTCGTCCAGCTGCTGCTCGGCAATCAGCTCCAGCGGATGCCGTTCACGCCGGTCCGCCGCCACCCGGGCCGTTGCCATGCATTGTTCAGCGGTTTCCTGGGCAATGCGTCCCTCGGCGGTCAGCCGTTGCAGAATATCCGCCAGCTCCAGTATCCGATCAGGCTCTGTCACACCAAATACCACCTGCTGCCTCCTGCCTCTCAGGGCTCCGTCACGCTGGCTCAGGCCAGTCCGCGTACCAGTGCTTTCCAGCCTTTGCCAGACAGGGTAGCGGCCAGATTATCGATAATGCTTTGCGGGTCACGACGCACCGCAGCCTGACGCAGCAGCCTCAGTGCGCCCAGCAATTCGTCCATGCCTTCAGCCGGCAACAGCTGCCGGGCCGACTCCAGCCAGGCAAGGATGCGCTCCAGCCGTGGCAACTGGTCATCCAGCGACAGCGGCTGCAGACGGTAGCCATCCAGGCTGGCCGCTTGGCATTCGGCCTGCAAATAGCGGCCCAGCCAGCGCACCAGCGGTGCCCTGGCCTGCCGGTCGAATTTTTCGGAGCGCCCCGCCTGCCAGCCGCCGGTTTGCAACCACAGCGCCATCTCCAGCGAAAACACGCCCCAGCGGATTTGTTCCAGCTCCCCGGCAAAACGGGCCCGGGCGCTGTCTCGCTGCTCACGCTCGGCATCGTCCTGCAACAGCGGGGTCCAGTCGGCCAGCAAGGCATCCAGCGCCATGCGCAGCGGATGGCTGCTCTTGCGTGGCACCAGCTGGCCCATGCTGCCAATCAGCGCCCGCAGCTCCACCAGCTGACGCTGCCAGGCCCGAACCAGACTCCATTGGCCCGTGTGCCGGTACTGCTCGGCCAGCCGCTGGCTAGCGGCCAGCTTGTGCCGGGCCAGGCTGGCAAAGGCATCCTCAATGGTCATGTCGGCAGTCAGCTCCGGCAGCTCGGCCTGCAGCTCAAAGCGGCCTGCCTGCAGCAGCCGATAACCCCGCTCGGCCTTGCTGATGTCACAGGGCATCATCGCAATGTCCCGGGCCAGTTCCAGCGCCAGCTCCAGCAGGGCCTCCACCGGGCCTTCCCGCAGTTCCAGCTCCAGCTCGCAGATGGCTTCTTCGCCGGCAGTTGCAGTCAGCACCCGCCCCTGGTCCAGCGCCACCTCGACCTGCACCGCCTGGCCCCGGTGTTGCCAGGCCAGATCACGGCTGATGCGGACAAAGTCGGTGCGAAAAATCTCGCCCAGCAAGGTTTTGTCCAGCGCCGCCAGCTGCGGTGGCCAGCAGCTGTCATCCAGCAGCGCAAGGTCCAGTTGCTCCTGCTGCAGGTACCAGTCCCACTCGTTGCGTTGTGACAACCCGGCCACGCTGTTGCCACGGGTTTTCAGGGTCTGGATCAGGGTGTCGCCATCCCGGCGGATCCGCAGTGCCACCCCGGCCCGGGCCAGGTCAGCTTCGGGGGTATCCTGATAGGCATTGAGCAGGGTGCGCTCTTGCCAGGGGCCACTGGCCCGCTCGCTGAGCAGGGGATGCGCTTGCAGTGCCTGCAACCCGGCAGGGCTCACCCGCAACTTGATTTCGGTTTCGCTGGCCATTTATATCCTTGCCAAAAAATTCAAAGAAAACATAAGACTGTATCAACAGGCCACAGGGGGGTGCCGCAGTACGCTAGCCCCGTCCGCAGCCACAGCGTATAATCCGCACAATTCTGGCCACCGGACCCATGCCCGCCATGTCCATCAACCCCTTTGTCAGCCTGTTCGGACGCTCTCCCATTGGCCCCATGCAAGAGCATATTGCCAAAGCCTACGAGTGTGCATCACGACTGGTACCGTTTTTTGAAGCCGTTATTGCCGAAGACTGGGCACGTGTCGAGTCCGTACAGCAGGAAATGGTACGCCTGGAGAAAGAAGCGGACAAACTCAAGCGGGATGTACGTGTACACCTGCCCAAAAGCCTGTTTTTGCCGGTTCCCAGGTCCGACCTGCTGGAGCTGCTTAGTGTACAGGACAAAGTGGCCAACCGTGCCAAAGATATCGCCGGCCTGATGCTGGGCCGCCAGATGAGCATTCCGGCTGACCTGCAAGCGGTCATGCAAACTTTCGTGCAACGCACCGTGGATGCCTGCGAGCAGGCACTCAAGGCCATGAACGAGCTGGACGAGATCCTCGAAACCGGCTTTGGCAACCGCGAAGTGCGCCGCGTCACTGAAATGATCGAAGTGCTGGAAGACATCGAGCACGACACCGATCGCATTCAAATCGAGGTACGCCGTACCCTGTTCAAAATCGAAAAGACCCTTCACCCCGTTGATGTGATGTTCATGTACACCATCATCGAATGGATTGGTGATGTCGCCGACCGCGCCGAACGCGTCGGCAACCGCCTGGAACAACTGCTGGCGCGCTAATGGCGCGCTCTTTTTTTACGAAGCGGAAAATCTTATGTCTCTTATTACCGATTACGGCATGATCTTGCTGGTCATGGCCTGTGTTTTTGGTTTTTTCATGGCATGGGGCGTGGGCGCAAACGACGTTGCCAATGCCATGGGTACCTCGGTAGGTTCCAAAGCGCTGACCATCAAGCAAGCCATCCTGATTGCCATGGTGTTCGAGTTCTGCGGTGCCTACTTTGCCGGTGGCGAGGTCACCGACACCATCAAAAATGGCATCGTCAACACCGACGCCATGTCGGTGGACCTGATGGTACTCGGCATGATGTCGGCCCTGATGGCCGCCGGTACCTGGCTGCTGATCGCCACCAGCCGTGGCTGGCCGGTGTCCAGTACCCACACCATTATTGGCGCTGTCGTTGGTTTTGCCGCAGTGGGCGTGTCGATGGATTCGGTGCAATGGGGTTCCATCCTGCCGATTACCGCCAGCTGGGTGGTAACCCCCTTCCTGTCCGGCACCCTCGGTTTTATGCTGTTCATGAGCGTACAGAAGCTGATCATCAACACCGATGACCCCTTCGCCAGTGCCAAGCGTTATGTACCGGTCTATATGTTTCTGACCGGTTTCATGGTGGCCCTGATGACCCTGTCCAAGGGGCTCAAGCACGTTGGCATCAACCTCAATAGCGAACAGAGCCTGCTGCTGGCCATCGTCGCCGGCATGGTGGTGATGGGTGGCGGTATCCTGTTGTTGCGCCGGGTCAAGCGCCCGGAAAGCACCTCGCGCCGCGCCAATTACATGAGTGTGGAAAAATCCTTTGCCATCCTGATGATCTTTACCGCCTGCTCCATGGCCTTTGCCCATGGTGCCAACGACGTGGCCAACGCCGTGGGCCCGCTGGCCGCCATTGCCGGCGTGATCCAGGCACAGGATCTGGCCGAAATCGGCGCCAAAACTGCAGTGCCGGCCTGGGTACTGTTTCTGGGCGGTATCGGCATCGTCATCGGTCTGGCCACCTACGGTTACAAGGTGATTGCCACCGTCGGCAAGGAAATCACCAAACTGACCCCCAGCCGGGGCTTCGCCGCCGAGCTGGCCACCGCCTCCACCGTGGTCACCGCCTCGGCGTTCGGCCTGCCGGTGTCCACCACCCATACACTGGTGGGCGCAGTGCTGGGTATTGGCCTGGCCCGGGGCATCAGCGCCCTCAACCTGCGGGTGATCCTGTCGATTTTCATGTCCTGGGCCATTACCCTGCCAGCCGGCGCCATTCTGGCCATCGTCTTCTTCAGCATCCTCAAGCTGATCTTCCTGTAATCACCCACGCCTGCGACAAAGCTTTTGCCGCAGGCGCATTCTGTCTTATAGTGCAGTCAATACCGCTACCTGTTTAACCGCCCCCTTTTACTGCGGCGGCAACACGGATGCATGAGTGGCAATGGAGTATGGGTGGAGCAAACCTTGTGTCGCCAAGGCAGTTTTTTGCTCCTGCAAAAACTGCATTTCCGCCATCCATGGCGGTCAGATGCGCCATGTAGCCTATAAAGGGTAGACTTGCGGCGTGTTTGCGTAATCCATACTCCATTGCCATCCGCACAGTGCCACCCATCGACGACAACAAGAATGACCGCCATGCACGACTATGTAACCTGGCTGCGCCACTCATCGCCCTATATCAACAGCCACCGCCAGCGCACCTTTGTCATCATGCTGCCCGGCGAAAGCCTGGCCCATGCCAATTTCAACGGCATCGTGCACGACCTGGTGTTGCTGCACAGCCTGGGCGTACGGCTGGTACTGGTGCATGGCTCGCGGCCACAAATCGAGCAGGCCCTGGCGCTGCGCCAGGTCGAATCGCACTACCACAACAACCTGCGCATCACCGACCGGGACAGTCTGGACTGCATCATCAGCGCCGTTGGCCAGTTGCGCAGCCAAATCGAAGCCCGGCTGTCGGTCAATGTCGCCGCTTCACCCATGCAGGGTGCCAAGCTGCGCATTGTCAGCGGCAACCTGGTCACCGCCCGCCCGTTTGGCGTGGTCGATGGCGTCGATTACCAGCACACCGGCGAAGTACGCCGCATTGATACCGAAGCCATCAGCCAGTTGCTGGACCAGCGCCATCTGGTGCTGCTGTCGCATCTGGGCTACTCGCCCACCGGCGAAATTTTCAACCTGTCCTGCGAGGAAGTGGCCACCTGTGCCGCCACCAGCCTGAAAGCCGACAAGCTGATCCTGTTTACCGCCGAACAGGGCCTGCTGGACAAGGACGGCGAACTGATCCGTGAACTGGGCCTGCAACGTGCCGGCCAGGAGCTGCAACGTGTGCATAACCAGCCGGTGGCAGCGGCACTGGCCGCCATCATCCAGGCCAGCCAGGCCCAGGTGCCCCGTTGCCACCTGATCAGCTATCAGCGTGATGGCGCCCTGCTCAGCGAACTGTTCACCCGTGATGGCTGCGGCACCCTGCTCGATCAGGGCAGCTTTGAACGGGTACGCGAAGCCACCATTGACGATGTTGGCGGCCTGCTGGAGCTGATCCGCCCGCTGGAAGAACAGGGTCTGCTGGTGCGCCGCTCCCGCGACCTGCTGGAACAGGAAATTAAACAATTCAGCGTGGTCGAGCGTGACGGCCTGCTGATTGCCTGCGCCGCCCTGTACCCCTTTGCCGAAGACAAAACCGGCGAGCTGGCCTGTCTGGCGGTACATCCCGACTACCGGCACGGCGGCCATGGCGACGCCATGCTGGAACGCATCCGCCAGCGGGCACTGGCCATGGGGCTGGAATCACTGTTTGTGCTGACCACCCGGACCGCCCACTGGTTCCAGGAACGGGGCTTCGAGCCCTGCAGCATTGCCGAGCTGCCCCGGCGCAAGGCCGAACTTTACAACTACCAGCGCAACTCCAAGGTATTCCGGACCCGCCTGTAAGATCCCGGCTGCCCATGCTGGCAGAACCACCGGCCTGCAGCAGCCTCGCCCGGTCCAGTACCCGTCGTCCTTACCTGCGTCCGGCGTCATTACCCGCCCCGACACCCGTCATTACCCGGCTTGACCGGGTAATCCGCCAATCAGGCCTTCGACCAAAGCCGTGACAATTAGCCTTGAACCCCAACCTGGTATAACCTGAGCCCACTGCCTGACCGCTCACCCTGCGGCATCAGGCGCTGTCGAGCTGCCGGCAATGCACCGCCAGCCTGTTTTCTGCTTGAACACATCCCCGGAGACGCCCATGAAATACGTCAAACCCCTGCTGCTGACCCTGTCCACTGCCCTGGCCAGCCTGGCCGCAGCCACCACGGTCCAGGCGGCCGATGACAAGTTTGTAACCATAGGCACCGGCGGCCAGACCGGCGTTTATTATGTCGCCGGCCAGAATATCTGCCGCTTTGTGAACCGTGACAGCAAGGCCCACGGCATCAAGTGCAATGCGCCCGCCAGCGGCGGTGGCGTGGCCAACGTCAACGGCATCCGCAGCGGCGAATTCACCATGGGCGTCATGCAGTCCGACCACCAGTACAAGGCCATGCACGGTCTGCCACCGTTTGACCGCAAGATGGATGACATCCGTGCGCTGTTTTCCCTGCAAGGCGAAGTCTTTACCATCCTTGCCCGCCGTGACGCCGGCATCAACAGCCTGGATGACCTGAAAGGCAAACGGGTCAACGT
>CAZMLX010000026.1:0-1663 GCA_964567275.1 uncultured Thiopseudomonas sp. | reverse complement strand
GAAATTGACGCACTGCTGGCCGAAAAGAGCTACTACACCCGGGCCGACATCCCCGGCGGGCTGTACAAGGGCAATGCCGACCCGGTGCCATCCATTGGTGGCAAAGCTGTACTTAGCGTCAGCGCCAACACCAGCCCCGAACTGGTCTATCAGGTGGTCAAATCGGTTTTTGACAACCTGGAAGGCTTCAAAAAACTGCACCCGGCTTTCAAAGATCTGGACGAGCAGGAAATGATCCGTACCGGCCTGTCGGCGCCTTTGCACGATGGCGCAATACGCTACTACAAAGAGCGTGGCTGGATGTAACCGGCACAGCGTTGGCGGGTGCGGCGGTACAGCGTTGTCGTACCCGACCTTAACGGGAGACCCCTGATGACCACTCCACAACCGCTGAACGCACATGAAATGTTGGCCCGCGAGGCCGGCGCCCGCTCTCCCGGCGGGCTGGCGGCCATCCTGATTGCCGGCCTGGCGCTGTGCTGGTCGCTGTTTCAGCTATGGATTGCCTCGCCGCTGCCCTTTCTGCTCAAGTGGGGTGTGCTCAACGACACCGAAACCCGTGCCATCCACCTCAGTTTTGCCATGCTGTTAACATTTCTGGCCTATCCGGCTTTTGGCCGCTCGCCCAGAAACCGGGTACCGCTGACCGACTGGATTCTGGCGCTGGCTGCACTGGCCTGCGCCTCCTACCTGTTTGTGTTTTACCAGCAACTGGCGTTGCGCCCCGGCCTGCTGACCACCACCGACCTGGTGATTGCGTTACTGGGTCTGCCGTTGCTGCTGGAAGCCGCACGCCGCACGCTGGGGCCGCCGCTGGCGATTATTGCCCTGCTGTTCATGCTGTATAGCCTGGCCGGCCCCTGGATGCCGGAGCTGCTGGCCCACCGGGGGGTCAGCCTCAGGGCACTGGCCAACCACCAGTGGATAACCACCGAGGGTGTATTTGGCATTGCGCTGGGCGTCTCCACCAGCTTTGTGTTTCTGTTTGTACTGTTTGGCGCACTGCTGGAGCGGGCCGGTGCCGGCAACTATTTCATCCAGTTGGCGTTCAGCCTGCTCGGCCACATGCGCGGTGGTCCGGCCAAGGCTGCCGTGGTGTCCTCGGCCCTGACCGGCATGATTTCCGGCTCGTCGATTGCCAACGTGGTCACCACTGGCACCTTTACCATCCCGATGATGAAACGGGTCGGTTTCCCGGCAGAAAAAGCCGGTGCGGTCGAGGTGGCGTCGTCGGTCAACGGCCAGATCATGCCGCCGGTGATGGGTGCTGCCGCCTTCCTGATGGTCGAGTATGTCGGCATTCCCTATGTGGAAATCATCAAGCATGCCTTCCTGCCGGCCACCATTTCCTACATTGCGCTGTTGTATATCGTGCACCTGGAAGCGCTCAAGCTTGGCATGCAGCCCATCGGTACCGCCGCCCGCAAGCCCTGGCTGCGCCGCCTGACCGGTTTTGCTTTTGGTGCTGCGCTGATTTCCGGCCTGTCGCTGGCGGTGTATTACGGCCTTGGCTGGCTCAAACCCTTGCTGGGCGAGCAGGCGCTCACCGTGATTATCCTGCTGCTGGTTGCGGTATACCTTGGCCTGCTGAAAGTTGCTGCCCACCGTCCGCCGCTGGCCATGGACGACCCGGACGCCCCCATTGAGCAACTGCCGGATACCC
>CAZMLX010000025.1:12784-17335 GCA_964567275.1 uncultured Thiopseudomonas sp. | reverse complement strand
TCGCCGGGCCTGTCCGCCTACTGGGGCAGCCTGATGCTGGTCGGCATACTGGTAACCCAGCGTCCCATTCTGGCCTGGATGAGGAGCGAGCCGTCCCGCATCGGCAGTGAAGTCCGCGAAGGACTGGTGGATCTGCGTGAAGGGCTGATTACCGGCGCACGCAACATGATCGGCATCGGTATTGCCACTGCGACGGCCGGCATCATTGTCGGTGCCGTGTCGCAAACCGGCATCGGGCTGGTACTGGCTGATCTGGTCGAGTTGCTGTCAATGGGCAACCTGCTGCTGATGTTGATCCTGACTGCGGTATTCAGCCTGATCCTCGGTATGGGCCTGCCCACCACCGCCAACTACATTGTGGTATCCAGCCTGCTGGCGCCGGTGATAGTGGCGCTGGGGCAACAAAACGGACTGATCGTTCCGCTGATTGCAGTGCACCTGTTTGTGTTCTATTTCGGCATCATGGCCGACGTGACGCCACCGGTCGGACTGGCATCCTTTGCGGCTGCGGCAGTGTCCAAAGCTGATCCCATCCGCACCGGTGTCCAGGCGTTTTTTTACAGCCTGCGCACGGCTGCGCTGCCGTTCCTGTTCATCTTCAACACCGATCTGCTGCTGATGGATGTCAGTTTCGGACATGGCGTGGCGGTATTTGTCATTGCCACGCTGGCCATGCTGATCTTTGCCGCTGCCACCCAGGGCTGGTTCGTGACCCGCAGCCGCTGGTATGAAAGCCTTCTGCTGTTGCTGGTGGCTTTTACCCTGTTCCGTCCCGGCTTCTGGCTGGACCAGCTGCAGGCCCCCTGGCAGGACATCCAGCCGGACGCCTTTGTGCAAACCCTGGGCGATGTCCCGCCGAATACCGGGCTGCGCTTGCAGGTCGAGGGCGAGGACGCATTCGGCAATACCCGAACAACGGTGATGATACTGCCGATCCCCGAAGGCGGCACGGGTGAACAGCGGCTGGAGGCGCTGGGACTGGAGCTGCTGATCCAGCCCGACCGGTTGCTGGTCGACAACGTTGCCTTCGCCAGCCCGGCTGCCAGCCTGGGTCTGGAGTTTGACCAGATCATCCTCAGCGCCCAGCAACCGGTTGAGCGCATCCGCAAGGAAGTCATGTGGCTACCAGGCTTTGCCCTGCTGGCACTGGTCATCTGGCTGCAACGCCGGCGCATGCGTAACAGCTGACTCAACCGGCACAAAAAAGCCCGCTTTGAAGCGGGCTTTTTCATGGTGCATACTCAGGCTTTTTTCATAAAACAGGACTTGAGCAACAGCTTTTGGCCATCAACCCGGCAGTCCACATCATGATCCCCTTCAACCAGCCGGATATTGGTAATACGGGTACCCATTTTGATCACGGTGGAGCTGCCCTTGACCTTGAGATCCTTGATCAGGGTAACGGTGTCGCCATCCTGCAGCGGCGTACCATGGGCATCACGGTACCGGGGTTCGTCACTGGCTGCAGACTCCTCGCCGGCAGACCATTCGTGTCCGCACATCGGGCAGGCCAGAAGATCACCTTGCGGGTAGGTCATGTTTTCATTGCATGACGGACATGCTGGAAATTCGCTCACGTTAACCATCCTTTCACAAAAATTGATGGCCGATTGTAGCCCATTCCCCACCCGCACCCAAACCGCTTGCGTCCCTGCAGCAGATTGGCTAGGTTCAAAGCCTGTTCCCGTCCGAGGTGCCGGCCATGTCCCGCCTGCTGCATTTCCTGCTTGCCGTCCTGCTGCATTTCCTGCTTGCCGTCCTGCTGCTGTCCGGGCTGGCCAGCTGTGCCCTGCATCAACAAACACCTGCCGCTGCCGGCAACTCGCTGACCCTGCAGGCAGCACAACAGTACGATCACCAGCTGGACGTATTCCAGCCGGTGCGGGCCCGCAACGCCATGGTGGCCAGTGAGCACCGGCTCGCCAGCGAAGCCGGTCTGCAGATTCTGCAACAGGGTGGCAACGCCGTGGATGCCGCCGTTGCCATGGGCTTTGCGCTGGCGGTGGTGTTGCCCAATGCCGGCAACCTGGGCGGTGGTGGTTTTATGGTGGTGCATGATGCCGATACCGGCAGCAACCACGCCCTCGATTTTCGTGAAACCGCACCGGCTGCCGCCCATCGTGACCTGTATCTGGATGCCGATGGCCAGTTGATGGATGGCGACTCGCTATTCAGCCACCGCGCCATTGGCGTACCCGGCACCGTGGCCGGACTGGAACATGCCCTGCAACAATGGGGCAGCATGACACGGGCCGAGGTGATGCAGCCGGCCATAACGCTGGCCGAAGACGGCTTTATCGTCAGCCATACCCTGGCCCGCATGCTGGACATCCAGCAACGCCAACTGGGCCGCCATGCTGCTACCCGTGCCATCTTTTTTCGTGACGGCCGCCCGTTGCAGGCTGGTGATCGGCTGGTGCAGGCTGACCTGGCCCGTTCGCTGCGACTCATTGCCGAACAGGGCAGCGCCGCCTTTTACAGCGGCGATATTGCCGATGCCATAGTGGCCGAAATGAGACGCCATCAGGGTCTGATCACCCACGAGGACCTGGCCGGCTACCGTGCCATCGAGCGCCCGCCGCTGCAGGGCAGCTACCGCAACCTGGACATCATCAGCATGCCGCCCCCCAGCTCGGGCGGCATTCACCTGATCCAGATGCTCAACATTCTTGAGCAGTTTCCCATGCAGCAACTGGGCGCCGGCAGCGCCGAAAGCGTCCGGCTGATGGCCGAGGCGGCACGGCTGGCCTATGCCGACCGGTCCAAGTTTCTGGGCGACCCCGATTTTGTTGCCATTCCACAGCAAGGACTGATCAGCAAAGCCTACGCCCGCCAGCAGGCAGCGACCATTTTGCCCGGCCGTATCCGGCCTTCAGCACAGGTGCGGCCAGGGCAGCCAGCCGACCATGAAAGCGACCAGACCACCCATTTTTCCGTGATCGATCCACAGGGCTCCATGGTGGGTGTGACCTACACCCTCAACCTGAACTTTGGCAGCGGCATTGTCGCCGCCGGCACCGGCATTTTGCTCAACAATGAAATGGATGATTTTTCTGCCAAACCCGGAGTCGCCAACGCCTTTGGCCTGACCGGCGGCGAGGCCAATGCCATTGCTCCCGGCAAGCGCCCGTTATCCTCGATGATGCCCACCCTGGTACTGCGCGATGGCCGGCCCTGGCTGGTCACCGGCAGTCCCGGCGGCTCGCGCATTATCACCACGGTGCTGCAAACCCTGATCAATGCCATTGACCATGGCATGAACCCGGCCGAAAACGCCGCCACAGCCCGCATGCACCACCAATGGCAACCGGACATCCTGAGAATTGAAAAAGGCTTCAGCCCCGACACTCTGGTGCTGCTGGAACAGCTGGGCTATCAGATCAGCCTGGGCGCCGCCATGGGCAAAACACAGACCCTCCAGCTCGAAGCCGGAGAGATTCAGGGGTACTCCGATCACCGCAACCCGGATGGCGCCGCACTGGGGTATTGAGCTGCACCCCGCTCCGGCCGGGTCAGCTGTCTTTCTTCAATTTGGGATTGGGGAAAAACTGCATGGGCTTGGCCGCTTTTTTGATCCTGGGCTTGTCCTGATTGACCCGGGTCGGCAACTCGACCGGTACCGACTGGCCATACTGGTTGAGGTAATCGGAAAAGCCACACTGCACGCAGTCACGGTGCTGGGTACCGTCCTCGGTCCACATGCGAATGGTATCCATCGCTTCGCAGGCCGGACAGACGGCACCGGCGATGAATTGTTTTTTGACGGGTTGTTCAGTGGTTGTCATAAATGTTCTT
The DNA here is from genome assembly GCA_964567275.1 of uncultured Thiopseudomonas sp. GTDB lineage: Bacteria > Pseudomonadota > Gammaproteobacteria > Pseudomonadales > Pseudomonadaceae > Thiopseudomonas. Next base: position 13,540 of record CAZMLX010000025.1, on the reverse strand, counting down.
TCGTCAGCCTGTTAATGGAAGAGTTACCCTGCTCGTACAAGACCACTTTAAGTCACTCCTCGCACAACGCCGTGCAGGTGTGGCAGCTATGGATCCTGCGACTACGCTTCGCTTTGCGGATGACGGTGCCTGGTCATTCCGCACGCAGCGCTGGGAAGTCGCGCAATCCATGGACCCTGCGATTGCGCTGCGCTTCACGCAGGGTGACCGGAAGCTCGCAGCAGTCAGCCGTCAGGCCGCCAGCCCGCTATGGCGCAGCAGGGCATCAATCTGCGGCTCGCGGCCACGGAACTCGACAAACAGCTTGAGCGGCTCATACGCCCCACCGTTGGCCAGGACGCTGTCACGGAAGGCCCGACCGGTTTGCGGATTCAGCACGCCTTCTTCCTCAAAGCGCGAGAAGGCATCCGCCGACAGCACCTCGGCCCATTTGTAGCTGTAGTAACCCGCCGCATAGCCGCCAGCAAAAATGTGGCCAAAGCTGTTGGCAAAGCGGTTCCAGCCTGGCGGGGTCATCACCGCCACCCGGCTGCGTACCTCGTCCAGCACCTGTTGCACGCTACGGCCCTGCCCCTGCGCACCATGCAGTTCAAAATCGAACAGCGAAAACTCCAGCTGGCGCACCATCATCATGCCGGACTGGAAGTTGCGGGCAGCCAGCATGCGCTCCAGCATTTCAGCCGGTAGCGGCTCGCCGGTTTGCCAGTGACCGGCAATCAGCGCCAGCCCGTCCTGCTCCCAGCACCAGTTTTCCAT
>CAZMLX010000025.1:0-12684 GCA_964567275.1 uncultured Thiopseudomonas sp. | reverse complement strand
CCGCGCTTGTTGCTGCGGGCGTAAAGGTCAAAGTAGAAGCGGCCAATGGTCTGGCCGTTTTCCTGCACCCTGAACAGCCGCACCTCGGGATGCCAGCGCTCAAAGTCCTGCTCTTCGCTGATTTCGATGCCGAACAGGCGCTGCACAATCTGGAACATGCCGTCCAGCACACGATTGACCGGGAAGTACTGGCGCACCTCTTCTTCGCTGATGCTGTAACGCTGTTCACGCAGTTTTTCGCTGTAGTAACCCAGATCCCAGCTTTGCAGATCGGCACAGCCCTGTTCAGCGGCAAAAGCCTTCAGCTCGGCCAGATCCTGCTCGGCAAACGGTTTGCTGCGCACCGCCAGGTCATTGAGAAAATCCAGCACTTGCTGCGGGCTGTCGGCCATCTTGGTAGCCAGCGACAGGTCGCTGTAATGGGCAAAGCCCAGCAGCTCGGCCAGCTCCTGACGCAACTCCAGGGTGCGTGCCATCACCGGCGTGTTGTCGAACTCGCCGGCATTGGGGCCCTGCTCTGAGGCACGGGTGCTGTAGGCGGTGTACACCTCTTCGCGCAGCGCACGGTCATCGGCATAGGTCATGACAGAGTAGTAGCTGGGGAACTCCAGCGTCACCAGCCAGCCGTCCAGCTCTTTCTCGGCGGCAGCCTGCGCCAACTGGGCACGGGCCGACTCGGGCAGGCCGGCCAGTGCGCTTTCGTCGGTGATATGTTTGGTCCAGGCCTGGGTGGCATCCAGCAACTGGTTGGAGAAGGTGCTCGACAGTTCAGACAGCTCTTTCTGGATTTCGCCGTAACGGGCCTGCTGCTCCGCCGGCAGGTCGATACCGGACAGGTGGAAGTCACGCAGTTCGTTGTCCAGCACCTTGCGCTGGGCGTCGTTCAGCTCTTGTGCGGCCGGGCTTTCGGCCAGCGCCTTGTAGGCCTCGCACAGCTCGCGGTTTTGCCCCAGTTCGGTCCAGAATTCGGACAGTTTGGGCAGGCAGGCCTCGTAGGCTTCACGCAGCTCGGCGCTGTTGCACACCGCATTCAGGTGCCCGACCGGGCTCCAGGCCTGACTCAACCTGGCCGACATCTCATCCATTGGCAGCACCAGATTGTCCCAGCTAAAGCCGTCCTTGCGTTTGAGCAATTCGGCAATCTGCGCCCGGCTGTCGGCCAGCAACTGGTCAATGGCAGGCACCACATGTTCGGGCTTGATGGCGGAGAAAGGCGGCAGGTCGAAGTCTTGCAGCAGGGGGTTGGCAGTCTGGGTCACGGGGCACCTGTTAAAGCTGTTCAATAAGAATGGGCACATATATGGGGGCATTATGCGCCCAATTCAATGTCGCATGCGGCACTGTGCAGCCGCCAGCATCCATGGACCCGGCAACCCCCAGGCCAGGCAGTTGCGCCATCACTGCCGTCGTCACCCGGCTTGACCGGATGACCTCCCGCAAAATCATTCAAGCCGGGCAAAACGGCGCCATGGCCGGTGTTTGCACATGGCCCCGCCTTGCCGGATAATTGGCCACCGTCAACTCACCCCCGGGACCTTCAAAGCAAATGCATAGCGTAGAAAAAATCGGCGGCACCTCCATGAGCAGCTTTGCGGACGTGCTCAACAACATCTTTCTTACCGAACACCCCGAGCACGGCGTGTACCAGCGTATTTTTGTGGTCAGCGCCTACAGCGGCTTTACCAACCAGCTGCTGGAACACAAAAAAACCAGTGAGCCCGGTGTGTACCAGCGTTTTGCCGAAGCCAGCAGTGACGAAGCCTGGCAGCAGGCGCTGGAAGCCGTGCGCACCGCCATGCTGGCCAAGAACGAAGAAATTTTTGCCGACAACACCCACGCCCTGCAGCAGGCCAGCCAGTTCATCAGCAGTCGCATCGATGACTGCGCCCAGGTGATGCGCAGCCTGCAACAATTGTGCAACTACGGCCACTTCCAGCTGGCCGAGCACCTGATGAAAGTCCGTGAAATGCTGGCCTCGCTCGGCGAAGCCCATAGCGCCTTCAATACGGCGCTGGCGCTCAAGCTGCGCGGCATCAACGCCCGCTTTGTCGATCTAACCGGCTGGCAGCAAAGCGAAGCGCCGATGAGCTTCAAGGACACCATTGCCCACCACTTCAAGGATATCGATCTGGCCAGCGAGTTGCTGATCGCCCCCGGCTACACCCACTGCAGCGAAGGGCTGATGAACACCTTTGACCGGGGCTATACCGAGATCACCTTTGCCCAGATTGCCGCCACCACCGGCGCCAAAGAAGCGATCATCCACAAGGAGTTCCACCTCAGCACCGCCGATCCCAATCTGGTGGGCCAGGACAAGGTGGTGACCATCGGCATGACCAACTATGACGTGGCGGACCAGCTGTCCAACCTGGGTATGGAGGCCATCCACCCCCGTGCCGGCCGCACCCTGCGCCGCGCGGGTGTCGAACTGCGCATCAAGAATGCTTTCGAGCCGGAACACGCCGGCACCCTGATCTGCCAGAGCTATTCCAGCGCAACACCCCGGGTAGAAATCATTGCCGGGCGCAAGGATGTTTTCGGCATTGAGGTGTTCGACCAGGACATGCTCGGCGATCCCGACTACGACACCGATATCAGTACCATCATCAAGCAGCTGCGTATCTATGTGGTCAACAAGTCACGGGATGCCAACAGCATCACCTACTTCTGCGCCGGTTCGCGCAAAATCATCAACCGTGCCGCCCGCCTGATTGAAGAGCGTTACGAAAGGGCCGAAGTCACCGTGCATAACGTAGCGATTGTGTCGGCCATCGGTTCCAACATGAAGGTCAAGGGCATTCTGGCCCGTACCGCCACCGCACTGGCCGATGCCGGCATCAACGTGCAGGCGCTGCAGCAAACCATGCGCCAGGTCGAGGTACAGCTGGTGGTACAGGAAAGTGACTACGACAGCGCCATCATTGCGCTGCACCGGGCACTGATCGAGCCGGAAAACTATAACGGCGTGATCAATCAGGCGGTTTAACCCCGCAATCGGGGGGCGGCCTGCCGGCCGCCCTGCGACCAAAAGGCACTATCAATACTTTATCTTCATGCATATTATTCTGCGTTCATTCAACGGAGGATACCCATGAAAAAGTCCCTTATTGCCCTGTCACTGGGCCTTGGCCTGCTGGCTAACACTGTCCAGGCCGATGAAAAAACCGCTCAGGCCGTCAGCATTGTGGTCAGCTCGGCCAGCACCATGAGCCAGGGCATGGCGATGGCGCTGGCCAACCAGATGCAGGCGCAAGGCGCCCAGGTTGACATTCTGCTGTGCGATGCCGCCGGTGACCTGGCCCTGAAAGACGCCGGTGGCGAAACACTCAAGCCCATGGGTGCCACCCCGGCCAAAATGCTGGATGCCGCCCTGGCCAAGGGTGCGACTGCGTCGGTCTGCGGCCTGTACCTGCCCAACAGCGGCAACAGCGCTGACGATCTGCGCACCGGCATCAGCGCTGCCAAGCCTGCCGACATGGCGGCACGCATGCTGGAACCCGGCCGCAAAGTGATAGGCTTCTAAACCGGCTTGCCAACGGCTGCGCCCCGGCTTTGCCGGGGCGTTTTCATTTAAAAATCTTTTAATGCAGACACCAGCATGTCAATAAAGGCCCGGGTTTTGGTCGGCAGCAAACGGCGACCGGGAAACACCGCCCAGACCGTACCCGCTGGCAGTTGCCACTCGGGCAACACTGCCACCAACTGCCGGGACGGCAACCGTGACTGGGCAAACCGGTGCGGCAAGCCGACAATGCCGGCACCGGCACAGGCCAGGTGCATCAGCAGCTCCGGCGTATTGGCCTGAATGCGGCTGGCAACCGGCTCCTCCCAGCGTTCCTCGTCACGTTGCAGTTGCCAATTCAACAAACCACTGCCGCTACGCAAATGCAGTGCCTGATGTTGCAGCAGATCTGCCGGCTGCTTCGGCTCGCCGTGTTCACGCAAATACTCCGGATTGGCATAAAGCCCGCTTTCCAGCTGCGCCAGCGGCCGGGCCACCAGCAAGCCATCATCAGCAAGCCGGCCACCAATGCGCACCGCCAGATCAAAACCTTCGGCCAGCAGGTCAACCCGCCGCGATGACAGGTCCAGCTCCAGACTGACCTGCGGATGCAGGACGGAAAAAGCAGCCAGCATATCGACCAGAAACAGGTTGGCAAAATCGCTGGGAATGGACACCCGCAAACGGCCACTGGGCTCCAGCTTGCGCTGCTCGCTCAGCGCCCAGGCCGCTTCCACCTCCTGCAACACCTGCTGCGCATGCTCCAGCAAGGCCCGCCCAAAGTCGGTCAGGTGCATCTGGCGGGTGGTGCGAATCAATAGCCGCTCACCGAGCTGATCCTCCAGCGCCGTGATGCGCCGTGACACCGTGGATTTGGGCCGTCCCAGCCTTTCACCGGCGGCGGTAAAGCTGCCCAGCTCGGCCACCCGGGCAAAAATCATCAGGTCATCCGCCGATAATTGTTCCCTTTCGGCAACAATGTTGTTCATTTACACCGCCTAGTCACAAATTAACTTGGTTTATAGAATAATCGCACATCAACCAGAGACCGCCAAGCCGGTTCTATTACACTGCGATCAGGAGAACTCCATGAAAATTTTGCAAATCAACGGCAGCGCCCGCAGTCAGGGTGCCCACTCCACCACCCTGGCCAACCGCATCAGTCAGCGCCTGCTGGAACAAAACCCCGGCGCCCGGTTGCAGGTGCTTGACCTTGCCATCAACCCGGTCCCGGCCTTTGACGAAGAGGCCATCGGCGCCCTGTTTACCCCTGCCGACCAGCGCATTGCCCATCAGCATGCCCGGGCTACGCAGAGCATGGCACTGGTTCAGCAACTGCAGGACGCTGATGTACTGGTACTGGGCGTGCCGATGTACAACTTTGGCATTTCTTCGCAGCTCAAAAACTGGATCGACAACGTCAGCCTCAACCAGGTGACCTTCCGCTACACCGAAAACGGCCCCGAAGGCCTGCTGAAAAACAAGCGTGCCTACGTCGGCTTTGCCCGTGGCGGGCTGTATCGTGGCACCGAAGCCGATACCCAGACCCCCTATTTCAAAGCCTGGCTGAAGTTTGTCGGCATTGAAGATGTGCATTTCATCTATGCCGAAGGCCTCAACATGGGCGAAGACGCCAACCGCCAGGGCTTTGCTACCGCCGAACAAGATTTGGCCACAGCCCTGGCCCTGGAGTAAGCCATGACCCTGTATCGCAACGTTGAGCAGGTATTGCACGGCAACGCCACCTCCGACGGGGCCGGTGTCAGCCTGACCCGCTATCTGCACGGCGCACGCCTGCAGCAGCGGCTGGACCCCTTTCTGATGCTGGATGCCTTCGGCAGTGACGACCCCGACCAGTACATTGCCGGCTTTCCCGACCATCCGCACCGGGGCTTTGAAACCATTACCTACATGCTGGAGGGGCGCATGCTGCACCGCGACAGCGCCGGCAACGAAGGCCTGCTGGACAGTGGTGGCGTGCAATGGATGTGTGCCGGCAAAGGCGTCATCCACTCTGAAATGCCGCAACAGGTTGAAGGCCGCATGGAGGGCTTCCAGCTATGGCTCAACCTGCCGGCTGCCGACAAACTGTGCCCGCCCTGGTACCAGGATATTCCGGGCAACAGCTTGCCGGTACATGCCACGCCCGACGGCAACCGGATTGCGGTGCTGGCAGGGCAGGCACGGGGGCTGACCGGCGCTATTCAGCGCCCCGCCACCGAGCCTTTGTATCTCGATGTCCGGCAGGGTGCAGGCAGCATACTGGTGCACGACATTCCGGCCAGCCACAACGCCTTTATCCAGCTGTACCGGGGCTCGATCCGCATCTGCGACCAGCAACTGACCGCTCCCTGCATGGTGATTCTGGATAACCCGAAAGACAGCGAAGGCGTGCGCATCATGGCCAGCGCCGACAGCCGCTATCTGGTGGTTGCCGGCAAGCCGCTCAATGAACCCATCGAGCAGTACGGCCCCTTTGTGATGAATACCAAGGACGAAATTTACCAGGCCATCCAGGATTTCCGACAAGGTAAGCTGGGTTAACGGTAGGTGCGGGCGGGTCGCTCCGGCATCGGCACCCAACCCGGTCCAATTTTTTGCCCTGCGCCGACCACTGGGTTAAAATCTGCCGCTACTTTAATTGGCTCAGCAGGGCAACCCCATGAACCGCGTGCTCTACCCGGGAACCTTCGATCCCATCACCAACGGCCATATTGATCTGGTGGAACGGGCCGCCCGCCTGTTTGACGAGGTGATCATTGCGGTCGCCGCCAGCCCGAAAAAAGGCCCGCTGTTCCCGCTGGAACAACGGGTCGAGCTGGCTCGCCGTGCCACCGCCCACCTGCCCAATGTACGGGTGGAAGGATTCAGCAACCTGCTGGCATCCTTTGTGCGCGAGATGCAGGCCAATGTGCTGATGCGCGGACTGCGGGCCGTTTCGGACTTTGAATACGAATTCCAGCTGGCCAACATGAACCGCAAACTGGTACCAGATGTAGAAAGCCTGTTCCTGACCCCTTGCGAGCAGTTTTCCTTTATTTCCTCCACCCTGGTGCGCGAAATTGCCTCGCTGGGCGGCGATGTATCGCAGTTTGTGCATCCTGTGGTAGCCGAAGCACTGGCCGAACGCTTTGGCCCGCCCACCTACGACGGCAAAGACCGCCTGTAACCCTTCTTTCGTTAACGGCCGGTCTGACCGGCAAAGCCAGGAGAGCCCCCATGGCCCTGATGATTACCGACGATTGCATCAACTGCGATGTCTGCGAACCCGAATGCCCCAACAGCGCCATTTCCCAGGGCGAGGAAATCTACGAAATCGACCCCAACCTGTGCACCGAGTGCGTCGGCCACTATGACGAACCCCAGTGCCAGCAAGTCTGCCCGGTAGACTGCATCCCGCTCGACCCCAACCATCAGGAAAGCAAAGACGAACTGATGGAAAAGTACCGGATCATCACCGGTCAGGCCTGAGCCGTCCGCACCGGAGCTGTCCGGTGCGCCCTCAAAGGCGAATCAGCGGAAACTCCTGATCAGCAAGCGTGGCGTCCGGCCACACCAGAATCGGGCTGTTACCAGCCTCTCCCGAGACCCCCAGCTGCAATACGTTGCGCAAACTCTGGGTGATGCGGCTGACGTAGCCAAGGTCATTCATCAGCGAACTGGCCTGCAGGTTGTCCAGGGTGCCGCTGCGTACCTCGACAAAAATCCGGTTGCGAAAATCCGCATCAAAGCGGGCTGCCTGGCCGTCCAGCCATTCCAGCCGGCTGACCCAGATGTTGCGCTCCACATCCAGCGCACCCATCTCCCGTACCTGACGCAACACCCACAACAGGTGGCGGCGCAGGTCCAGATAATGGTTATGCACCAGCGAGCGGTCGTCCTGCAGGTAACGACCCAGGTTCTTCTGCAGGTGTTTGACATCCTTGACCGCATCGACCAGCTGCAAAGCCACCACCTGCGCCGTCATCCAGAAGCTTTTACGCTCCTGCTCGCGGTCCAGGCTCAGGCGGCTCATAAAGCCCAGCAGGTCGGAGTAAACCCCCTTGATATACAGGCTGTACAGCTGGCCAGCATCCTGGCTGCGGGTATCGGACGGCAATGCATTGAGCGTAGTTTCATCAACCCGCTGCGCCTGCAGCTGGGATATCGGCTGATAGAGGGCATGACAGATCACTTCCAGACTGAGCCGCCCCAGATGGCTCAGCTCAAGCAGCACCGCCCGCTCGGCCGCCTCGGGCGAAGCCAGCGCCGCATCAGACAAATAGCGGGCCCGTAGCAGCACCGGCTCCACCACCGGCTGGCGGGCGGGCGGTTCGGTCAGCACCCCGGGCTCGACCCGGTCCGGCAGCAACCGCTGCATGCCCCTGGCCAGCAGCCCCTGCAACGGCCAAAACACCAACACCCCCAGCGTATTGAACAGGGTCTGAAACAGCGCCAGCTGCAACAGGCTGTTGTCGCCGGCACCCACCAGCTGCATCAGGTGCTGCACCAGCCAGAGCATGGGGTTGAGCACGATAAAGGTCAGCAACCCGGTCCCCAGGTTGAACAGGGTATGCACCAGCGCCAGCCGCTGACCGCTGCGATGGCCGCCCAGCCAGCCCATCACTGCCACATTGATACTGCTGCCGACGCTGCCGCCAATCGCCATGCACATCGCCTGCCACAACTCCAGCTGGCCACCGGCCAGAGCCGCCAGTATCAGCATCAGCGTGGCATGGCTGGACATCAGCATTGCCGTCAGCGCCATGCCGGCCAGCACCAGCAACAGACGGGCCGCCATGCCACTGCCCAGCTGATCGCTCAGCATCCAGTCATTGCCGATACCGGAAAATCCGCTTTTCATCTGTTCGATGCCAAGGAAAATAAAGGCAACCCCCAGCAGAATGCGGCCCAGCGCCGGTCCCTTGCCGCCGCCATAACGGGCCAGCACGCCAAATACCAGCAGCGGCATCGCCAACGGCCCCAGGCTGACATTCTGCCCGGCCATCGCCAGCAGCCACATGCCGCCACTGGTGCCCAGATTGACGCCCAGAATGATGGAAATACCACCAGCCAGCTGGATCAGTCCGGTACTGATAAAGGCAATGGTCAGCATCGACATCAGCGTGGTCGACTGCAGAATCATGGTGCCGCCCATGCCAAACAAGAAACCGCGCCAGGACGTGGCGGTACTGCGCTCCAGCAACCGCTCCAGCCGCCCGCCGGCCAGTTGCTTCATACCGTCTTCCAGGCACTGCATGCCAAACAGAAACAGCGCCACCCCGGACGCCAGCCGCAACCAGGCCTCGCTGTACCAGAAGCTTAAGGAAAGAATGACTACTGCCAGCGCCGGCAGCAGCCAGCGCGTCGGGCTGGTCATGGAACACTCTCGGGCAAGAATTAGCCAGCAATATGCCAACTTTGTACCGATTTTAGCAGATAGCAGAAGCCTTTAATCCACTGGTGCGGGCGGCTGTGCACGGCAATGGGGCCTGTACGAAGCCATCTTCTGGATTCCGCGACTGCGCTTCGCTACGCGCGGAATGACGGGAACACTGTCATCTGCACGCAGCGCAACGCAACGCAACGCAACGCAACGCAACGCAACGCAACGCAGTTGCAGGATCCGTGCTGTTGAACGCCGGAAACCACTGCCCTGATTGCCACTCCATCACTGGCTGACTTGTTATCCCGCCAAATCACAGACACAAAAAACCCGGTGACTGAAACAGGCACCGGGTTTTGGTTTTTTTGCACTGTCGATACCAGTGGGATCAGCCTTAGAAGCTATAACGCAGACCTACGGACAGCAGGTCGATGTTATGCTTCAGGCCCAGCTTCTCACTACCAATTTTAATGTCCTTGGCAGTATTGCGGTAGCGCTCATACTCGCCTACCAGAGCCAGGTCAGGGATGAGCTCATAACTGGCACCCACGCCAATGGAGTGGATCCACTTGCTGTTGGAGCTACTGGCTTTATCTGACCAGGTCTCACCCAGGCCCGTATGACCACCCACTTCACGCCAGGACACCTTTGATTTCAGCTGGTGCAAACCTGTTTTGGCAAACACATTGAAACTTTCCGTAACCGGATAGCTGCCCACCACATTGAAACCAAAACCGGTGGTTTTCAACTGCAATTTTTCTTTCTCAAAACCTGCACCGCCATCCCAGCTGGCAACAGACTTGTACTCGGACTTGCCCAAATCAAGATACTGCGCTTCCAGCGCAATATACTCATTTACCTGTACACCAATAATGAGCTTATGAGCTGAATCCTTGCGATCACTCGAAAGCCGGCCAGGCACACCCATTGGGTCATCTACATTTTTTTAGCACTCGGCTTTTCTGCTTTTGCCTGTCCGAAACTGCCCTGAATGTAAATCGGAAAGCTGGGTTCGTAAGCCTGTGCGCCTGTTGCCAGCCCAAGCGTTACGGCTGCTGTCAGTACCTTTTTCAACATGGTGATATCCCTCCTGGATATTTCATAAGAGGCGCAAATGTTATTCAGTTCTAGACAAAAAACAATGCATCACCCCAGCACCTTGCCAACAAAAAGTCATAATTGTGACGCTTTCGACATAACGTCACCTAAAGCTGCCGCATTATCAGCGCTGACAGATATTGCAGAAAACCGTGGAACGCTGACCCAGCCTGACTTCGCACAGATCGGTACCACATGTGCGGCAGGGCTGACCGGCACGGCCGTATACCTGCAGCTCTTGCTGGAAATAACCGGGTTTGCCGTCGCCGCCGACAAAATCTTTCAGCGTGGTGCCGCCCTGCTCAATGGCCCGGGCCAGCACCGTTTTGATTTCATCCACCAGCAACGCCAGCTTGGCCTTGCTGACTTTGCCGGCCGCCTTGCGCGGGTCGATACCGGCCGCAAACAGCGCTTCGTTGGCGTAAATATTGCCCACCCCCACCACAACGGCGTTATCCATGATGAAGGTTTTGATGGCCACCTGCCGCCCTTTGGCCCGGGCCTGCAACCCGGCCGCATTGAAATCGTCGCTCAGGGGTTCCGGCCCCAGCCTGGCAAGTAGCGGATGCTGTTCGCCCCCGGCCACCCACAGCATGCAGCCAAAGCGGCGCGGGTCGGTGTAGCGCAATGCCTGGCCACTTTCCAGCACCACATCCACATGCTCGTGCAGGGCCGGTTCCAGCCCGGCATCCACCAGTCGCAAACTGCCCGACATGCCCAGATGGCAAAGCAGAGTGCCGGACTCGGCCCGGATCAGCAAGTATTTGGCGCGCCGCTCGACCCGCAGGATACGCTGACCGGCCAGCCGCACATCCAGATCGTCCGGCACCGGCCAGCGCAGACCATGGTGGCGCACAATCACCCGCTCCACCCGCTGGCCCTGCAAATGGGGTTCGATACCTTTGCGGGTGGTTTCAACTTCCGGCAACTCGGGCATCAGCGTACAAAGCTCTCGCAACGGCTACGGCCCGGCAGTTCCAGCACCAGCTGGTCGCCGGCATTGAGCGGGCCAACACCGGCCGGCGTGCCGGTCAGTACCACATCGCCCGGCTGCAGCGAAAACTGGCCGGCAATATGCTGAATCAGGGGAACAATGGCGTAGATCATCTGGCTGCTGTTACCTTCCTGACGCAATTCGCCGTTAACGGTCAAACGCACATCGATGTCAGCCGGGTTGCTGACCGCATCACGGTTCACAAAGGGAGCCAGCACGCAGGCACCGTCAAAGCTCTTGGACGTCTCCCAGGGCCAGCCTTTTTTCTTCAGTTTGTCCTGTACCTCGCGCAAGGTCAGGTCCAGTGCCGGGGCATAGCCGGAAATGGCATCCAGCACCTCGTCTTCGGACGGCTGCCTGGACAGCGGCTTGCCGATCAGCACGGCAATTTCGATTTCAAAATGCACCGCACCGCGATCGTGCGGGATATTGAAGCCATTTTCAGTGCATACCACGCAACTGCCCGGTTTGATGAACAGCAGCGGCTCGTCCGGCACCTCATTGCCCAGTTCTTTGGCGTGCTCGGCATAGTTACGGCCCACACACACCACCTTGCCCATGGGGTAGTGGATGGTGGTGCCGTCCTGGTATTGGTGTTGATAGCTCATTGTTTTTCTCTTTCCAGTTATAGGGGGGATTTTTCAGGGCGGTGTGTGGCGTGCTGGCTGAAAGCTGTACTGCGGCTACGCAACCGCGCCGAAACAGGTTTCGTCACGTCTGCTGATGCCTGGTACAGCTTCCAGCCAGCACGCAATACACTCCTGCTGACCGGAGAGTATGGCGCGGTTGCACTGCGCAGCTATCGCGCGTCAACCTGCAATGCCGGTGATTAAGGACGCACTGAATACATGGATTAGCTCGAAAAAGAAACTGTTGAGCAAACCTGTCATGCTGCGCGTAGTCGCAGCATCCATGGATTCTGCGATTCGCTATGCTCACGCAGCATGACGGGCTATCGTTTTATTCAGTGTTTTCTTAACTTATCAGCTCTGCAACGTACAAAAAGTCAATTTTTCGCACCCACACAATATGCCGTATATCGCGCGTCAGCAGCACGGCAAGGCCGTGCCTTCTCCCAACCGCAGCAAGTGTTTATTCAGGGCGGGTTGTGTTCCATGCCAGGCAATTAGCAGCTGTGCCAAAACTTGCTTTCGGCGCGGCTGCGTAGCTGCAGCATGGAGCACAACCCGCCCTAATACACTGCCCTGCACCCCACTACTTAAATAGCAAAAATCTTCCCGGGGTTCATGATGCCGTTGGGGTCGAACACCGCTTTGACCGCCTTCATAATGGCGATTTCTTCGGCGCTGCGGCTGTAGTGCAGGTAATCACGTTTGGTCATGCCCACGCCGTGCTCGGCGGAGATGGAGCCGTTGTACTTCTGCACGGTCTCGAACACCCACTGGTTGACGGTGGCGCACTTGGCGAAAAATTCATCCTTGTCCATGTCCTCAGGCTTGAGGATGTTCAGGTGCAGATTGCCGTCGCCAATGTGGCCAAACCAGACCACTTCAAAGTCGGGGTAGTTCTGCTCGACAATGGCGTCGATATCACGCAAAAAGTCGGGAACCTTGGCGATGGTGACGGAAATGTCGTTTTTGTACGGGGTCCAGTGGGCGATGGTTTCGGAGATGTACTCGCGCAGCTTCCACAGGTTTTCCAGCTGCTGCTCGCTCTGGCTCATCACGCCGTCCAGCACCCAGCCTTCTTCCATGCAGCGCTCAA
>CAZMLX010000024.1:0-17679 GCA_964567275.1 uncultured Thiopseudomonas sp. | reverse complement strand
GCAAGGCGTCGGCGGTACTGGCCGCCAGCGTATTCCACTTCGGCGAAATCACCGTACCCGAAGCCAAGGCTTACCTGCGCGAGCGTGGTATCAACCTGGCTGGCTAATGCCGGCCGTGCCAGCGGGTGGTGGCCATGTTCTACCTGGTGCAGTGCCAACCCGCTGGATTCTGCGATTTTGTTATGCAAAACGCAGATGACGGAAGCTCATTGTTTGGTGTTACTTTTAAGAAGGTCATCCGATCAAGTCGGGTGACGACGAAAACTGGCCAAACCGTCGCATGACAACAGCATTGCAGCCAGTCAGCAATCAATCACAGAAACCAGCGCAGCAACATGCGACAGCAGCCCGGTGGAGCCGGGCCGCCACCTTCCGACCGGCCTGCCACACCCAGGCCGAAAAACAACCATTACTTCCTGCCCAACACATTCAGCCCCTTGAGCAGACTCAGCGCCTGACCCAGCTGATTGTCATTTTGCAACAGCTCGATCTGCTGTTTCTTCGTATTGCCGTCTTTGGCTTGCGTATTGTCCAGATGGCCGGCAAGGTCAGCTTCCTTGACCCGGGCTCCGGTTGCCGAAGTACTGAGGGTGCCCCGCTCCACGACAATATCCGGCTCAATGCCCTGGGCCTGAATGGAACGGCCGGAGGGGGTGTAGTAGCGGGCAGTGGTCAGCTTGAGGCCATGCTCGTCATTGAGCGGCAGGATGGTTTGTACTGAACCCTTGCCGAAGCTGGTGGTGCCCATGATGACGGCACGCTGGTGATCCTGCAGGGCGCCGGCCACGATTTCCGAGGCCGAAGCGCTGCCGCCGTTGATCAGTACCGCCATTGGCACCGCCGGGGCAGTGGTGCGCAGGTTGGCATCAAAATGCATCTGGCTGTTGGGTAGCCGGCCCTCGGTGTACACAATGCGGCCGCTGTCCAGAAAATGGTCGGCCACTTCAGCGGCAGCCTGCAATACACCGCCGGGGTTGTTGCGCAGATCCAGAATCAGCCCTTTCAGCGGCCGGCCATTGGCTTTTTCCAGCTGACGCAGAGCCTTGCCGGTGTCGTCGCCAGTGTTGGCCTGAAACTGGCTGATGCGCAGCAGGCCGTAGTCCTGTTCCAGCAGTTGTTCACGCACGCTGCGGGTTTTGATAATGGCGCGTTTGAGCGAGATGTCGAAGGGAGCCCGCTGGTTGCGGGATATGCCCAGCGTAACCGGAGAGCCCGGTTTGCCACGCAGTTTTTCAACGGCATCCATCAGGGTCATGCCCTTGGTGGGCTGGCCATCTATGCGCAGAATCAGATCGCCAGCTTCGATGCCGGCAGCGGCAGCAGGGCTGTCATCAATGGGCGCTATGACCTTGAGACCGTCTTCGTCGGTGCCTACTTCAATGCCCAGACCGCCAAATTCGCCACGGGTAGTTTCCTGCAAATCGGCCAGTGCGGTGGCGTCCAGCCAGCTGGAATGGGGATCCAGGTTGTCGAGCATGCCCTTGATGGCGTTTTCCAGCAGGGTCTTGTCGTCGATTGGCTCAACGTAGGAGCTTTTGATGCGCTCCATGACTTCAACAAAGGTGCGCAGCTCGTCCAGCGGCAGGTCGTTTTCAGCTGCGGGTGCATTCTGGGCCCAGAGCCAACTGGAGAACAGCAGTGCCGGGAGCAGGGTAAGGGTCTGGAGGAAAGCAGGGCGCATGGGCTGGAGCTCCGGGTTGCGTGAAGAAGGGTGTGCCGGTGTTGCCGACTATCGGGATCGGGCTGCGGTCAGCCCTGGCGACGGCACCATTGGCCGGGGTCGGTAGCCTGGCCCTGTTTGCGGATGGCAAAGTATAACGCTGATTGTGATTGACCGCCGGTATTGCCGACGGTGGCGATGGGCTGGCCGGCCTTGATGGTGTCGCCTGCTGCTGCGAGCAGGCTCTGGTTGTGCCCGTACAGGCTGAGATAGCCGTCACCATGGTCGAGAATAACCAGCAGGCCGGAACCGCGCAGCCAGTCGGCAAAGACCACCCGGCCGGGATGGATAGCACGCACTTGCTGGCCTTCGGCGGCCTGGATCAGCACGCCGTCCCAGGTGTTGCGGGTGTCGCCCCGGCTGCTGCCAAAGCGGGCCAGCAGGTGACCGTCCACCGGCCAGGGCAGCTTGCCCCGGGCCTGGGCAAAGCGTCCGCCGGGATGGCTGAACTGGCTGCTGACCTGGGGGCCGGCCGGCTGTCGGGCGGTATTGGCGGACTGTTGCGGCAGCTGACTGAGCCGTTGTTGTTGCTGCAGGGCTTGCAAACGCTCACGCTCGCGCTGCAGCCGGGCTTCTTCGGCCTGTCGGGCCAGTTTTTTTTCAATGGCGGCCAGTAGCTGGTCCAGCCGGGCCTGGTCCTGTTTGCGGCTGGTCAGTTGCTGTTCGCTACCCTGCTGTTTTTTGGTCAGGGCGGCAACCTGCTGCTGGCGCCGCTGGCGCAGGCTGGCCAGTTTTTCCTGCTGTTGCTGCAAGGCGGTTTTTTGCAGCTCCAGCTCCTGCTGGTGCTGGCCGATGGCGGTCTGCAATTCGTCCAGCTGGCGTACGGTGGCCTGGAACTGGCTGATTTGTTGCTGGCGGGCCTGCTGCAGGTATTGATAGTAGGTCAGGTTGTGGCTGACCAGCGCCGGGTCTTGCTGGTTGAACATCAACCGCAGTGGTTCGTGCTGGCCGGCCTGGTAGGCGGCACGGCTTTGTAGCGCCACCAATGCCTGCTGGCTTTGGCGGCGCTGTTCGAGGCTGGTTTTTTCCAGCTCGAAGGCGTTTATTTCCTCAAGGTTTTTTTTTTGCTCCGCCTCCAGCGAACGGATGTCCTGTTCCAGGGTGCCGATTTCTTTTTCCGTGCTTTGCAGGGCTTTTTGGGCCTCGGATTTTTCGGTCTGGATTTTCCGGATCAGCTGTTCCAGCTCGGCAATATCTTTTTGTGCCCTGGCAATTTCCGCTTTGGCGTCACTGCGCTCGTCGGCGGCTACTGGTGGCACAGGGCTGGCCAGCAGGGCGCCAAGCAGCAGGCAGATCAGCCAGCGGGGCTGGCGCCGGTGACGGGCATGATGGAGCAGACCGGGCATTATTTGAACTCGACAATGCTGGTGCCGGTCATTTCTGCCGGTACCGGCAGGTCCATCAGCGTCAGCAGGGTGGGAGCCACATCAGCCAGTACGCCGCCGGTACGCAGGGTGGCAGCACGCTCGCCAACATAGATGAACGGCACCGGCTCGGTGGTGTGGGCGGTATGCGCTTGACCGGTGCAGGCATCGGTCATCTGCTCGCAGTTGCCGTGGTCGGCAGTAATCAGTGCCTCGCCACCGACCCGCTTGAGGGCGTCGGTGATGCGGCCCAGGCAGGCATCCAGGCACTCAACTGCCTTGACTGCCGCCTCGAAGACGCCGGTATGGCCGACCATGTCACCGTTGGCGTAGTTGACGATGATGGCGTCGAATTCCTGGTTGTCGATGGCTTCGACAATGCGGTCGGTGACTTCCGGGGCGCTCATCTGCGGTTGCAGATCGTAGGTGGCGACCTTGGGCGAAGGAATCAATACACGGGTTTCGCCGGGGAAGGGCTCTTCGCGGCCACCGGAGAAGAAGAAGGTAACGTGGGCGTATTTTTCGGTTTCGGCGATGCGCAACTGGGTTTTGCCCAGCTTGCCCAGGTATTCGCCCAGTACGTTGTCCAGCGTGAACGGAGCAAAGGCGCAGGGTGCGTCAAAAGCGGCGGCATACTGGGTCAGCATCACATAGCTGACCAGTTTCGGTGTGCGGGTGCGGGAAAACTCGCTGAAGTCGGCTTCGATAAACGGGCGGGTAATTTCACGGGCACGGTCGGCACGGAAGTTCATGAAAATCAGCGCATCGCCATCCTGCATCGGAGCCGGCTCGCCAATCACGGTGGCTTTGACAAACTCGTCGTTTTCGTCACGGGCGTAGGCAGCGGCCAGTCCTTCGCTGGCGCTGGCGGCGGTGAACAGTCCTTGCGCATCAACCAGCAGCTGCCAGGCTTGCTCAACACGATCCCAGCGGTTGTCGCGGTCCATGGCAAAGTAACGGCCGATCAGCGAGGCAATGCGGCCGGTACCGGCTTCGGCAAAGGCACGCTCAACAAATTCGATATAGCTCTGTGCGCTGCGTGGCGGGGTATCGCGGCCATCAAGGAAGGCATGCAGGTAAATCTGTTTTGCGCCACGCTGCGCCGCCAGTTTGATCATGGCGGCAATGTGGTCCTGGTGGCTGTGTACGCCGCCATCGGACAGCAGGCCCATCAGGTGCACGGCCTTGCCGGCGGCAACCGCCTTGTCCACCGCATCAACCAGCGCCGGATTGCTGAAAAAGTCGCCATCATCAATCGCCTTGGTGATGCGGGTGAAGTCCTGATACACCACCCGGCCGGCACCCAGGTTCATGTGGCCCACTTCCGAGTTGCCCATCTGGCCGTCGGGCAGGCCAACATCCATGCCGCTGCCGGAAATCAGGCCGTGCGGGTACTGTTGGCGCAGGGCATCGTAGACCGGAGTGTTGGCGTGATGAATGGCATTGTATTCGGCGTCTTCGCGGTGACCAAAACCGTCAAGAATGATCAGTACAGCGGGCTTGGGAGCTTGGGACATGGCGTACACTCTCGGGAATGCTATATAAAAGCCGCATTTTAACTGAAATGCTGGCGGCCGTCATGGCCGGACTGGCTGTCGGGCGCCTGTCAGAGGCATCGGCACTGTTGTCACATTCATGTATAATTGCGCAATTTTAACCCACCGGACGTGAATCCAATATGGACAGGCTGATTGAGTTTGTAGGTAACCACTATCTGTTGAGCAGTGCTTTTGTAGCGCTGGCTATTGCTTTGTTGTTGTATGAAAGCCGGCGTGCCGGTAAGTCATTGAGCCCGCGCGAGCTGACCCAGCTGGTCAACTCGGATCAGGCGGTGCTGCTGGACATTCGGCAGAACAAGGATTTTCAGGCGGGCCATATCGTCGATTCGTTGCATATCCCGAGGGATAAAGTAGCCGGACGGGTGGCCGAGCTGGAAAAGTACAAAGACAAAGTCATTGTGGTGATCTGCGACTCGGGTGTCACCGCAGGTCCGGTGTGCAGCCAGCTGAAGCAGGCCGGTTATAATGCGATGCGGCTGTCCGGCGGCATTTCCGGCTGGCGCAATGACAATTTGCCAACGGTAAAAGCAAAATGAAACATGTAATCATTTATAGCAGCGACTGGTGTCCCTACTGCAGCCGTGCCAAGCAACTGCTGGCCGGTAAAGGTGTGGCGTTCGAAGAAATCCGGGTGGATGGCAAGCCTGACATCAGGGCCGAGATGGCACAAAAAGCGGGCCGCACCTCGGTGCCGCAGATCTGGATTGGCGAGCAACATGTGGGTGGCTGTGACGATCTGTACGCGCTGGAGCGTGCGGGCAAACTGGATGCGCTATTGGCATAGGCCGGCGTATTCCCATTGACGATACAACAAGGAAATCAGCATGTCTGAACAGAACGAAACCATGGCGGCACAGGACGAACAGGGCACCCAGTTTGCCTTGCAGCGCATCTACATCAAGGACCTGTCTTTTGAGGCGCCGAAAAGCCCGGAAGTGTTCCGCAAGGAGTGGGCTCCGCAAATTGAAATGCAGCTCAATACCCGCCAGCGCCGTCTGGAAGACAATTTTTATGAAGTCGAACTGGGCATTACCGTCACTGCGCATAACGCTGGTGAAGTGGCCTTTATTGCCGAAGTGCAACAGGCCGGCATCTTTCTGATCCAGGGTCTGAACGAAGCCAGCATGAGCCACGCCATGGGTGCCTTCTGCCCCAGCCTGTTGTTCCCATACGCCCGTGAAGCGCTGGACGGCATTGTCGTGAAAGGCTCCTTCCCGGCGCTGATGCTGGCTCCGGTCAATTTTGATGCACTTTACGAGCAGGAAATGCAGCGCCAGATGGAACAGGCTGAAGGCCAGACCCAGCAGTAAGGGGCAGGCCGGATGATGCCGGCCGGGACAGCAGTGTCCTGCAGTTGTGCAGCCGGCAACCTTGGGGTTGCTGCGGCCGGAGTGTTTATCAGGTTCGGGGGTTGAGATGAGCAAGGTCAGTGTACTGGTGGTTGATGACGCATCCTTTATTCGGGATCTGGTCAAAAAGTGCCTGCGGGCATCCTTCCCCGGGCTGGAGATTGCCGAGGCGGCCAATGGCAAGAAAGCCCAGCAGCTGCTGGCCGCAAGCCGCTTTGATCTGGTGTTGTGTGACTGGGAAATGCCGGAAATGTCCGGCCTTGAACTGCTGATGTGGTTCCGTGCCCAGGATGTGTACGCCCGCACGCCCTTTGTCATGGTGACCAGCCGTGGCGACAAGGAAAACGTGATCCAGGCGATACAGGCCGGTGTGTCCGACTATGTTGGCAAGCCCTTCACCCACGAACAGCTGGCCGGCAAGGTACGCAAGGTACTGACTGCATCGGGTGTCATGGCCCAGCTGCAACGTCCTGCAGCAACCCTCAGCGGCGGTACCGGAGGTGACAGCCTGTCAGTGCTGACCGGCGGTCGTCCGGCGGCAGCACCGGCGCCGCAAGCCCGGCCGGCAGCGGCACCATCCAGCCCGTTGGTGGCTGCTCGTCCGTCAGCCAAACCGGCTGCTGCGAGCGGATCAGAGCCTGCGTCCCGTGGCGCGGGTGTGCTGCGTACCGCAGCGGGCGAAAGCAGCTGCCTGATCAAGGCGATCAGCCTCAAGGAGGCGGTGTTGCTGCTCAAGCGGGGCGAACAGTATCCGGCTATTCTGGAGTCGGTGGTGCTGGACCTTGAGCAGGGTGAGGTCGCTCCGGAAGTGGCCCGGCTCAATGCTTATGTCCATGCGCTGAGTGCAGTGGAGCAGGGCGGCAGCATTCAGTGGGTCCAGTTGCATTGCCGTTTTGTCGACAAGGATCCGCAGAAGCTCGACTATATTTCGCGGCTGATTGCACGCGGCACCACGCAGAAGCACTTCACTCCTGGCGCCTAGTGGCCTGTTGGGTTAATTCCATTGGTCAATTTCGGCGCCCGAGGCTCCGATGCTGCGTTGCTGTGCCTTGCCATGGCCCCGCTATGACCCGTCACGGCGCCTTGCCCCTAAACCTCGGTCATCCGACTTGAGTTGACGAACTAACCGCACAGGCCACTGGCCGGCTGTCATTGCTACCGGAAAGCCGGTATTGGAGACGTCGCTGCTGACGTTCAGGCCAGCAGGTAGTCGGCTATCACTCCGATGAAGATGATCAGTCCGGCCCAGTGGTTGTGCAGGAATGCCTTGAAACAGAGCATGGCATCCCGGCTGCGGGTGCTGTGAAACTCCCACAGATAGCACAGTCCGGCAGCGGCCAGCCCCAGCATAAATGCCCAGCCAAGCTCAAAGTGACGTGCCGCCAGCCACAGACAGAACAGGGATGCGGCCTGCAGGCTGAGGTTGATGATGCGGTCGGCATCGCCAAACAGGATGGCGGTCGACTTGACGCCGATTTTCAGGTCGTCTTCCCGGTCGGCCATGGCGTAGTAAGTGTCGTAGGCAATGGTCCATAGCAGGTTGGCAATGTACAGCAGCCAGACCTCGGCCGGCAGGGTGCCTGTTTCTGCACTGTAGGCCAGCAGTACCCCGCAGGAATAAGCGGCGCCCAGTGCCAGCTGGGGGTAGTAGGTGTAGCGTTTGGTAAAGGGATAAATGGCGGCCAGCGCCACCGCAAACAGCGACAGGGCAATGGTCAGGCCATTGGTGAGCAAGACCAGAATAAAGCTCAGGGTGACCAGAGCGGCAAAGGCAATCAGGGCTTCTTTGGCATTGATGCGTCCGCTGGCCAGTGGCCGATTGCGGGTGCGCCAGACGTGGCCGTCTATTTTGCGGTCGGCAAAGTCGTTGATACAGCAACCGGCCGAGCGCATCAGGATGGTACCGCTCACCAGAATCAGCACATTTTTGATGGACGGTGTGCCCTCGCCGGCAATCCAGAGCGACACCAACGTGGGCCATAGCAGTAAATAAATACCGATCGGACGGTCCAGCCGCATCAGCTGGACAAAGTCGAAGGCACGGGGATGCAGCCGGTTCAGGCTGCGCAACAGGGCAAGGTACATCAGGACACCACCGGATTGGCGTGGGCCGGCGCAGGCCCGGCATGGGCCCAGAACTCGGGCAGAAAGATTTCGGTGACAAGAATCGACAGGTCGTGCCGCTGGAAACAGGAGCGGCGGGCCCAGAGCGAGGTGCTACCCTCAACCGGCAGCCGGGTGGCCAGCAGTGCAGCGTCGAGCTGACTGATTTGTAACGGCCCCCTGCCGAAACGGCTGTCGCTGAACAGGAACTCGCCCAGCGGGCGGCCGCCAATGCCGGGCAGGTCGAAACCGGAGCGCTCCAAAGCGTCACGGCTGCACACGCTGCGGGCATAAACCCAGGGCATGTTGTTGCCACACAGAAACACTTCACGCACCCAGCCGGTGCTGCCGGATGCGCAGCCCAGTACCGAACATTCATCGTCGGGCAGTTGCTGCCAGCATTCTTTAAGTGGTCGTACCTGAAGCTGGTCCTGGCACAGGGTGCGCAGGCGGCGGGTCAGCGATTGCTGGTTGAACAACCAGTCATCCAGCAGGAAACTGCCGGTGGAAGCGCTGTGCCAGTTCAGGATGGGGGATTGTGAAGCGCGCACGGGGCAAGGCCTGTCAGCTGTTAAAACCTTTGCATGGTAGCAGTTTTTATGGGGCCTTTCAGCGTTGGCAGGACAGATTGCCCGAGGTTCTGGCCAGGCAGCGAGTCTGCTGTCATGATGCGGCCTTGTATTTTTCCTGTGGGAGCAAGACGATGATGCGCAAAAACGAACTGGCCGCCGCAGTGGCGGAGCGGGCTGGTCTCAGCAAAACCGACGCCGGCTGGCTGATCAATGTGATTCTGGATCAACTGATGGAGGCGCTGGAGCGGGGTGAAACCGTCAGTTTGCCGGGCTTTGGCAGTTTTGCGCCCAGTACGCGGGCGGCCCGTACCGGCCGAAATCCCAAAACGGGCGAGCCGATGCAAATTGCTGCCAGCCGCAGCGTGCAATTTCGTCCTGGCAAGGGGCTCAAGGAGGCGGTTGCCGGAGGCAGCGGAGCATGAAGTTCAGAATCTTGCTGTGGTTGATAGGACGCATGCTGGGCAAATCCGCTAAAACTTCGCAAGCCATGCAGGACGCCCTGAAAGACAAAAACCTGGCCTTTACCCTGCAAACCCGGGACGGGCGCATTGCCCGCAGTTTCAGGGTGGCGGATCAGCGTATCAGCAGCCAGAGTGGTGCCGTGGCCGAGCCGGCTTTTGTGATGAATTTTCGTGATGCTGCCTATGCGTTTGCGGTGTTGACGGCAAAAAAGAAACAACAGGCTTTTATGCAGGGCATCCAGGACAAGGAGATTGTCATTGAAGGCAATGTGGCCGAGGTCATCTGGTTTCAAAGCATTCTCAAGCATCTGGGCCGCAAGCGCTAAGGCCGGTGTTAGCGGGCCAGCCGTGTCCGGTACTGAAGGGCTTCGGCCAGTTGTGGCCGGCCGATATCGGCATTGCCCTCCAGGTCAGCCAGCGTGCGGGCCACCTTGAGTACCCGGTGGCTGGCCCGCAGTGACAGCTGCAACCGCTCGCAGGCCTGCTCCAGCCAGAGCCGGTCGGCGGTGGCCAGCTTGCAATACTGGTGCAGGCTATTGAGGTCAAGTCGGCTGTTGCTGCAACCCTGCCGTTCCAGTTGCAGGTTGCGGGCGGCAGCGACCTGGGCTGCGGCGGTGACGCTGTCAGGTCCTTCAGGCCGGTTGGGCCGCAACAGCGAGGTTGGCTCGCGGGTGACATTGATGTGCAGATCGATGCGGTCCAGCAGCGGGCCGGACAATTTGGCCTGGTAACGCTGGATCAGCTCCGGGCTGCAGTTGCAGCGGCCACTGCTGTCACCCAGATAACCACAGGGGCAGGGGTTCATCGCTGCTACCAGTTGAAAGCGGGCGGGAAACAGCAGCCGGCCAGCCGCCCGGGAGATGACAATCCAGCCGGACTCCAGCGGCTCGCGCAGCACTTCCAGCACCTTGCGGTCAAACTCCGGCAGCTCGTCCAGAAACAGCACACCCTGGTGGGCCAGAGTGATTTCGCCTGGCTGCGGCCGGCTGCCGCCGCCAACCAGTGCCGGTCCGGACGCACTGTGATGCGGCTGGCGGAATGGCCGTTGTGGCCAGTGGGTGAGGGGTTTGGGGCTGACCACTGAATGCACGGCGGCCACTTCCAAAGCCTCTTGCTCGTCCAGGGGTGGCAGCAGACCGGGCAGGCGGCTGGCCAGCAGCGTCTTACCGGTGCCGGGCGGGCCGCACAGCAACAGGTTGTGCTGGCCGGCGGCAGCCACAATTAGGGCCCGTTTGGCGGCCGGCTGGCCCTGTACTTCATTGAGATCGGGATAAACGGCGGGTGCGAGCCCGTTGTCATCAGGTTGCCAGGCAGCGATTGGCTGGCGGCCGCTCAGGTGATCGTAGAGTTCGAGCAGATGATCGACCGGCAATAGTTCCAGCCCGCTGACCAGACTGGCCTCGCGGGCGCTGGCCCGTGGCAGGATCAGGCAGCGGCCGGCCTTTCGGGCTGCCAGCGCTGCCGGCAGGATGCCGCGCACCGGATGTACATGGCCGGACAACGCCAGTTCGCCCAGACACTCCAGCCGGTCCGGATCAGGAATGCGCACCTGCCCGCTGGCAACCAGCAGGGCCAATGCAATGGCCAGGTCAAAGCGGCTGCCGTCTTTGGGCAGGTCGGCCGGCGCCAGACTCAGGGTGATGCGTTTTTGCGGAAAGACCAGGCCGGAGTTGAGCAGGGCGCTGCGTACCCGGTCCTTGCTTTCACGGACTGCGGTCTCCGGCAGGCCAACCAGGCTTAATGAGGGCAGGCCGTTGGTCAGGTGTACTTCAACCCGTACCAGCGGAGCGTCGACGCCGAGCTGGGCCCGGCTATTGATAATGGCTAATGACATGCTTCCTCCTTGAAGATGGTCGGGGTGAGGGTTTTATGCCTCGGGCGGACGCTGTTGCTCCTCCAATAGCCGGACCCGTTGCTCCAGCGCTTCCAGCCGTTGCCGGGTGCGGCCCAGAACCAGTGCCTGGGCCTCAAACTCGTCACGGCTGACCAGATCGAGCCGGGCGAATGCTGATTGCAACAGGCTTTTTATTTGCTGTTCCAGTTCCGGGCGGGGCAGCTGGCCGGCATTTTCATGAAGCCGGCCAAGGCCGGCTGCCAGCGAGTCCAGTAAAGATTTAGGGGCAAGCATCGGGGGTCTCCGTATCAGTGCAACCAGTCTAGCACGAAGGATGAACAGCGTCGGGACTATTCAGCAGGTAGGTATTTTTGCTTAAATGGGCGCTTTCAAATTCCGTGCAGCGGGCAGGTGCTTGCTACATGTGTTTTTTCTGGACGGGAGTCAAACATGAAACTGGTGACGGCAATTATTAAACCCTTCAAGCTGGATGATGTGCGTGAAGCCTTGTCTGAAATCGGTGTGCAGGGCATTACCGTGACCGAAGTCAAAGGGTTTGGCCGGCAAAAAGGTCATACCGAGCTGTATCGTGGCGCCGAGTATGTGGTCGATTTCCTGCCCAAGGTCAAAATTGAAGTGGCCATTGCCGACAACCTGCTGGACCGGGTAATCGAGACCATCAGCAAGGCGGCCAATACCGGCAAGATCGGCGACGGCAAGATCTTTGTGACCGCACTGGAGCAGGTGGTGCGCATTCGTACCGGAGAAACCGGCCGCGATGCAATTTGACCGCCGGTTTCTCCGGCTTTTTCAGGCACTCGCCCGATTTGTGTAAAAAACTTTCTGCAGGCATGGCCATTTCGTTTTTACGGAACTAGAATGCGCGCCCATGACCGGTTGCATGCAGGACGTAAGCTGTCTTCATGTGATTTTTATGGCCTTTTCCTGGTGAAGTGTTCAGGAGTCAAGCATGTTTGAAGATGATATTGAAGATGAAGAGCTGAGTGCCACGGATGCCGATGTGGACGTTGAAGAACTGCCGCTGGACGAGGTGGACAACGAGTTTGATGCCGACGAGTCTGCCGACCTGGGCGCTGCGCCGGATGACGTGGATGATGACGAAGAAGGCGAGCGCCCGGTGCGTAGCAGCAAGGCCAAGGCTGTAACCAGCGAGGATGAGCTGCCGACCGTCGTGGCCAAACAGAAAGAGCGTGATGCATTGGCGGAAGCCATGGCGGCCTTTCTGTCAAAAGGCGGAAAAATCCAGTCGCTGGAATCTGCTGACGACGAATAAGTGCATCAGCCAATACGTAAAAAGCCCGCACAATATGCGGGCTTTTTCATGGCTGCAGAATGCTCAGGCGCCAGGTGCCGGTGTGCTCAGTGACTCGTAACGTTCGGCCAGTTCGGTACGGATCTGGCGGCGGGCCTGGGCATTGTGGAAACGGCGTACCTGGTCGGCAGTTTCCGGCACCAGCCGGGGTACTTCAACCGGGCGACCGTTGTCATCCACCGCCACCATGGTAAAGAAGCAGCTGTTGGTGTGCCGTACCGATTTGCCCCGGATGTTTTCGGTAACCACCTTGATGCCGATTTCCATGGAGGTGCGGCCGGTATAGTTGACCGAAGCCAGAAAGGTAACCAGTTCGCCGACGTGTACCGGTTCGCGGAAGGTAACCTGGTCGACCGACAGCGTCACTACATAGCTGCCGGCATAGCGGCTGGCGCAGGCATAGGCCGCCTGGTCAAGGTATTTGAGGATGGTGCCACCGTGAACATTGCCAGAAAAGTTGGCCTGGTCGGGGGTCATCAACACTGTCATGGACAGACTGGAAGAGCAGGGTTGCATGGGATTCCTTCTTACTGTTGTTGGTTTGAAAATCAGCATATCTGCGGTAATGAGGTCATACTTTAGTCGCAGGTCAAACTCTGCGCAACCCTTGTTACCCGCCCAGCCAGTAATCCCGTATCCAGTGCCAGACTGTTTCCCAGCTGTCATCCAGATAGTCATCATTACTGAATGACCAGCACAGTACGGTTCCGTCCGGCTCCACTGCAAAGCAATGGTCGCCCTCCAGACACAGCGGCACCAGATGGCGGGGCATGCCCAGGTCCCAGCTCCGGGCAGCGACTTCGGGCAGATAAGTATGACTGTTGGGGTCGCTGGCGGTCACCGGCTCAAGATGGCCGTACACCACATGGCTGGCTTCCAGCAAAAATTCGCGCAGCTCGTGTGGCAAATGGATCAGGATTTGCTCCTGGACATCGAGCAGGTCATCATCGTCCGGCAACTCTAGGGGTACCGGTATGGGCTGGTTGTTCTCGAGCAACAATTCTATGACATCTTCCATGGCGGTCGACTCGTCGTGGGGAAAGTGTACATTGTAGCGGTTTGACAAGGTGTTCGGCGTATTCTTACAAGCAAGCACAACACCAGCCTGTGTTATAGTAGAACGCCAGTATGGGTAGTGCAGAGGCCGGAAAACGGGGCACCACGATGGACAAGGTATTTCAGAGACATCAGTCACCCATGTTGCTGATTGATCCGGTCAGTGGCCAGATTTTGAATGCCAATCAGGCTGCCCTGCGCTTTTATGGTTACCAGGAAGCGCGCATGCGGCAACTGCGCATTAGTGACATCAATATTCTGTCAGAAGCTGAAGTCAAAGTTGAAATGGGGCGCGCCGCCAGCGAGCACGGCAATTACTTCGTGTTTCGGCATCGCCTGGCCAATGGCGAAATCAGGGATGTTGAAGTGCATTCTTCGCCGGTGCATACCGACGACGGCGATTTTCTGTTTTCCATCATTTACGACATTTCCGAGCGACGGCGGATCGAGCAGGCGCTGGCCCGCAGCGAAGCCTTTAGCAGCAGCATGCTGAAGGCGATTCCGTTACCGGTGTTTTACAAGGATTGCGAAGGCCGCTATATGGACTGCAACCAGTCCTTTCTGGACTGGACCGGCCAGCAACGGGAAAAACTGATCGGGCGCACTGTATTTGAGCTGTGGGATCCGGAACTGGCACGGGCCTATGACGCCCGTGACCGTGAGCTGATGGACGGTCAGCAGCCGATCCAGGAATACGAGGGCAAGATGATCGACAGTGATGGTCACGAGCGTGATGTGCTGTTTCACAAGGCGCAAGTGCATGACCACGATGGCCAGCTGGTTGGCATGGTAGGGGTGGTACTGGATATTACCGACCGCAAGCGTACCGAAGAGTCGATCCGGCAACAGGCGTTGCATGATGAACTGACGCGGTTGCCCAATCGCCGGCTGATCCGTCAGCGGCTGCAGCAGGTGCAGGCAGCCAGCAGCCAGAGTGGTTTCTATGCCGCTTTGTTGTTTCTGGACCTGGACAACTTCAAACCGCTCAATGACAGTCATGGCCATGAGGCTGGTGACCAGTTGCTGATCGAGGTTGCGCAGCGGCTCAAGGCTTCAGTGCGGCAACGGGATACCGTAGGCCGTCTGGGCGGGGACGAGTTTGTGGTTATTCTCGATGCCCTGGGCGAGAGCCGGGAGCAGTCATGCGCCCGGGCGCTGCGGCTGGCAGAAAAAATTCGCCATGTACTGGGGCAGCCCTATCATTTGGGCGAGATTGAGCACAGTTGCAGTGCCAGTATTGGCGTGGTGCTGTTTGGCAGTTATGAGCACAGCGTAGACAGCTTGCTGCACCAGGCTGATTTGGCCATGTATGAGGCCAAATCGGAGGGGCGCAACCGGGTGTGCCTGCACCAACCGCAGCTACGCCACTGATGCCGGCGTAGCTGGGGCGATAAAGATCACATGTTTTGACGAATACCGGCAATCAGCCAGGGCTGGTTGTCGCCATTGCGGCGCTCCATGTTCCAGCTTTCGCTGAAGGCTTCACCCTTGTCAAAGCGCGAGCTCTTGCTGATGCCGCTGAACGACAGGGTGGCCACGGTATGGCCGTCCAGTTCTTCTACACCGTCCAGTTGCACCTCCAGATTGTCAATGTAGGTGGACTGGTAACCCTCACCCTGGCTGTCACGCTCCTGTTTCAGAAAGCCCAGCATTTCCGGGGTTACATACTCGGCAATCTTGTCCATTTCATTGGCATCCCAGTGCATTTGCAACTGGTTGAAATGGTCACGGGCGGCAGCCACGAAACTGTCGGCATTAAACCAGGCGGGAGCCTGCATCACCGGCGCTGCACTGGCAACCGGGGTGGCGTTGCCAAAACCGCCAAAAGCGTTGTTGCCGGTCAGTGTTTCGCGCTGCATGGGCGCTCCGGCAGCTGCGGTTTGCAACTGGGGGCGGCGGCGGGCTGCCAGCAATTTGAAGATCAGAAAGGCTATGCCGGCCAACACCAGGAAATCCAGCAACTGGAAGCCTTCAAAGCCGTCACCAAACAGCATGGATGCCAACAGGCCACCGGCAGCGATACCGGCCAGCGGGCCCAGCCACTTGCTGGCACCAGAAGTAGCAGCTGCCTTGCCCGCTTGGGGGGCTGCTTTTTGCTGTTGCGGCTGAGGTTTGGCCTGCTGGTGGCGGGGTGCCGAACCAAAGGATTTGCCGCCGCCAAAACCGCGGCGGGCTTCGGCGTCGAAACTGAAGGTCAGGCCAATGAACAGGGCCAGGGTAATGCTAAGAAAACGCTGCATGGGGCATAGCCTCTTGAGTCGTGTGGATAAAATGACTGGTCATCTTGCCTAAAAAACAGGTTTGACGCCAGTGTTGGTGGTTTTCAGTGCCGGTAGTGCTGATACAGCCCGCTCAGGGGCCGATGACCTGCGCCAACTCCACCCAGAACAGCTCACAGGCACCGGCACCGGTATCGTTGCGGGTCAGTGAGCTGTTCCAGCGCCAGCCGTCGGGGGCTGTGACATTGACCAGATAGCCACTCAGGCTGACCACCTGGCCGGGCCGCATTTTGTCGATTTGCCGGGCAACCGAGCGGTCGGCCGGAATGATATGGGTGTTGGCCGAATGCTGCATGACCACCGCTGGTGGCACCGTCAGGGAATCCCAGCGCAACCGGTAAAAGCGGCCGCTCTGGGTGATGCTCATTTGCTCCAGCAGCGAGTTGGCCGACATCGGGCCCCAGCCAAGGGCAAAATCCACCGGCGACAGGTCGGCTTCACGCCCGAAACGGTAAGGCTCGCGGCTGAGCAGCCGGGCTTCGATGCGGTAACGGGCCTGCGCCTGGATGCTGTAGTCCTTCAACTGAAAGCTGGGCGCATGGCGGCTGCCAAGGTTTTCCTGCACCGGCTCGTGTGGCGCAATCATGTCGGGGGTGCTGACCCGTATTGCACGTTTCTGCCACTGTGACCAGCCGGCATAGATGGCCAGCAGAATCAGGGCGATGGTCCAGCGTCTGTTCATGAAAGGGTCGCTCCAGTGGGGCGGTTAGTGTTCGCGGGGGAACTTGTAGGCGTTCCCCGGCGTATTGTCGGTGTTGCCCTTGCGCAGGTCACGGTACACGGCAGCGCGCATCAGCATCATCGACACCACCGGCGCGGTGAGGATGACAAAGCCGGTAATCAGCAGCTCGTGCACGATTGGCCGTTGCAGCGCCACGCTGCTGTAGAGCATCGAGGCAATCAGGAAACAGCCGGTGCCAACGGTGATGTACACCGCCGGGCCGTGAATGCGCTGATAGAAGTTGGGCAGCCGCAGCAGGCCTAATGCGCCGGTCAGGGTAATCAACCCGCCCAGTACCAGCAACAGGCTGACCGGCACCGCCAGCCACAGCGACATGTCGTGCATGCCGGACATCATGGAGTTGCTCATTCAATCACCTCGCCACGCATCAGGAATTTGGCCAGCGCAATCGACGACACAAAGCCGGTCAGGGCAATCAGCAGTGCCGCCTCGAAATAGACGGTGCTGGCAAAGCCGATGCCCAGCAGCAAAATGAACAGCATCGCTGCCATCCACAAGGAGTCCAGCGCCAGAATCCGGTCCTGGGCGGTGGGGCCGCGCAGCAGGCGGATGACGCAAAATACCATCGCCAGCAGCACACACAGCTGGGCAAAGCCCAGCGCCAGCGTCAACAGCTGCACGCTCATGCTGCCTCCTGTTCAAAAATCTCGATCAGCGGTTGCTCCAGCTTGCTTTTGATCATGTCGATCCACCACTGGGTGTCGTGCAGGTCAAACACGTGCAGCGCCAGATCATGGCTGTCGGGAATGATTTCCACCCAGACCGTGCCCGGCGTGGAGTTGATGATGCAGGCCAGAATCGCCAGCCCGTGCGGGTCACGCAAGTCCAGCGGGATGCGGATGAACTTCGAGTTCAGGCCCTTTTTGCTGAACAGGATCAGCATGCACACGTTGAAACTGGAGCGCAGGATTTCCAGCAGCGAATAAAACAGCAGGCGGATCGCCACCAGCGGGCGCGATACCCGTACCGGCGTCGGGCGCAGCGGCGCTACCAGCAGCGGCACTGCCACCGCCAGCAAACCGCCAAACAGGACATGCACCGGCGCCAGGCTCTGGTTCAGCATCAGCCACAGCAACCAGAGCGCCAGTGACATCAGCGGGGTGGGCAACCAGCGTTTCATGGCGCGTCCTCCGTGGTGACCGGCCGGGTCGACAGCACCCGTTCGATATACAGCTGCGGCTCATGCAGGGCGCTGGCGGTGCGATCCATATAGCTGCTGGCGGGCCCGGCGGCAATGCTCAGCGCAATGCAGGCCAGCAGCAGGCCGGAGGCAGGTAGCGCCTCGGACGGGTGCAGGCGTGGCGGCT
>CAZMLX010000023.1:0-17942 GCA_964567275.1 uncultured Thiopseudomonas sp. | reverse complement strand
GTGGTTATCCGGCACCTATTGTGGATTTGAAAAGCAGTCGGGCACGGGCGATTGAGGTATTTCAACAAGCCAGCAAGGCACGCTGATCCGCCACCAGACCGGCCCAAATAGCCGGTCGGTATTGCCCGCACACCTATAGTTCAACCAGCATTGCGCTGTCCTGGCACATTTGCACCAGTTTGGCAGCCCAGTCGGGCGAATCATTGAGACAGGGCACCAACTGCAGGTCTTCACCGCCCGCCGCAATAAAGGTTTCCCGCGCCCGCAGGCCAAGCTCTTCCAGGGTTTCCACACAGTCGGCAACAAAGGCCGGCGACATCACCAGCAGTTTTTTCACCCCCTTGTCCGCCAGCTCGCCGAGCACCTGCTCGGTATAGGGTTCAATCCACTTGGCACGGCCCAGCCTGGACTGAAAGGCCACCGACCATTGGCCGTCGGCCAGACCTGCCTGCTGCGCAAACAGACGAGCGCTACGCAGGCACTGGGCACGGTAACAGGTCGCCAACACCGCAGCAGACGCCCGTTCACAGCAGTCGGCAGACTGCAGACAGTGATTTTTCTCGGGGTCGATCTTCTGCAAGTAACGCTCGGGCAGGCCATGGAAACTTAGCAGCAGATGGTCAAAGGGCTGTGCCAGACTTGCACGGGCACTCTCTGTCAGCGCAGACAGGTAGCGCTCATCATCATAAAAAGCCGGCAACACCCGCACCTTCAACGCAACACTGCGCCCTGCCAGCACACGCCTGACCTCTTCCAGTGCAGTTTTAGTGGTGCTGTCGGCATACTGGGGATACAGCGGTGCCACCACCAGCTCGTCAATGCCCTGCGCCAGCAGTTCGGCCATGGCACGCTCAATGGATGGCTCGCCATAACGCATACCCAGCGCCACCGGTCCCTCGCTCCACAGCGTCTGTACCTGTTGCTGCAGCCTTTGACTATTGACCACCAGCGGTGAACCCTCGGGCCACCAGATTTCCTGGTACGCTGCCGCCGACTGTGCCGGGCGGCGCAGTACAATAAGCCCCACCAGCAAGCGCCGCAGTGGCCAGGGCAGATCGATGACATGGGGATCCATCAGAAACTGGTTCAGATAGCTGCGGACATCGCCAACAGCGGTGGATTTGGGCGAGCCCAGATTGATCAGCAACAAACCCTTGTGCGACATTTGGCAGCCTCCAGCATGCGTACAGTACTGAGTCTTGCAGCAATGAATTATTGTTCAAAACCTATTTTTGTATAACTATACAGTATACAAAATAAATATTTGTACAATTTTTAAAACCAGCTTCCACCATCCGGCATACGGACAAAAGGGGCAGCCACTGAGGAGCATCCATGAATATCTTGATTACCGGCGGTACCGGCATGGTTGGCCGCGCCCTGTGCCAACAGCTGCAGCAGCAGGGTCACAGCATCAGCGTACTCAGTCGCCGCCCCGGGCAGGTTGCCGCCCTGTGCAACGGCGCAACCGGTGTCGGCAGCCTGGCGCAGCTCGACCAGCAACCCGCCTTTGATGCGGTCATCAATCTGGCCGGCGCACCCATTGTTGACCGTCACTGGAGCAACGGGCGCCGCCAGCAACTGCGGGACAGCCGCATCGGCCTGACCGACACGCTGGTGCAATGGATGCAGCGCCAGAGCCAGCCACCCGCCACGCTGATTTCCGCCTCGGCCAGCGGCTGGTATGGCGATTGTGGCGATACGCTGCTGGACGAGCACAGCCTGCCCGGCGGCAACGACTTTGCCAGTCAGCTGTGTCAGGACTGGGAAACTGCTGCCCGGCAAGCCGAAACCAACAGCCGGGTGGTGCTGTTGCGCATAGCGCCGGTGCTGGCGGCCGAGGGCGGCCTGCTGGCCCGCATGCGTCTGCCGTTCCGGCTGGGACTGGGCGGGCGACTGGGTAACGGGCGGCAATGGATGCCATGGATTCATCTGCACGATCTGCTGCGGCTGATCGTGCATCTGTTGCACAGCAGCGCGTGCAGTGGCGTCTACAACGCCTGCGCTCCGCTACCGGCCACCAACGCCGAGTTCACCCGCTGTCTGGCCCGTGCTGTCGGGCGACCCGCACTGCTGCCAGCCCCGGGCTGGCTACTGAAAGGGTTACTGGGCGAACGCTCGGTACTGCTGCTGGGCAGCCAGAACCTGCGCCCTCTGCGCACCGCACAATCCGGGTTCGACTGGCACCATGGCGACTTGTCGCAAGCCCTTGCAGACTGCCTGCGGCGTTAGCCAGCCGCTCAGGCCCAGCGCCTTTGCACCTGCCGGGCCAGGCTGTCGAGCAGGTAGCCCAGAATACCGATCAGCAGGATGGCGGCCATCAGTTCGGAATAGGCCAGTCGGTCGCGGGTGTCGAGGATGAAGTAGCCAAGTCCCGAGGTGACGCCCAGCATTTCACAGGGCACCAACAGTACCCAGATCATGCCGATGGCCAGCCGGGTGCCGGTCAGCACGCTGCCGAGAATGCCGGGCAGTACCACCCGTAGCAGCAGTTCGCTGCGGCTGGCGCTCATGCTCTGCGCCAGAATCAGCCAGCGCGGGTCCAGGTTGCGCACGCCGGCGGCGGTATTGAGAATCACCGGCCACACCGCACCCATGCATAGCAAAAAGTACACCGGCGAGTCGCCAATGCCGAAGATCATCACTGCAATCGGCATCCACGACAGCGGCGAGATCATGCGCAGAAACTGGAAGGCACCGCTGGTGGCGGCATCAAAGCGCTGCCAGAAACCCACCGCCAGCCCCACCGGAATACCGACCGCCAGCGCCAGACACAGACTCAGCAGTACACGGCGCAGGCTGGCCAGCACATCGCCCAGAATCTCGCCGCTGCCGACCAGTTCGACCAGGGTTTCCAGCGCCGGTACGGGTGCCAGCATGCGCGCCAGCGGCAGGCTTTGCTGGAGCTGCCAGATGCCCAGTTGCCACAGGCCGGCCAGTACCAGCAGGCCGCTGAGGGTCAGTGCCAGCTGGCGACCATGGCGAAGCAGCGGGCGTGAAAGGCGGCCCCTGGCCGAAGCGGGCAGGGCAGAAGAGCTAGCGGTCATGGCTGAATGATCTCCTGGCGCTGGAAGCTGTCCGGCAACCCGAAAGCGGCCATGCCGCCCTGCAGCTCAATGGCGTGACGCACAAAGCGATCCTCGACCAGATCACGAGCCACAAAAGCCGGGTCCAGATTTTGTAAAAAACGGGTACTGCCCTTGACGGCCGTATCCTTGAGCAGCGTTACCAGTTGCTCGGTGTAGCTGGCAAAGGGGTAGGGCTGAAAATCAATGCGCTGTTGCTGCCAGTCGGGGTGCTGGATCAGGCCGCTGCTGGTTTGGGCCAGATCGCCCAGCAGCACGCGGGACAGGGTTTCAGCAGTATGGGGCGTATAACCTGCCGGGTTGTCCTTGCTCAAAATGGCCACCGTCTGTTCACGGTGCTCTCGCATCCAGGCCTGCGCCTGCACCAGGGCGGTGACGACCTGTTGGCTCCATTCGGGGCGTTGTTGCAGATCGGCCTCGTGCATCTGCACTACGCAGCAGGCATGGTCTTTCCAGACATCGCCGGTAAAGCGCAACACCTTGCCCACGCCGTTCAGCTCGGCAGCGGCATTGAAAGGTTCGGCCACTATATAACCGGCAATACTGCCGGCAGCCAAACCGGGCAGCATGTCGGACGGCGCCATCACGCTCAGCGCCACCTGCTTCGGCCCGGGCGTACCCTGGGTAATGGGCTCCAGCCCGTGCTTGCGCAACACCAGCTGCAGCACCAGGTTGTGGATGGAATACCAGAAGGGAATCGCCAGTGTTTTGCCGCCCAGATCCTCGATGCGGTCAATGCCGTTACCGGCGGCCACGGTCAGGCTGGAACCGTTGATGTGGTTCCAGGCCACCACCTTGGTGGCCGACCCTGCGCCATAACGGGACCAGATCGCCATCGGTGCCAGTACGTGCACCAGATTGACGCCGCCGCTGAGGAAGGCTTCCACCAGCTGGGCCCAGCTGCGGAACATGCGGGGTTTTTCCACGTTGAGCCCCAGCTCGGCAAACAGCCCCTGATGGTGAGCCACCAGCAGGGGGGCGGCATCGGTAATCGGCAGATAGCCGATCCGCACCGGCGCATCCGGCTCGGCAGCCTGAGCCTGCTGCAGCTGGCTCAGCAACGGCAGGGCACCGGCAGCGGTAAACAGACCGGCCAGTTTCAGAAAGTCACGGCGGTTAAAGCCGGCATGACCGGGAACATCACAGGAACCGCACATGGCAACACCTCAAAAAACATCAAAGGATCAAATCGTCGGCATCCAGCTGTCCATATCCACCGGCGGTTTCAGTGCAGACTGCAGGGTTTGCAGGATGTCCAGCCGCATCAGCGCCAGCGTTTCGCTGGCCGGATTTCGGGGACGTTCAACCGGTGGCGTCCACTCGCGCAGCAATCGGCCCGGCTGTCCGCCCAGCAAAATCACCCGGTCGGCGAGCAGCAGGGCTTCGTCAATATCATGGGTAATCATCACCACGGCGGTGTGGTGGCGCAGGCAAACCTCCAGCAACAGCTGCTGCATTTCGGCACGGATCACTTCATCCAGCGCACTGAACGGCTCATCCAGCAGTAAAAGCTCTGGCTGACGGGCCAGGCTGCGGGCCAGTGCCACCCGCTGGGCCATGCCGCCCGACAGCTCGCGCGGATACAGCTTGCGGGCATCACTCAGGCGTACCTCGGCAATGGCATCCAGTACCCGCTGGCGACGGGCCGCCTTGTCCAGCTGCGGCTGGCTGCGAAAATCCAGGCCAAAGCCGACATTGGCCTCCAGGTTGAGCCAGGGCAGCAGGCTGGGGTCCTGAAACATGAACGACAGCCGCGGGTGTGGCCCGGTGACCGGCTTGCCGTGTAACCGTACCTCGCCGGCCGACGGTTGCTTTAAACCGGCCAATACCCGCAGCAGGGTGGATTTGCCCACTCCGCTGGGGCCCAGTACGGCGACAATCTCGCCGGCTGTGACCTGCATGGAAAAACCGGTCAGTACCTGTTTGCGGCTGCCGTTGTCCTGCACGTAGTCGAGCAGGATATTGTCTGCCTGCAGCACCTGCTGCGCACCACTCATGACCACCTCAACCCGCCTGTTCCAGCGCACGGATGTCCTTGCGCAGGTGTTTCAGGGCCGGGGTGACAATAGCCACAAACAATGCCTCGCGCTGGCGGCGCTGGGCACCATGGTTCATCAGGTAACCACGGGCACCGGTATGCAGCGCCTCGGAGCGGGTGGCGTCCAGACTCAGTTCAGCAGCACGGGCACGCAGGCGCAGCACCGCCAGCATGTTGGTGGTGTTGGTATCGGCCTGGCGAGCCAGGGCACAGGTTTCGTCCAGCAGGGCATTCAGCTCGGCCTCCAGTTCGTCATGCTGGTCGTCCAGAAAGCAGTTGACGTGCTCCAGGCTACGGTTAAAGCGCTCGATGCTGCTGATACTGGTACGAATGATGCCGGCGCCCATGCCGATCTGGCTCAGGCAGAAGCCCGGCTTGATACGCTGAATATGGGCGGCAAACTGGTCGGCATGGGCCAGCACCTGATCGGCGGCTACCGCAGTATCACGGAAGCGTACGTTGAAGGTATGGGTGCCTTCCAGACCGGAAAAGGTCGGGCAGGCACGCAGGTCAATCTGCTGCGGATCGAGCTCGGCGGCAAACATGATGTAACCACCCTCGTCCAGCGCCGCAGCAGCAATGATCAGCTGGTTCTCAGCCAGGTTGGAAACCCAGGGCAGCACGCCGTCGATGCGATAGCCGTCGCCATCACGCCGTGCCTTGAGGCGGATGGCCTCGATGCCGGACAGGTGCTTGACGGTGTTGGACATGCCGGTACCGGCCAACAGCTCGCCACGGGCCACCGCTGACAGGTAGCGGGCACGCACCGCTTCGTTGGGACAGTGGGTCAGGTACCAGACGCAGACGGCCTGACACCAAACCACAAAGCCGGTGGATCCGCAGGTTTCCGATACCAGGGCAGTAACCTCGATCTGGTCGGCCAGGCTCGCGCCCAGCCCCCCGTATTCGACCGGAGCCACTGCCGCATAACCGTTCAGCTGGCCCAGCCCGTGCATGAATTCGCGCGGATACACACCTTCGCGGTCAATGGCTTCAACCAGCGGTGCCAGCTGGTCACGGATATAGGTGCGGACCTGTTCCAGATCCACAGGCTGGGCGTGGCTGGTCATGCGAAGTCCTGCAGTTCCGGGTTGATCAGGGTTTGTGCCACGTTGTTGGCGTAGTTGCACAGGGTGGCCAGACTGACACCCAGCACCGCTTCCAGTACCTGCTGCTCGCCGTAACCGGCGGCCAGGAACTCTTGCAGCTGCTCGCTGGATACCTGGCCACGCTGGTCAATCAGTGCCAGGGTGAACTGGGCCAGTGCATTAAGCCTGGGATCGTCCAGCGGGTTGATGGCACGCAGGTCGGCAACCAGCTTTTCGTCCAGTTTGAGCGCCTTGAGCGACAGCTTGGTGTGGCCGGCAACGCAAAAGCCGCAACCGTTACGGCTGGCAGCGGTAATCTGAATCACCTCACGCTCGGCAGGCGACAGGCTGGTACGGCCGTTGATGGCACCAACCACCTGATAGGTTTCCAGGGCTGTGGGCGCATTGGCCAGCACACCCAGCAGGTTGGGAATAAAGCCGTTGGCTTTTTGTGCGGCTTGCAAGCGCTCGGCAGCCTCGGGGGCGGCGGTTTCCAGAGTTTGTACGGTCAGGCGGGTCATGTCGGCTCCTCGGAATCGGGTGAATGGACCTTTGAGGAGCGTAATGCTACGCCGACCAGCTTATAGCCAGCAAAGAGTTATTAGTCATTCACTTATTCTTAAATAGAATATGAAGTGTTTCACTCACAAATGCCGGCCAATAAACTCGAACCCCTGCTGGCGATAATGCTCCAGTTCGTTGACCAGATGATGCTGCGCACCGGGCAGCATGCAGATCTGCGGGCTGGCAAATTTGTCTTGCAGCACCGTCAAATTATGTTGCCAGTCAACGGTACGGTCAGCATCGCCCTGCACGATCAGGGGTGTCAGGCCAACCGGGGCCGCCTGCTCAATCCGGGGAATCCACTGCGAAAGTGCCCCGACCCAGGCGGTTGGCAGCACCCCGGGCTGCAGCGGGTCCTGCTGCACCCGCTGCAGAAACTCGGTGTCGCCCGAGTTTTGCGAACGGCGCCTCGGGATCTGCCGCACAAAGGGACGCAGACTGTGATACAGCAACCGGCCCTGATTCCAGGCCCGCGGCCGGATCAGCGGCGCCAGCATCACCAGCCGGCCCAGCTGTGACGGCCAGTCATGTAGCGCCAGATCCAGACCGATGGCAGCACCGGTGCTCTGGCCAATCAGGTGCATGGGCTGTGGCAAGTGCAGCCGCATGGCCAATGCCAGCAACGCCTGTAACACCTGCCGGTATTCGGCAAACGAACCAATGCTGGCGCGGGCACCGGATGACAAGCCATGGCCCGGCAAATCACAGGTCAGTACCGCCAGCCCCTGCTGCAGCGCCCAGGCATACAGGTGGCCATACAGTCCCATATGGTCATAGTAGCCATGCAAAATAATGCAGCTGCCCTGTAACCCCGACAAGGGCCGGTACAACTGCACTGCCAGCTGATAACCGGCCACGTCGAGCCGACCCAGCTGCTGGTCAACGCCCGGCCCGCTGGCGGCAAAGTCCAGCTGGTAATAGTTGCGCCAATGTTGCACCCAGTCCGGCTCCCGGAAAGCGGTGGTGGCAAACGGCGGCAAACGGGACGCCGACCAGGCGGCATGATCAAGAGGCGGGTTAAGGTCCGGCATAGGGGCCCTGCGACAAAAAGCACGATGGGAATTTAACGACAACGTGGCAGTCTATGTGCTCTGCCTGCTTACGTCACCTGCGAGATCCACCCTCATGCGCAACAAGCTGCTGATTGCCACCATTATCCTGCTCTGGGGCTGCGCCCTGGTAACGGCACTCTGGTGGTACAAAAGCCGCTATATCCGCCCGTTCAGCGCAGATGCCACCCTGTTTACCGGTGACAGCCTGCGCCTGCCCGATAGCCTGGCCGGCCCCGGCAACATACGGCTGGTACATTTCTGGGAGCCGGCCTGCCCCTGCAATAGCGGCAACCAGCAGCATCTGGCGGAAATGATGCAAAACTACGGCGACGCAGTCAGCTTTTACCATGTCCAGAAAGCCGGCAGCCGTGGCCAGCTGCCCGCTCCTTTGCAGGGCATGCAGCACCTGCACAGCCTGCCCGGCAGTGACCAGTTGCCGGCCAGCCCGGCGGTGGCCATCTTTGATCGCAGTGGCGAGCTGGCCTACTTTGGCCCCTACAGCGAGGGGGCGGTCTGCACCTCCAGCAACAGTTTTATCGAACCCATACTGGAAGCGCTAAAACAGGGCCGCCGGGTAGCCGCCGCCAACACCCTGGCCACCGGCTGCTTTTGCGACTGGTAAAGGCCTGCGCCCCTTGGCGTGCCGGATATGCTAATCTTGCAGCCCCGTAAGCGTTGCCTCTTGAGGTTTGCATGGAACCCCACCCGCTGCACCAGAAAATCCTGCGTGAGCATCATCTGTTTCAGCCCCTGACTGACGCCCAGATGAGCCATTTGCTGGAAGAAAGCCAGCTGCTCAACCTGGACAAAGATGAATATGTGTTTCGCCAGGGTGATACCTGCCAGCACTTCGGCTTTGTCATTTCCGGCAGCATCAAGATTTACCGCCTGACCCCGGACGGCCAGGAAAAGGTGTTTGAAGTCATTGGCGACCGCAAAACCTTTGCCGAAGCAATGATGTTCATGGACACCAAAAACTATGTGGCCACCGCCCAGGCAGTAGCGCCGTCCCAGCTGTTGCTGCTGTCGGCGGACACCTACATGAACCTGATCCGGGAAAGCCCGGGGCTGGCCTCTGCGCTGCTGGCAGCACTGTCCATCCGCTTGCATACCCGCATCAATGAAATTGAAATCCTGTCGCTGAAAAACGCCACCCACCGGGTGATCCGTTACCTGTTGTCACAGGCGCTGCGCTCCTGCAGCACCTGCTCGACCCCCAGCTTCGAGCTGCCGATCGCCAAGCGGCTGATTGCCGGCCAGTTGTCGATCCAGCCGGAAACCTTTTCGCGCATCATCCATCACCTCAGCCATGAAGGCATCATCCGGGTGGATGGGCGGCTGATCTGCATTCTGGACCGTGACCGGCTGGAAAACTACGAATAGGGTTGTTTTGATCATGGCCGGCATCCGCTGCCGGCCCTATGCTGTGCCAACCCATTCAGCCCCGCGAGGACACCCATGGCCACCTGCCTTTTTTGCCACCAGGACACTGCGGACACCCAGGCCAGCTGCCGGCACTGCGGCATGGCCCTGCCCAAACAACAGCAACGACACAAAGAGCGCCGGCTAAAACGCTTTGTCTGGTTTGTGATTGGCCTCAGCCTGTTTTGTGCCTTTGCCATTGTCTGGTTTGGGCGTACGCCGCCGGGTATTGGCTAATTTTTTTGACTTCGGTGTGGCAGGCAGGGCGAGGCGCTTCGCAAAGCTGACGCAGCCGCGCCGAAGCAAGCTTCGTCACAGCTGCTGATGCTTTGCTGCGGCCTCGCCCTGTCTGCGGATACACCGGGTCGTTTTGGGGAGGGTGGCCCGGCTTTGCCGGGCTGCTGTCGCTGCGCTACCAGTCTCTCCGTCGTCACCCGGCTTGACCGGGTGGCTCTTTACAGGCTATGAGTGCTGCTATCTACGAGCCTGGGCATCCAGTGCGCTTTGGCAGGCCACGCACAGGCGAACTCCCGGCAGCGCCTGGCGGCGGCCTTCGGGAATGAGCGCTTCACAGTTATCGCAATGGGTGGCACTGGTACCGCTGGGCAACTGGCTGCGCGCCTGGCTCACGG
Organism: uncultured Thiopseudomonas sp.; assembly: GCA_964567275.1. Taxonomy (GTDB): domain Bacteria; phylum Pseudomonadota; class Gammaproteobacteria; order Pseudomonadales; family Pseudomonadaceae; genus Thiopseudomonas. The sequence continues at coordinate 8,060 of CAZMLX010000023.1, read as the reverse complement.
CATCTTCCAGGGTTTACTGCATTTGCTCGCTGCCGGCGTCTTCGCTACCCCAGCCTTTGGCCATGGCTAATCTTCCTTGCTCTCGCCTTGTGTTTCGGCAGCCTTAAGCGCCTGCTGCTGTTGCTGCCAGGCGGCCAGTTCCTCGTAATAGAAATCCCATACGCAAGGCTCGCAGGCGCTTTCACAGCAATCGTATTCGCCAGGTTGCTCCGGTTTGTCCAGTAATTTGGCCATGGGCTGATACTCCGATTCCAAAAAGCGCATTGTACGCCGGCTTTAGCTGGCAGTAAGCTAGGGCACTACCTCATAGTGGAGCTGCGCAATGTCCGACTCTATTCATTTTGCCGTGCAAAGTCATCCCTTTGCCGCACTGCTGGTGGCCCGAGATGCGCTGGGAGTCTGCGCTGTCCTGCTGGGCGACAGTACCGACGAATTGCGTACCGATCTGGCGCGACGCTTCCCCAAAGCAACCCTGCTGGATGATAACGATCCCCGCACGCTGGATGCCTTACAGCAGGTGGCCCGTTTTCTCGACTGCCCTGATCATGAACTCAAGCTGGACCTGCACCTGACCGGTACCCCGTTCCAGATGCAGGTGTGGGACATCCTGCAACAGATCCCGCTGGGCACTACCCTGAGTTACACCGATATTGCCCAAAAAATGGGCAAACCCAAAGCGGTACGCGCCGTGGCCCGTGCTTGCGCCAGCAACCCGGTTGCGCTGGCAGTCGCCTGCCACCGGGTTCTGCGCAGCGACGGCGGTATTTCCGGCTACCGTTGGGGCGTAGACCGCAAGCTGAAACTACTAGAAATGGAAAGCCGTTTTGATAAAGCCAATCAGGGCTAATGCATTGAAACAGAGCACAGCTCCCGCAGGTGCGAATAAATTCGCACAGGTGTTAAGCCTGGGAGCGTCTTCCCTTTGCAAGTCCGCATAGCAACCAGAAGAAAACAGTTAACCAACAGCCACCACCGCGACAGCAGCCCAGCACAGCTGGGCCATTCCCTCAAACGAATCGGTGTATCCGCAGGCAGGGCGAGGCCGAAGCAAAGCCTTGTTCACGTGGCGAAGCGTGCTTCGGCGCAGGAACGCGAGCTTTGCGTAGCGCCTTACCCTGCCTGCCACACCGAAGTCAAAAAAAACCTCTGACTACCACGCAGAAACCTAAAAACAGCTATGGATTCTGCGACTCCGCTTCGCTGCGTGAGAATGACAAAGCAAGTGTTCTGAAATAGATCACCCGATCAAGTCGGGTGATGACGGCAATGGTCTGGCTGCTGGATTTGTAGGTGCGAATAAATTCGCACCTACGGCTGCTCTAAGCTGAGCAAGGAGTAATCAAAAGAACGTCATCCAGCGCCAACAATGGCCCGCCCCACAGCGACAGCAGCCCAGCAAAGCTGGGCCATTCCCTCAAACGAATCGGTGTATCCGCAGGCAGGGCGAGGCCGTAGCAAAGCATCAGCAGGTGTGACGAAGCTTGCTTCGGCGCGGCTGCGTCAGCTTTGTGAAGTGCCTCAGCCTGCCTGCCACACCGAAGCCAAAACCAACCCCATGGATTCTGCGATTTTGCTGCACAAAACGCGAGAATGACGAGAGAGTAGATTCTGCGACTACGCTTCGCTGAACGAGAATAACGGCGCTATCCAGTCAGTGTTGTTTTGAAGGAGGTCACCCGGTCAAGCCGGGTAACGACGGAAAGATTGCTAGCGAAGCGACAGCAGCCCGGCAAAGCCGGGCCACCCTCCCCCAAACGACCCGGTGTATCCGCAGGCAGGTCGAGGCCGTAGCAAAGCATCAGCAGGTGTGACGAAGCTTGCTTCGGCGCAGCTGCGTCAGCTTTGCGAAGCGCCTCGCCCTGCCTGCCACGCTGAAGGCACAAAACACCCTGCCTGCCACACCGCAGCCCAAAAACAATGATTACTCTGGCCTTGGCGCATAGCTAAAGACATCCGCCTGCATCTGCTGCGGCTGCATGCCGTGGGCGACCAGCGCATCCAGTGTGCCGTAAACCATGGCCGGCGAACCACTGGCGATCACCTCGAATGCAGACAGATCCGGCAAGTCACTAACAACCGCCTCGTACAGCAAACCCTTGCGTCCCGGCCAGTCCGGATCATGGCTCACCACCTGATGAAAATGCAGGTTCGGCAATTGCTGCCACTGCTCTCCGCTGCCCAGCCGGTACAACTCCGCCCCGGTACGGGCACCCCAATACAGATGAATGGGGCGCCGGCTGCCTTGCAGGCGAGCCTGTTCGACAATGCTGCGCATTTGCGCCAGACCGGTACCGGCGGCAATCAGCAACAGGGGCGCAGACTGGGCAACATCCACCCGGACCTCGCCAAAGGGCAGCTGCACCCGGGCCACTGCATCCGCTTTCAGCCCGGCCAGCAGACTGGCCGGCTCATCATTGGCCGCCAGAATATGCAGCCGCAAACGACCCTCTTCGGCCGGCGCTGAGGCAATCGAAAAAGGACTGAACGGGCCATGCAGCGAGGCCAGCAGCAGGTACTGCCCGGGCCGGTAATCCGGCTGACAACCGGCCGGCAATTGCAGGATGACTTCATGCACATCCGCCCCCAGGCTATTGATTGCCAGTACCTTGCATTCCAGGTTTGCTATCGAGGTGTTTTCCACATGAATTACCAGGTTGGACTTCAGTTGCTGCAATAACCATCCTGCATACTGCACGGGTACAGCCCGCACATTTGAAGTCAGCTTAAAACAAAGGCACCCCCGCCTTGCGACAAGGGGTGCCTGCCATTACCGGATCAGCAAAAGGTGAAAATCAGCCAGTTCACCGCCGCATAGGCGCTGGCCACAAAGGCCAGGCCATAGGCCAGCCATTTGATCGCACTCTTGGCCTGACACTTGAGGTCGTACAGGCCATGGCGGATACGGTGCGCGGCGTGGAAGGCGGGCAGGGCGATCACCGCACCCACAAACACCACGGCAAAGATACTGCCAAAGGCTTTTAGCGCCTGCGCATGGCTCAGTTCAATCCAGCCCAGCGGCAAGGCCAGCGCCAGAAAGAACACCGCTGCCGGTACAAAGACGGCAAAGCACACACCGCCGCCACTGAACAGCGCCCACCAGATCGGTTCGTCACTGCGTTTGACTGTCTTGCTCATAACACCCCCCAGAAAATCCAGGCTGCCAGTGCAAACACACCGGCGACACCGGCCCACTGGCCAGCCACAATCAGGTTATCGGGCACTTTTTTGCCGCCCAGACGGATCGGCATCACCCGTGGAAACAGCACAAAGAAGGTCGCCGCATGGTAGAGGCTGGCCACCAGTGCCAGCGCATTGAGCGCCAGTACCAGCGGATTGCCCATGGCCCCCACCCAGGTGTTCCAGGAGGCTTCGCCCTGGGTTAGGGCGTAAATGCCACACAGCATGCACAGAATGAAAAACACCAGCGGTAACACCGTGGCTTCGCGCAGCATGTAGGACTTGAAAGCGGCGTTTTTCAGCCACCAGGTACGGCCCAGTTCAGTTTTGTAACTCATTATTTTTTCCTCCTGAACAGCTGCATCACCATGTCCTGGGCCGACAGCACCTTGGCCTGGTTGACCGCCGCTGCCGGGTCCACCGACTGTGGGCAGACTTCGGAGCAGTAACCGACAAAGGTGCAGCTCCAGGCTCCTTCTTCGGAGCCGATCAGCGGCATGCGCTCGGCACGGCCTTCGTCACGGCTGTCGAGGTTGTAACGGTGCGCCAGTGCCAGTGCGCCGGGGCCGATAAATTCGGGGTTGAGGCCGAATTGCGGGCAGGCGGCATAGCACAGGCCACAGTTGATGCAGTCGGAAAACTGCTGGTACTTGTCCATTTGCGCAGGCGTCTGCTTGTGCGGCGTCATTTCGGTCACGCCGTTGGCCTGTTCCTTGATGATATAGGGCTGGATGGCGTCCAGATGCTGCATGAACTGCTCAAGATCGACAATCAGGTCACGTTCGACCGGAAAGTGCGCCAGCGGCTCGATCAGCAGGGTGCCGGCCGCTGCATAGTCACGCAGGAACACTTTGCAACCCAGCTTGGGCTCGCCGTTGATCATGAAACCGCAGGAACCGCAAATGGCCATACGGCAGGACCAGCGGTAGCTCAGGCTGGAGTCCTGCTCTTCTTTAATGAAATTCAGCGCATCCAGCACCGAGGTGCTGTCGTCATAGGGTACCTGGTAGCTCTCTACCACCGGCTCGCTATGCTGCTCCGGCAGGTAACGCTGCACCTTTATGTCCATGGTCTTCATGCTTGGCCTCCTTTGCCGGCTTCGCCATAGGCACGCACACCCGGCGGCAACATGGATACATCCACATCCTGCCACTCAAGACGGGCATCGGCGCCGCCCTGGTAATACACCAGACTGTGCTTGAGGAATTGTTCGTCGTTGCGCATGGTGCAACCCTCGTCAAGACGCTGGTGGGCACCACGGGACTCGCGACGCTGCAACGCACCCATGCAGGTAGCCTCGGCAACGTCCAGCCCGCAGCCCAGCTCCAGGAAGTACAGCAGCTCGGTATTGTACTGCTTGCTGGCATCCTTGATGCCGGCTTTCGCATACTGCTGCTTGAGCGAGCGGATGGTATCCAGGGTTTTCTGCATGCTGGCTTCTTCACGGTAGATGCCGCAGCCGTCCTCCATGGTTTTCAGCATGGCACGCTTGATCTCGACCCAGTTGATGCTGCTGTCGCGGCTGGTCAGCTCATCGAGTTGCTGTTGCTGGCGCTCGGCCTGCTGTTGCAAAGGTGCCAAATCCGCCTGCTCGTGACGGCGGGCATGGGCTACCGCCTGTTCGCCGGCCAGCCGGCCAAATACCAGCAGCTCGGTCAGCGAGTTGGAGCCCAGACGGTTGGCACCGTGCAGGCCGACCGAGGCACATTCGCCGGCAGCATACAAACCCTTGATGCTGGTTTCACAGTTGGCATCGGTGGTGATGCCGCCCATGGTGTAGTGCACCGCCGGACGGATCGGAATCAGGTCCTTGACCGGATCGACGTTGACATAGGCCTTGGCCAGTTCACGGATCAGCGGCAGGCGCTCGTTGATGTGCGCCTCGCCCAGATGACGCAGATCGAGGAAGGTCACATCGCTGTCACCGTACTTGCCGGTGCGGCCTTTTTGCTGTTCGTGCCAGAACGCCTGGGACAGCTTGTCCCTTGGGCCCAGCTCCATGTATTTGTTTTCCGGCTTGCCCAGCGGGGTTTCCGGGCCCAGACCGTAGTCCTGCAGGTAGCGGTAACCGTCCTTGTTGGTCAGAATGCCGCCTTCGCCACGTGCTGCTTCGGTAATCAGGATGCCGGAGCCGGGCAGGCCGGTGGGATGGTACTGGACAAACTCCATGTCGCGCAGCGCCACGCCATGACGGTAGGCCATGGCCATGCCGTCACCGGTAACAATGCCGCCGTTGGTGTTGAAGCGGAACAGGCGGCCGGCACCGCCGGTAGCCAGAATCACTGCCTTGGCACGCAGCAGGTGCAGTTCGCCGCTGGCTACATCCAGCGCCAGCACACCGGCAATGCGCTCGCCTTCGGTGAGCAGATCCAGTACAAAAAACTCGTCCAGCCGCTCGATGGCTTTGTATTTGAGCGAGGTCTGGAACAGGGTATGCAGCATGTGGAAGCCGGTTTTATCGGCGGCAAACCAGGTGCGTTCGATCTTCATGCCACCAAAACGACGCACCTGAATGCTGCCGTCGTCCTTGCGGCTCCAGGGGCAACCCCAGTGCTCCATTTGCACCAATTCCTGGTGGGCATGGCGCACAAAATAGTCCACTACGCCTTGCTCGGCCAGCCAGTCGCTCCCCATTACGGTGTCGTCAAAGTGCGCCTGAAAGCTGTCGTGCTCCTGGGTCACGGCGGCAGCGCCCCCTTCGGCGGCCACGGTATGCGAGCGCATCGGGTAGACCTTGGACACCAGGCCAATACGCAGCGGGCTGTTGTCTTGCTGGGCCTGCTCGGCGGCGGCAATGGCAGCACGCAGACCGGCTCCGCCGCCGCCCACTACCAGAATGTCAAAATCGGTTTGCTTCATATGCATCCCCTGTCATCAGTGCTGAATCTGTCCATTTATTATTACCGCCCGACACACCCGGACATAGCTTCTGAGGTGATGGGCAGTCATACCGCCTTGCTGTACGCAGGTTGCGGCATAAAATCTCTGTTATTCAAGCTGCAGGCACCTGCCCGGCTACAGTAGTCGGCCAGATGCAACACCGGGCTAATCAATACCCAGCTGTTGCCATAATTCATCAACCCGCTGTTTCACTGCCGGGTCCTGCTCGATGGCCCGGCCCCATTCACGATCGGTTTCACCCGGCCACTTGTGGGTGGCATCCATCCCCATCTTGCTGCCCAGGCCGGACACCGGAGAGGCAAAGTCAAGGTAGTCAATCGGCGTGTTGTCGATCATCACCGTATCGCGGGACGGGTCCATGCGGGTGGTAATGGCCCAGATCACGTCATTCCAGTCACGGGCATTGATATCGTCATCGGTAACAATCACAAACTTGGTATACATGAACTGGCGCAGATAGCTCCACACCCCCAGCATCACCCGTTTGGCATGGCCGGGATACTGTTTTTTGATGGTGACCACCGCCATGCGGTAGGAACAGCCTTCCGGCGGCAGATAGAAGTCGACAATCTCGGGAAACTGCTTCTGCAGGATGGGCACGAACACCTCGTTCAGCGCCACGCCCAGAATCGCCGGCTCATCCGGCGGACGGCCGGTATAGGTGCTGTGGTAGATGGCGTCTTTGCGCATGGTGATGCGGTCGATGGTAAACACCGGGAAGCTGTCCACTTCGTTGTAGTAGCCGGTGTGGTCGCCGTAAGGGCCTTCATCCGCCATTTCACCCGGGTGGATATGACCTTCCAGAATAATCTCGGCCCGGGCCGGTACTTGCAGGTCACTGCCGATGGCCTTGACCAGCTCGGTGCGCTTGCCACGCAGCAGGCCGGCAAAGGCATATTCGGACAGGGTGTCCGGCACCGGCGTGACCGCACCCAGAATGGTGGCCGGATCAGCGCCCAGCGCTACCGCAACCGGATAGGGTTGGCCGGGATTTTTCAGGCACCAGTCACGAAAATCCAGCGCACCGCCCCGGTGGCTGAGCCAGCGCATGATGACCTTGTTGCGGCCAATCACCTGCTGGCGGTAAATGCCCAGGTTCTGGCGTGGCTTATTGGGGCCACGGGTAATGGTCAGCCCCCAGGTAATCAGCGGTGCCACATCGCCAGGCCAGCAGGTCTGGATGGGCAGCTTGCCCAGGTCCACCTCGTCCCCTTCAATGACGATTTCCTGGCAAGGGCCGGACTTCTTCACCCGGGGTGCCATCGACAGCACCTTGCGGAACATCGGCAGTTTGTCCCAGGCATCCTTGATGCCGCGCGGCGGCTCGGGCTCTTTCAGCTGCGCCAGCAGCTTGCCGATTTCGCGTAGCTGGTCGGTGCTGTCGGCGCCCATGCCCAGCGCCACCCGTGCGGGGGTGCCAAACAGGTTGCCCAGTACCGGCATGTCAAAACCTTGCGGGTTTTCAAACAGCAGGGCAGGGCCGCCCTTGCGCAGGGTGCGGTCGCAGATTTCGGTCATTTCCAGCTGCGGCGAAATTTCGTGGCTGATGCGCCTGAGCTCGCCGCGCTGTTCCAGCGCCTGGATAAATTCGCGTAAATCTGCGTACTGCATGGCCTTTACCCTTATTTGCTGCGCTTCATCGCCATGAAGAATTCATCGTTGGTTTTAGTGTCCTTGAGCTTGTCGAGCAGGAACTCGATGGCGGCAATCTCGTCCATGGAGTGCAGCAGCTTGCGCAGAATCCACATGCGCTGCAGCTCGTCCTCGGTGGTCAGCAGCTCTTCGCGGCGGGTACCGGACTTGGTGAAGTTGATGGCCGGGAACACACGCTTCTCGGCGATGCGGCGATCCAGAATCAGCTCCATGTTGCCGGTGCCTTTAAATTCCTCGTAAATCACTTCGTCCATTTTCGAGCCGGTTTCCACCAGCGCTGTGGCGATGATGGTCAGCGAACCGCCTTCCTCGATGTTGCGGGCCGCACC